>NZ_BAGK01000040.1 GCF_000308795.1 Nocardia thailandica NBRC 100428 | reverse complement strand
CCGAGCACCAGCGCGTGCATCGGGTGGTCGGCCACGTGCAGGCGCTGGCCGAGATGGTTCTGGAAGGCCAGACGCAGGGCGTCGTTGAAGCTGACGTTGCCCGCCAGCAGCACCGTCGAGGTGTCCGCGCCGATCGAGCGGGCCGCCGCCATGGCCTCGATGACCACGTTGTCGGCCGATCGCGCGTCGCGCAGCGCGTCGGCGCCGATGGTGACGTCGACCGACTCGGTGGGCTGCTCGTCGTCGCCGTGCACCGCGACGATCAGCATGCTGCGGCCGTCGGAGTAGATGCCGGTCGCGCCGACGCCCTGGCTGTTGCGCTCGTCGGGCGGGCGGACGAGGCCGAGCGCGCGCACGTATCCCGAGAGCGCGATGCTCTCGGGCAACGGCTCGACCACCACGTCGAGCTGCTCGACCAGGGCCGCGTACAGCTCGACCTTCTCGTCCGGCCAGTCGTCCGGATAGGGCAGCGCGACCAGGTCGGGTTTCCCGCGCAGGTGCTGGCCGACGGCGGCCAGCGGGTTGTAGAGCCGCGCCCGGAAGACCAGTTCGGCGGGCCAGGTGGCGCCGGCGATCACGATCTGCGGATGCCCGAGGATGTCGCGGACGTCCGCGATGGCCATGCCGAGGTCCGGCCGCTGCCGGTCGACCCCGGCGGTGTGCAGCCGCCCCGACGCGTCGGCGAGCAGGTAGGCGGGTGGGGTGTAGGTGCCCTCCACCTGGACCGGGCGGATCGGCGTGCCACCGCCGCCCGCGGCCACCGACACCACATCCCAACCCAGATGCAGGGCCCCAACTCGAACAGTCACAGGCTCAAGTGTGCCCGGTCGGCGCGCGGCGTGCGCGGCGGCCGTCGAGAACTCACGACGCCGACTTCCTCAGCCGCAGCCGCGACCAGGTGACCGCCACCAGGACGGCGCTGATCACCAGCAGCATGCCGGTGTCGAGCAGCCACCAGAACACCGGCGTATGCCACCACAGCGGATCCTCCTGTGCCCCGGCGAACAGTTCGCGCAGGTTGACCGTCGACGCGCTGGCCGCGAAACCCCACCGTGACGGGAACAGATACGAGACCTGCTCGAGGCCGACCCGGCCGGTCACCGGGATCAGGCCGCCCGCCATCACCAGCTGGGCCATGATCATCACCACCAGCATCGGCATGACCTGCTCGCTGGACTTGGCCAGGCTCGACAGCAGCAGGCCGAGCACCACGCACGCCACCGCGGTCAGCGCGATGTCCAGGTACAGCTCGATGCTGCCGTTCGGGATGAGCGCACCCGCGCCGGGCGGGTTCTTGAACAGCAGGGTCAGCCCGATCATCACGGCGGTCTGCAGGAACGCGGTCACGCTGAACACCACGACCTTGGCCATCAGATAGGCCGCGGGCGACAGGCCGACCGCGCGTTCGCGCTGGAAGATCGACCGCTCGCCGACCAGGTCGCGCACGGTCAGCGTCGCGCCCATGAAGCAGGCGCCGAGGACGAGCACCACCAGAAGCTGCTGGGTCTCGCTGCCGCCGGAGGGCACGAACAGCGTCGTCCCGTTGGGCCCGGCGACCTGCTCGAAGGCGCCCATGGCGAAACCGTTGCTGCCCGGGACGACCAGGGTGAGGCCACCGAGGATGAACGGCAGCACCACGAGGAAGATCAGGTAGCCGCGGTCGGCGAGGATGAGCCGCAACTGCCTGCGGGCCAGGGTGGAGAACTGTTTCAGCCCGCTCGACTGCGGCGGCGCGCCGACGTTGCCGCGCGGTCGCGGCGCCGGTGGCGGCGGTGGCGGGATGTGCGCCTGGCGGGCGCGATAGGCCGCGAAGGCCTGGTCGGGGTTGGCCGCGACCTTGGCGAAGATCTCCGCCCAGTCGCTGGTGCCCATCGCCGCGCCGACCCCGCCCGGGTTGCCGCAGAACGCGGTCTTGCCGCCGGGGGCGAGCAGGACGACCTGGTCGCACATGTCGAGGCAGGCCACCGAGTGGGTGACCACGATGACCACGCGGCCCGCGTCGGCGAGCTCGCGCAGCATCACCATGACCTGGCGATCCAGCGCCGGGTCGAGGCCGGAGGTCGGCTCGTCCAGGATCAGCAGCGACGGGCCGGTCAGCAGTTCCATCGCCACCGAGGCGCGTTTGCGTTGACCGCCCGAGAGCCGGTCCACCCGGGTCTCGGCGTGCTCGGTGAGCGAGAGCTCGGAGAGCACGCCGTCGATGACCTTCTTGCGGTCCTCCTTGGTGGTGTCCGGGGGCAGGCGCAGTTCGGCGGCGAAGCCGAGGGCCTGGCGGACGGTGAGCTGGCGGTGCAGCACGTCGTCCTGCGGGACCATGCCGATACGGGAGCGCAGCGCCTCGTACTCGGCGTGCAGGTTGCGGCCCTCGAAGGTGACCACGCCGCCCGAGGGCTGGGTGGTGCCCGCGATCAGCTTCGACAGCGTCGACTTGCCCGCGCCCGACGGGCCGATGAGCGCGGTGAGCGTGCCACGGCCCGCCGCCATGTTCACATCGACGAGCAGCTGCTTGTTGCCCTCGACGGTGAAGCCGACGCCGTGCACGTTCAGGCCCAGTTCGGCGACCGGCTTCTGCCGGTGCACCAGCGCGCCCTGCGCGACGACGAAGTCGACGTTGGCGATGGTGACGATGTCGCGTTCGCGCAGCACGACGCGCTGCTGGCGGTGGCCGTTGACGAAGGTGCCGTTGGCCGACCCCAGGTCCTCGATGACCAGGCCCTCGCTGGCCGCGACGAGGCGCGCGTGCTTGCGCGAGGCCAGCGGGTCGTTGACCACGATCTGGTTGTCGGTGGTACGGCCGATGCTCAGGCCGCCCGGCGGGATGCGGTCGGCGCGGGCCACCGGCTCGCTCGACTGCGACATCCGCACGGGCGGCAGCATGGCCGAGTCCGCGCGGCGGGTCATGTTGATGGGGTCCTGCGCAGGCACCGGCGCCGACGGCACCTGGTTGCGCGGCGCCTGTGCGCCCACATAGGGATTGGGCCGCGACTGCGGCGGCGGCTGGAACTGCTGGTACTGCGGGCGCGAGGGCGGCGCCTGCGGCGGGGGCTGTGGCGCGCGTTGCTGATGTATCTGATGGGTGGGCGGCGCGTGCATGGGAGCCGCGTGCCGGGCGGGGGCGTTGGGCACCAGATGCAACAACGGCCCACTGATGGCGTCACCGAGACGCACCTGCGTGGGCCGATCGATGGACACCGGCTGACTCAGCCGGCGCGCGTCGACGAATACCCCGTTGGTACTGCCGTTGTCGGCCAGTATCCAGGCGCCGTTCTGGAAGCGCAGCGTGGCATGCACCCGCGACACGAGAGGGCTGTCGACGAACAGCGTGACCTCCGGTGCGCGCCCCATGGTGACCTGCTGGCCCGCTTCGAATACTCGTTCGGTTCCATCATGGCGCACGGTGATGGTCTGCGCCCCCGGTGAAGACATGGAGCGGATACTATGCCATAACCCGGACATCGGCGGCGCCCCCGAGACGGCTCGAAGACCGATCGGGTGATCGACCTGCGCAGAATCCGGCCGACCATGGGGGACACATGCCGAAACCGCAAGTGCTCGTTGCGATCGCCGCCGCGCTCTGCGCGCTGCTGCTCTCGGGGTGCACCCGGATCGTCGACGGTCACGCGGTCTCGGTCTACGACAATCCCTTCCAGGTCGGGGGCCTGCCGACCACCGGCGGCCCCAACGGGCCCCGCGAGGGCGTGCCCGACAGCAGCCTCACGGCCACCAACGGCGACGGCGGCGACGTCGACGCGCTGGCCCTCAACGCGGTCGACGACATCCAGGACTACTGGCGCGGCGTCTTCCCCACCGAGTTCCCCGGCGCGACGTTCGATCCGGTGGAGAAGCTGATCTCCTGGGATGCCAGGGCACCGCGCGGCCAGGCCGTCGAGTTCTGCAAGGAGACCACCTACCACCTGGTCAACGCCGCCTACTGCCGGTCGGACAACTCCATCGGCTGGGACCGCACCATGCTGCTGCCCACCATGAGCGACACCTTCGGGAAGATGTCGGTGGTGATGGTGCTGGCACACGAATACGGCCACGCGATCCAGACCATGACCGACATCGTGACCGCCAAGACCAAGGTGCTGGTCAAGGAACAGCAGGCCGACTGCTTCGCCGGCGCGTTCATCCGGCACGTCGCCGAGGGCAGGTCCAAGCACTTCACCATCAACACCTCCGACGGGCTGAATTCGGTCCTCGCCGCCACGGTCTCGATCCGCGACGACGACCCCGACGATCCCGAGAGCGTGCACGGGTCGGCGTTCGAGCGGGTGACCGCGGTACAGATCGGCTTCACCGACGGCCCTCGCGTGTGCAAGGCCATCGATATGGAGGAGATCACCTCGCGCCGCGGCAACCTGCCGCAGAGCTTCTCCGGCGACCACAACCGCGGCGAGTACCCCATCAGCAAGGAGAACCTGGTCGAGCTCAGCAAGGCGCTCGAGAGCGTGCTCCCGCTGTCGACCCCGCCCGAGTTCCAGTACTCGGGCGCGCGGCTCACCTGCGCCGACGGCGCCACCACCGAGCCGGTGACCTACTGCCCGGAGCGCAACACCATCGCCACCGACGTCTTCGGCCTGGCCCGGCGCGGCGCCGCCGACACCGACGACGACGGCCCGATCCCGGTGAAGGTGTCCGGCGACTACAACGGCTACGTCGTCTTCATCTCCCGCTACGCGCTCGCCGTGCAGCACGCCAAAGGCCAGAGCCTGGTCGGGCCGAAGACCGGGCTGCGCGCGGCCTGCCTGTCCGGTGTCATCACCGGCAAGCTCGCCCAGCCGGGCCGTCCGGCCTCCGCGGGCGACATCCAGCTCTCCGCGGGCGACCTCGACGAGGCGGTCTCCGGCCTGCTCACCGACGGCCTCGCCGCCAGCGACACCCAGGGCAAGACGGTCCCCAGCGGCTTCTCCCGCGTCGACGCGTTCCGGGCGGGCGTGCTGAACGGCGAGACGACCTGCACCAGCCGCTACAGCTGATCAGCCGAACGGCGGTGGCGCGGCCGGTTCGAACCGCAGCACGCGGTTGCCGATCATGACCTCGGTGCCGGGCACCAGGGTGATCGGCTGGTTCGGCGTGAGCCGGATCCAGTCCCGGTAGCCGGGGTGGCGGGTGCGGGTGCCGTTGGTGGAACCGCGGTCGACGACGGTGACGTCCCAGTTGACCAGGTGCACCTCCGCGTGCGCGCGCGACATCCCGCCGGAGGAGTCGTCGACCCGCAGCGGCACCAGCCCGCGCTGGGCGGCCTCGGAGTGCTCGGGGTCGCGGCCGATGACCGCGTCGGCGGCCAGGAGATAGGTCATGCCGTCGTCGAGGACGAGCATGCCGAGCGGCGGCCGGACGACCTCGATGAGCGACTGGGTCTGGTCGACCGGCATCCCGCAGACCGTGCAGAACGCCGAGCGCGGATCGCTCGGATGGGCGCGGGCGCACTTGAAGCCCATGACCCGCACCGTCAGCGGGGTCGTGCGGGCGGTGGCCTCCAGCCTGCGCTGCAGGCTCGGGTCCGGTTCGGGCGCCGGATTGGTTCCGCTGAGGCGGGTTTCGGCCTCGTGCGCGGCGGGCCCGCCCGCGGCGAGCGGGTGGCCGGGCCCGGTGCCGGGGCCGACGGTCGGGTGGTCGGCGCCGGTGGAGCCGGGGCCGACGACCGGGTGGCCGGGCCCGGTCGCGGCGGGCCGCACCACCGGGTTCTCCGCGCCGGTGCCAGGGCGGACCACGGGACGTTCCTGTCCCGTGCGGTGGCCGGGCGGCCTACCCGCCTCGGCGGCCCGCGCCCCGCTCACGGCCGGCCCGGCCACCCGATGTTCGGCGCCGGTGCCCGGGCCGCGGCGGTAGTCGATCCCCGGGCCGTTGCCGAGGTTCGCGTCGGGACCGCCCCAGGTCGGTTCGTCGTCGTCATCGGGGGTGGCCGGGCGCGGCCTTCCCCCCTCGAACGGCGGCACGTTCGCGTCGGTGACCGCGTCCATCATCGAGGTGGCGGGCACCGCGCCGGTGACCGGCGGCGCGAGCGGGCGCGAACCACCCTGGGCGGCGCGCGGTTCCGGATCGATCCGCGCCGTCGGCGGCATCGGCGCCCGGTCCGCCGCGAGGGCGGGCGCGCCACGGCCGCGACGCGCGCCGTCGGACCACACCACGGCCCCGCCCGCCTGCGCGAGCCCCTCGACCAGCCAGCCGATGCCCCGCTCGGTGGGCACCTCCGGCACCCGGCCCTTGCCGTCGTCGACGAACAACGCGACCGCGGTGGCCGGCACCGAGGCCACCCGGTCGACGGTGAACGCCGCGTCGCTGCCGCGATAACGCTCCTGGCCCTGCTCCCCCACCAGCACGGCCGTGACCGCGCCGTGCAGGAAGATCGCCACCCCACCGTTCTCGGCGGCCGACAGCACGCCGAAATCGATCGGGGTGCCGGGCGAGATCTGTTCGGCGTGCTTCATGAGCCAGCGGGTGGCCTCGCGGGCGATCAGCGCGCCCGGGCCGCCCGGCTCGCGCTCGGCGGCGGCGCCGACGAGCTCGGCCAGCGATTCCGCCGCGATCGCGGCCGGTTCCTCGGCGGTCAGCCTGCCGCGTCCACGGTGGGCCACCACGATCACCGCCCCGGCGACGCGGGCGACGACGTGGCTGCCCGCGACAACCTCGACCTGCCGATCCCTCACCGGTATCGGCCTCCACCGGAGCCATTGCGTGGGGTCGTCGCCATGACATCCAGACTATGGCAATCCGGCGCGCAACGACGCGCTGCCCGCCTCTCTTCCGGTAACTTCGGTGCATAACGTGGGAGGAAACCGAGGGGCCGCACCATGATCCAGCACACGAAGCTCCGCATCCGCCGCATCACGGCCGCGTTCTGCACGGCCGCACTCGCCGCGACACTCGCCGCCTGCGCGGTCTCGGGCACCCCCGTGGCGGGCGAGCCCGACGTGCGCACCCTCGAGGTCGGCCGCTACCCCGTCGACGCCCACACCTACACCGAGACCGCGGGCAGCGCGAGCGCCCTGGTCGAGGGCACCCGGATGGCCGAGGCGGTCGTGCCCTCGGTCGAGATCGACCCGTCGCTGATCTACGGTCGCGGCGGCACGGTGATCCCGGACGTGGACCGGGCGCTCGACTTCGTCGCCAACGTGTCCAAGCCCGTGCTGGAGAACCGCAAGCTGGTCACCGGTTACGCCGCCCTCGGCGCGGACAAGCCCGATCCCGCCGGTCAGAGCCGCCCCGACCCGAAGGCCACCGCGATCACCACGGCCGTCCTGCGCTTCCCCGACGCGGCCTCGGCCACCCTGGCCGCCCGCGAACTCGAGGACGTCGACATCGCCGTCTCCCCCGACAACCGCAAACTGGCCTCCACGAAATACCCCGATGCCTACGTGCACTGGCGCCCCACCGTGCCGACCATCGGCGCCTTCCTGGCCAGGAAGGACTTCGTGATCTCGCTGTTCATCCAGCGCCCCACCGCCGACGCGGCCGACCTCACCGCCTGGGTCGACAAGACCTTCGCCGCCGCCCTGCCCGTGCTCGACCGCTTCGAGCCCACCCCCATGAACGAACTCGACGCCCTCCCCGTCGACACCGACCGCCTGCTGGCCCGCGCCGTCGTCGCCGACCGCGGCGCCCAGGCACCCAACGCCAACACGTTCGCCGTCTACGGCACCCGGCACATGATCAACAATTCCGACGACGAGGCCGCCCGCCGCCGCCTGGTCACCGAGACCGGCGCCGACCTGGTCGCCCTGGTCGAGGCCGGTTCGGTCACCCGGGTCCGCGACCAGTCCGCCGCCGAGACCCTCATGAAGGGCCTCATCGACGACTCCGCCCACTACGACGCCATCTCGGCGCCCAACGACGTCCCCACCGCGAAATGCCTGCAGCTCAATTCCTCCGGCGACAGCAAGAAGGAATACAAATACCGCTGCTACGTCGCGTACAAGCGCTACCTCGGTATCGCCTCCAGCGACACCGAGCCCGACGTCCGCCAGAAGATCACCGCCCAGTACGCCCTCCTGGCCAACAGTTTGTGATCGCGGACCTCGTCCGAGGTCTTCCTCACCGGCCGCCGCTGGTCCCGGGCCCGCGGGATGACCCGGGCCGCAGATGATGAGGGTGGGCAACGACCCGAACGGGTGCGTAGGATGCCGCCGTTGGCATCGTTCTGGGGAGGGACCACTGGAGATGAAGACGCACGCGAGGGGGAGGCACGTCGCCGCCGTGGTGGCCGCCGTCCTGCTGGTGGCCGGCGTGACCTCCTGCGATTCGAGCGACGGCAGTCCTGCCGCACCCGAGCCGGTGGTCGATGTCAGCACGCTCGACGTCGGCAACTACTCGACCGAGATCCGCGACATCGGGCTCGTCGCGAATCAGGATCAGGCCCGGTTCATCGAGGCCGAACGACTGGGCGACTACGTCCCGACCCCGGCCGACATCGATCCCCGATTCGTCACGGCCAATCCCTCGATCGCGACCGTCTTCCTCGACCCGGAGGCTTCCCTCGGCAAGATCATGGAGGTCGGCAGGTTCCGCGAGGTCGCCCCCGATTTCATCGGCGGTTTCGTCAGCACCGGCGGCACCGACAAGGGAAATCTCGGCATCGACCTGGTGAACGCGGTCATGCTCTTCCCCGACAGCGCGAAGGCGACCGCCGCGGCCGCCGCGCTCGAGCGCAGCGACGCCGAGTTCAACACGCGGAACGAGCCGATCGAGATTCCCGGATATCCCGCGGCGAAAGCGCACTGGCAACCGCAGGAACAATCGATCGGATCCTGGTACGCCACCGGCAATCTCGTCATCTACACCTGGATCTACGACTATCTCAAGATCTGGCTGGAGAAGGTCGACAAGCAGGCGTTGCTCGATCTGACGAAGAAGAGCCTGGACACCGTCGTCCCAGCTCTGGCCCAGTTCCGGCCGACCCCGGTCGACCAGCTGATGACGCTGCCCCGGGACCGGGACGGGATGCTCGGCCGCACCCTCAAGCGGCCGACGGAGGATTCGTGGCTGAATCCACCGGGCGTGTACAACGGCAGGACCGCCCGCCATTTCGTGTCCAATCCCATCGAGTTGGGCACGATGATCGCCGACAAAGGCATCGATCTGTACGCCACGGACGGCACCGACATCTACCGCGCGCGCGATGCCGAGGCGGCACGCGCGGTGAGCACCGACATGGGCGGCCTGAGCCGGAAGTTCACCCGTTCGGCGTCACCGAAGAATCTGCCCTCGGCCCTGTGTAAGGAGTACATCGGCCGCGAGAAGGTCGCGATCCGCTTCTACT
Source organism: Nocardia thailandica NBRC 100428 (assembly GCF_000308795.1). GTDB lineage: Bacteria > Actinomycetota > Actinomycetes > Mycobacteriales > Mycobacteriaceae > Nocardia > Nocardia thailandica. The sequence continues at coordinate 62,083 of NZ_BAGK01000040.1, read as the reverse complement.
GCACGGTGTCCCACGGCCGTTACGCCGCGTACGCCTGGTCGCATCAGCTGCTCGACGCCCAGCAGCGCATCGCCGCCCAGTACGTCCTGTTCACGAAGGCGAAGTGAGACACGCGATGAGAAAGACCGCTTCCGCCCTGGCCGCCCTCGTACTGACCGCGCTCCTCTCCGCCTGCGGTTCCACCGTCGCGGGTACCCCGCAGCCCGGCGAGATCGATATCCGGAAACTCGACGCGGGCGGCTACCCGACCGAACCGTTCAGCGCCCACGACGACCCCTACCGACCGGGCTTCACCATGATGGACGATGTCGCGGCGATGACCCTGGCGGAGTTCGTCGTCACCGCGTACGACATCGATCCCGCGATGAAGTACGGAAAGCGGGCCACCGGGGTGTCCAGCGGCTTGCCGCCGTACTCGCTGGGCGAGGACAAGCGGATCACGCCGATCCTGAAGAGCCGGCGGCTGCTCTACGGCTTCAGCAGCAAGGGGTCGAGCACCAACGACGGCGTCTACGACCTCGGTCAGTGGCCGATGAAGTCCAAGCAGAACTCGACCACCGCGACGATCACCGTCCTGCAGTTCCCCGACGCCGACCTGGCGGCCACGGCGGCCCGGGAGTTGCAGGAGGCCGACTTCGCCACCTACCCGGACAAGGTCGAGACCGTCGCCCTGGCGAAATACCCGAACGCCAGGTCGTACTGGCAGCCCACTTCGCCGTTTCTGCGCACCATCATGCCGCACGGTCCCTTCGTCATCGCGTTCCAGCTCTCCCTCCCGACCCCGGACAAGGCCGGACTCAGCAGGCTGGCGGAGACGGCCTACGACAAGCAGCTCGACCTGATCGGCAAGGCGAAGGCCTACACCGACGAGGAATCGATGACGCTGCCCTGGGATCCGGAAAAGCTCATCGATCGCACGCTGAACCCCGACAAGATCCCGACACCGGACGCGTCCGGCATGCACACGCTGGTCGGGCCGCACGGGCTGTTGCACTACGCCGGCGACCGCTACCCCGGCACGATCGACATCGCCGCGCAGCAGTTCGCCCGGATGAAGGCCCAGCGGATCGCCATGTCCTACGGCAACATCGTGGTCCGGACCGCGGACGAGCACGCGGCGGACCAGGCCGTCAAGGACCGCCTCGTGACCTCCGACATCCTGAAGCCCGCCGCGGCCCCGCCGAACCTGCCCGACTCCACCTGCTTCGAGAACATCGACGCGTCCTCCACGAAACGCTTCACCTGCATGCTCGCCTACCGCGAGTACGTGGGAATCGTCAGCAGCGATCAGCTGCTGGACGCTCAGCAACGGGCAACCGCACAGTATGCAATCCTCGCCAACAGCCGCTGACACCGGACCTACCCGAACGAGGCGTGTCCGTTATGCTGCTGCCCGGAACAGGGCCGGGTCCGGCCCCGAGTCAGGAGATCGTGGAACATGGCGATGAGCCCCGGCACCATCGTCGGTGGGTACCGCATCGAGCGAGTCCTCGGCGCGGGCGGCATGGGTACGGTGTACCTGGCCAAGCATCCCAGCCTGCCGCGCAAGGACGCGCTGAAGGTGCTCAGCGCCGAACTGAGCCGTGACCCCGAGTTCCGCGCCCGCTTCGAGCGGGAAGCCAATCTCGCCGCCGGACTGGATCATCCGAACATCGTGTCGGTCTACAACCGCGGCGAGGAACACGGCCAGCTGTGGATCGCCATGCAGTACGTCGACGGGACCGACGCCGCCGCCGAACTCAGCCGCGACCCGCACGCCATGACCCCGCTGCGCGCCCTGCGCATCACCACCGAGGTCGGCAAGGGCTTGGACTACGCCCACCGGCGCGGCCTGCTGCACCGCGACATCAAGCCCGCCAACTTCCTGCTGTCCTCCGTCGACGACAGCGACGACGAACGCGTCTTCCTCACCGACTTCGGCGTCGCCAAGTCCACCGACGACGCCACCGAACTCACCCAGACCGGCAGCTTCCTGGCCACGATCGCCTACGCCCCGCCGGAGCAGCTCAACGGCTCCAGCCTGGACCACCGCGCCGACATCTACAGCCTGGCCTGCTCCTTCTACAAACTGCTCACCGGCCAGAACCCGTACCCCGCCGCCCAGCCCGCCCTGGTCATGATGGGCCACCTGCACGAGCCCCCGCCCCAGGCGACCCGCGTCAACCCCGGCCTGCCGCCGGCGATCGACCACCTCTTCGCCAGGGCGATGGCCAAGAACCCGGCCGAACGCTTCAACACCTGCCGCGAGTTCAACGACGCCGCCGCCAATGCGCTCACCCCGGGCGCCGTCATCACCCACACGTCCCCGACCTACCCGATCCAGGTCTTCGACAACAACCGCCCCCCGACCGACCCCAGGGCCGTCACCCCCACCGCCACCGGCGCGTTCACCGGCTACACCGCCTCCCCCACCCAGCAGCCTTCCGCCCCGAAGCGTAAGCGCGCGGTACTGATCGGCGCGGCGGCCGCGGTGGTGGTCGCGCTCGCCGCGGGCATCGGCATCTGGGCGGCGAGCGGGTCGGGCGACGGCGGCTCGAACCCGACCGCGGCGCCCTCGAGCACCCCGGCCGTACCCGCGTCTGCGGAGGACGCGCGACGCGGCAACCCGGCGTTCGAGGGCAAGACGATCACGATGATCGACGTGCTGGCCGACCGGAAGATGTCGATCTATCTGACCGGCTCGGAGCAGGCCACCTTCCTCGACAGTCTCGGCTTCACCTACAACCTCGCGTACGCGAAGCGGGACGGCGAGACCTCCCCGCGTCCGGTCGAGGACATCTACGGCACGATCAGCGCGCCCGAAGGCAGCTACATCCTGGCCGTTCGCAGCGACGAGAAGGCCGGCGGAGGTGGGCTGACCGGCATCCCGAGCACGCTGTCGCAGTCTCGGGCGACGGTGATTCCCGTCGACGACCCGTCCACCGTGAGCGCCCTCCGCAACTGGACTCCGTCCTCCTCCCCCGTCCTGTTGCAGAAGCTGATCCCGGTCCTGCGGAACCGGATCAAGTGATCGATACCTCCTCGTCGCGAGGAGGTTGCGGACGGTAGCGGGGTGCTAAGTTGTCCCGTGGCGTAGAACCGTCAGACCGATCGCGAGGGGAACCGGGGGATCCGGGCCGTCCGGGTGGATCGACTGGCATCGGCCATCTCGGAGGGGGATGTATGCGCAAATCAGCCATGTGCGTGGCGGTCGGCCTTGCCGCGGCGGCGATCGGGTTGACCGGGTGCGGGGGCGACCCGGACGCGTCGTCGGCCGCGGCGCCCGAGCAGTTCCCGCAGGTGGACAACGCCACCCTCGATGTCGGCAACTATCCGACGCAGCCGCGGCAGCTCGGCAAGCCCAACCCTGATCGCGCCCGCCTGACCGAGGGCCAGCGGCTGGGCAGCTACGTGCCGACCCCGGTGGAGATCGACGAGCGGTTCCGCGTGCAGTCCGGCCCGGACTCCGCGCAGATCTACGGGTTCGTCGAGAGCATCTACACGGTGGGCGTGGACAGCGAGGTCTTCACTCGCGCGGCACCGGGTTTCGTGGCCGGCTTCTACAGCTGGGGCATGTCGCACACCGACATCCTGATCGCCGAGACCTTGCAGAACACGGTGCTGATCTTCACCGACGACGCGGCGGCGACGCAGGCCGCCGAGGCGCTCGCCCGAGCCCGGGCCGAACGTGTCGACGGCAGCGTGACGGTCGACATCCCCGGCAGGCCAGGGGCGCACGCGCTCTGGAATCCGGCCAAGCAGGAACTCCTGTCGTTCGCCGCGTCCAAGAACCTCGTGACCTACACGGTGGTCAAGGACAACGCGAAGATCGAGGTGGGCACGACCGACCTGCCCGCCATGGTCACCCTCGTCGAGAAGAGCCTGAGCGCGATCGAATCGCGCACCCGGGACTTCGTCTCGACGCCGGTCGACAAACTGGTCGATGTCGACATGGATCACGACGCCGTACTCAGCCACACGCTGTTCCGCCAGGACCGGGAGAACGCGAAGAATCCTCCCGGCATCTACGACCGCCGCGCGGCCGCGCACCTGTCCACCGACCCGGCGCGGGACCGCCCGCTGTTCGAACAGGCCGGGCTCGAGTGGCTGGGATTCAACGCGGTAGCGCTGTATCAGACCAAGGACGCCCAGGGCGCACGGCTCATCCGTGACGCGCACACCGCCCTGAATCGCAAGATCCGCTCGGCCGAGGCGCCCAAGAACCTGCCGACAACCCGGTGTGTCGAGACCAAGGTGAAGGACAGTTTCAAGGCGCGCTACCTGTGCGTCCTCGCGTACGACCGCTACGTGATCGAGGCGAGCTCGAACCAGCTGACCGACGCACAGCAACGGATCGCGGCGCAGTACATCCTGCTGACGGCCAAGCGCTGATCCGACACGACGGGGAGATCCACCATGAACACTCGACTGTTGCGCTTCGTCGCGCTCGCCGCGGTGACCCTGGGTATCGCGGGCTGCGGCCAGACCATCACCGGCACGGCCGCGCCCGGCGAGATCGACGTCCGCAAGCTCGATGTCGGCCGATTCCCGACCATGCCGCTGGGCGACTACTACGAGTACGGCCACTCCGTGCGCAGCGGCACCAGTCTCGCGGTGACGCGCTTGGCCGACAGCGTCGTCCTGGGCGACCGGATCGATCCGAAACTGGCCTACGGCACCGGTATCCAATCGATCACCCGGCCGGGCGACGTCAAGAACGCGCTCTCCGATCAGGGTGTGGCGGTCGCCGAGCGCAACGGGCTGATGTTCGGCTGGATGTCGGGCAGCAGCGATGTCGAGCCGATCCCGAACCAGAAGGTACCCGCCTCCGCGACCCTGACCACGGTGACCGTCATGCAGTTCCCGGACGCCGGGTCGGCGGCCAACGCCGCGCGGGAGTTCGAGGACGCCGACTTCGCGGTGGCGGCCGACACGAATCAGCGCGTGCCCCTGGCGAAATACCCCGAGGCGTATACGCACTGGCGTCCCGGCACGCCCACGATCGGCTCGACCGCGGCGCGCGGCAACTACGTCGTGAATGTCTTCGCCTCGACCGCGAGCGCAGATCTGGCACTGCTCACGTCCCTGGTGGAGAAGACCTATGCGGCCCAGTTCCCCGAACTCGACAAGCTCGCGCCGCTGACCAAGGAACAGGTGATGCGCCTCGACCTCGACCCCGAGGGGATGAAGCAGCGCATCCTCAATCCGAACAAGATCGGGGTGCCCTCGGTGGGCTCGCTGGCGACCTACCGGCTGAACGGCTTCCTGCACTTCCAGCCGGACCGGGAGAGGGCGCGCCGGATCTACGCGGAAGCGGGTGCCGAATACATCACGTTCTCCGAGGCCTATTCGGAATACACGACGACCTATTCGAAGGGCATCGCGCAGGCGTTCGGCACGTCGACGAGCCGGTTGCTGGAGGGCGCGATCCTGACCCGCACCCGCGATGACGCCGCGGCGGAGAAGCTGTCGGCCGCGATCATGGACAAGCCGGACGCGGGAATGACTCCCGCCGGGCTGCCGGACACCCGATGCGGCGAGATTCCGAGGCCGGGCAGCAACTCCCGTGACTTCTCGTGCGTGCTGCGCTACCGCAACTATGTCGCGCACGTGTGGGGCACGCAGATCCAGGATGCCCAGCAGCGCGCCGCCGCCCAGTACGCGCTGCTCGCCAACAGCGCCTAGCGTCGAATGGCGCGCATGCGATAGCGCGGCGGCACATCACTTCGCTATGGTGAACCGCAGTCGGCCCGTGCGAAGCGAGGGCCGGAAGTAAGGGGGGAAGGAGGGGCAAGCCTACGTCGGACCGTGCGCGACGCGGTCCCGGCGGCGTACCGACCACACCGCGTGATGCCCACCCCGGGCAGTGGCAGTGCGGCCTCGGTCGAATCATCCGAAGTTTCTGGCAAGTGGATGGAACCGATCGGCTCCGGCCGGCGTCCAACCCAGTGAACAGGCCGAACTGGCCTCAGCCAGCGACGCGTACCGAACTCGAAAGGACCCCGGCATGGCGGGACAGCTCGACGCGAGCAATCAGGCAATCGGTGACTTCGCCAAGGAGGTCACGCAGAAGCACTCCGATCTCCTGAATGCGATCAAGGCGCTGAAGACCAAGGAAGACCAGACCACCGCGACCTGGAGTGGTAACGCGCGCGCCGCGTTCGACTCGTTCATGGAGCGCTACTACTTCCAGGCCGACAAGCTGAACGACAAGCTGCTCGACACCTCCGAGAAGCTGATCAAGGCCGGCTCGAAGTACGAGGACCAGGACACCGACTTCGCCCAGCAGGTGAAGACGCAGGTCTCCAGCCTCGACCTGCCCGCTCTCTGAGCCTCAACCCCTCTCTACGAACAGGAGTACGACATGGCTGCCAATGACACCAGCCGGATCACAGCGAACTTCGGCGAGGTCGAGGCCGGTGCGCAGGCCATCGTTGCCGAGGCCCGCAGCATCATGACCCAGCTCGAGGACTTCCACAAGAAGGTCACCGACTTCGTGACCAACAACTGGAAGGGTGACGCGAACGACGCGTTCACGCAGCTGCAGGCGCAGTGGAACACCCACGTGCAGCAGCTCAACACCACCCTCGAGGGCGCCGGTACCCTCGTGACGACCGGTAACTCGGACCTGCAGTCCACCGACACCGCGCTCGCCGGCCTGTTCTGATCGTCGCTCCGACGATCGGCCCGAGCAGTCAACGGTGGTCGCAGCGCCCTCGCGAGAGGCGCGCCTGCGGCCACCGTTGTCTTGTTCGGGCCACCGGCGAGCTGGGCGAACCGCCACGCCGCGCCCGGCTCCGACCCTCTCAGGGGGCGATGCGTACCGAGCCGGTGACCGCCTCGCACGCGGGGACGATCACGTCCCGCCCGCCGGCCGGATATTGGCAGCCCACGCTGATCTGGGTGCCTCGGTCGATCAGCACGTGCCACTGGACCGTCGAGCCGTCGGCCGGTCGTTCCTCGTAGGCCAGGCCGGGACGTCCTCCGAACACCACGTCGCGCTGGACCGCGGTGACGGTGCCCGCCGGCTTCCTGGCGATCTGGGCATCGAGGTCGGCGGCGACCTCGTCGTATCCCGCCCCCGCGTCGACCGGCTTCTGCGTGACGATGATGCGGCCTCGGGTCCCGTTGTCCGACACCAGGATCAGGCGGCCGGGGTCGTCGGACCGCGACCAGCCCGCCGGAACACCGGACTCGAGTTTGCCGAGAGCGACGGTGGTCGATCGCGCGGTGGTGGTCGGCCGCGGCACCGACGACGTCGCGGAGAAACTCGGGGTCGGCGTCGCCGCCGCGACGGTGCTCGCCGGATCCGGGTCACCGCTCGACACGGCCACGACCGCCACCACCGCGCCGATGCCGATCACCACCGCCGCGGCTGCCGCCGCGAGATACCAGGGCGTCCTGCTGCGCGGCTCGATGGCGGCGGCCCTGGCACGCAACGGCTCCATCCATTCGGGCGCCGACGGGACCACGGGCCGGTCGGAGGTCCCCGAGGACACCCGGAAGAGATCCCGTTCGGCGAACGAACTGAGCTGGGCGTCGGTGCCGTAGACACCCTCCACGAGCCCGGAGATGCGGCTGAGCACCGCGGGATCCGAAGATCCGAAGATCTGGACGACGTCGGCCTGGCCACCCGGCGACACCCGGCGCAGCAGCTCGGCGAGCGCGATAGAGCGGCTGTCGTCGCGCAGATCGTCGGCACCGAGCGTGGGCTCGTACTCGGAGCTTTCGATGTGCGTGCCCTGATGGTCGTAGGTCACCGCCGAGACAGCGGTCGACAACAGGCCGATTTCGATCACGATGGTGCGCCGGCTCCGCTGCGTGGCCGGATCGAGCTCCGACGCCCGGAGGGCGATCTCCTCGAAAGCGATCTCGTGCGCGAATCCGGCTGCCGCGGTGGCAAAGACGTCACGCTCCCGCGCACCCCAGACCGTCGGGCACACGACGGTGATCCGGTCGCACGGAGTACCGACCCGCAGGTTGTCGAACACCGACCCCAGCACCGCTACGGCGCTGTCGGCGATCGAGGGCACCACCGTCGGGCGCAGCGCGATGCGGTCACCGGCCAGGTGCTGGACGACCGAGGCCGCCTGGCCCTGGTGGGTCAGCGGCTCCCCGGCGACCAGTCCGCGACCGTCGCTGCTCGGGACCACCGAAGGCGCACCGTCCCAATGGGTCCGGGCGCCGCGCGCCCAGATCCGCGCCTCGCCGATGACGAGCTCGATCTCGCTCATTCCGGCTGCGGCATCCAGCCGGTCTGGATGAGGCCCTCGGAGTTGCGGGTGACGTAGGTACCCCGGCCCGCCGGCTTGGCGCCGGGCCGGGTGGTACCCATCAGCACACCCTCGTCCCGGCTGCAGCTCATGATGAGACCCGCCGAACCCAGATCCTTCATCCGGGCGATCGTCGCCTCGTACATCGCGCGGCTCGCGCCGCCGGAACGACGGGCGATGATCAGGTGGAAACCGAGGTCGCGCGCGTGCGGCAGATGGTCGACCAGCGCGGCGACCGGGTTGCCGCTGTTCGTCGCGACCAGGTCGTAGTCGTCCACGATCACGTAGAGTTCCGGCTTGCCGTGCAGCCAGGAGCGCTCGCGCAGCTGCTGCGGCGTGACGTCGGGACCCGGCCCGCGCTGGCTCACGTACGCGGCGAGGTCGGTCATCTGCTGGGTGAACTGCGGTGCCGTGGAACCGTATCCGGCCTGGTATCCCTCCGGGATGGTGCCGAGCAGCGACCGGCGGTAGTCGCCGACGATGAAGCGGGCCTCGTTCGGGGAGTTCGAGGCGGCGATGCCGTCCATGATCGCGCGCAGCAGCGTCGTCTTGCCGGACTCCGTGTCGCCGATGATGAGGAAGTGCGGCGACTCGTTGAAGTCGAGGTACACCGGGGCGAGCTCGGACTCGTTGATACCGATGGGGATGCGCAGGACCTTGCCCTGGCGGTCCTGGTTCGACGCCCAGTTGCCCGCGAGGTAGAGGAGCTGTTCGCGCGGCAGCTGTTCCGGCAGCATGCGGACCTGGGGCGCGGGCCTGCCGGGCGTCATGCGGGCGATGGTCTCCACCGCGCCGGCGACCGCCTGGCCCAGCGTCGACGGGTCGGAGGACCCGTCGATGCGCGGCAGGCCGGTCAGCATGTGCAGGCACTCCGGCGTCATACCGCGGCCGGGGCGGCCCTGGGGTACCAGCGAGGCGAACTTGCGGCCCAGGTCGGAGTCCATCGGGTCGCCGAGGCGGAGCTCGATGCGGGTGCCGATCTGGTCCTTGAGGGCGGGCCGGGCCTCGGCCCAGCGGTTGAGGGCGATGACGACGTGGACGCCGTAGGACAGGCCCTGCACCGCGAGGTTCATGATGGTCTGCTCGAGGGCGTCGAAATCCTGGCGGATGGAGCCGAATCCGTCGATCACCAGGAACACGTCGCCGAACGGGTCGTCGTGGGCGCCCGCCGCGGCGGGGCTCGACGACGGGTCGGTGGCGCGCAGGCGGCGGAACTCGGTCATCGACTCGATGCCGAGCTGGCGGAAGCGGGCCTCGCGGGCGCGGACGATGGCGGTGGCCTCGGCGACCGTGCGGCGGACGAGGTCCTCGTCGAGGCGGCTGGCCACGGAGCCGACGTGGGGCAGGCCCTGCAGGCTGGCGAGGGTACCGCCACCGAAGTCCAGGCAGTAGAACTGCACCTGCTCGGCGGTGTGGGTCAGCGCCATCGCCATGATCATGGTCCGCAGGGCGGTGGACTTGCCGGACTGCGGGCCGCCGACGACCGCGACGTTGCCGCGGGAGCCGGACAGGTCGACGATGAACGGGTCGCGGCGCTGGTCGTAGGGGCGGTCGACGATGCCCATCGGCGCGCGCAGCGTGGCCACGGCCGAGTACTCGCCGGTGAGCACCGAGCGCGGGATGAGCTGGTCGAGGGTGGACGCCTCGTCCAGGGGCGGCAGCCAGATCTCGTGCGCGGGACGGCCGTGGCCGTGGATGCGGGAGACCAGCATGTTCAGGTTGGAGACCTGCTCGCCGTCCTCCATCAGCGGCTCCGGCTCGCCCGACGGCGCCACCGGGAGCGGGACGCGGTCGACGGAACGGAAGTCGATGTGGGTCGCGGTGAACGGGCGCGCGTTGATGTCGATCTCGCCGCCGACGATGCCCGCGCTGGTGACCTCGCGCTGCGAGCCGCCGCCGACATAGGGGCCCGACACGTAGGACGCCTGGAAGCGGACGATCTCGCCGGAGTCGGACTTCAGGTAGCCGCCGCCGGGCGAGTTGGGCAGGTTGTAGGCGTCGGGGACGCCGAGGACCTGGCGGGACTCGTTGGCGGAGAAGGTCTTCAGGCCGATGCGGTAGGACAGGTGGGATTCGAGACCCTTGAGCTTGCCCTCCTCGAGCCGCTGCGAGGCGAGCAGCAGGTGCACGTGCAGCGAGCGGCCGAGGCGGCCGATCATGACGAACAGCTCGGCGAAGTCCGGGTGCTGGGTGAGGAGTTCGGAGAACTCGTCGAGCACGACGAACAGCGCGGGCAGCGGGTCGAGGTCGGCGCCCGCGGCGCGCGCCTTCTCGTATTCGGAGACGTTGGCGAAGTTGCCCGCCTGGCGCAGCACCTCCTGGCGGCGGTTCATCTCGCCGGCCAGGGCGTCCTTCATACGGTCGACGAGGTCGGCCTCCTCTTCGAGGTTGGTGATGACCGCGGCGACGTGCGGCACGCCGTCCAGACCGAGGAACGTCGCGCCACCCTTGAAGTCGACCAGGACCAGGTTGAGCTGGTCGGGCGAGTGCGTGGTGAGCAGGCTGAGCACCAGGGTGCGCAGGAATTCCGACTTACCGGAGCCGGTCGCGCCGATGCACAGGCCGTGCGGGCCCATGCCGTTCTCGGCGGCCTCCTTGATGTCGAGCTCGACGGGGACGCCGTCGGCGCCGACGCCGAAGGGGACGCGCAGGCGTTCGCGGCCGTAGCGGGGGCGCCAGGCGCTCTCGGGGTTGAACGAGCCGATGTCGCCGAGGCCCATCAGCTGGCTCCAGGTCGAGATGACCTCGGTGTCCTCGACCTCGACGTCGCTGCTGCGCTGGGTGGCCGCGCGGTAGGGGGCGAGGCGGCGGGCCGCCTGCTGGGCCTGCTCGGCGCTGATCCGGTCGATGGTGGCGAAGCGTTCCTGGTTGCCGGTGGCGCCGCGACCGAGGCACTCGCCGTTCTCGACGACCATCCGGATGCCGCGCGAGACGGCGAGGCGCGGAGCGTAGTTGCACAGGTCGAGGACGGTGACGCCCTCGAAGCCGGACTCGCGCAGCTGGTCGTCCTCGGCCTCGAGCAGGCCGCCGTCGACCACGATGACGATGTGCACGAGGTTCGGGTTGGCCGGCGCGTTGCGCGAGTAGCGCACGCGGTTGCCCAGCAGCGGATGCAGGCTGGTGAGGGCCTCGCGGATGGAGCCGTAGAACATGCGCTGGGTGCCGATGCCGTCCTGGGCGTCGGGGTGCTGGGTGTGGGGGAGCCACTTGGTCCACTCCCACTCGCGCGCGGTGTCCGGGCCGCAGACCACGGCGACGAGCACCTGGTCGGGGGCCTGGAACATGCACAGCTGCAACAGCATGGCGCGGGTCATGTCGCGGGCCTGGACCCGGTCGCCGTCGAGGGCGATGGTGCCGAAGCCCTTCACCGCGATGGCGGTCGGCAGGTCGGGCACGGTGGAGTGGGTGCGCACGAAGCGGCGCAGCGAGACCGCGGCGATGGGCTCGAGTTCCTCGACCGGTCCGGTCTCGGGGGCCACGAGGCGGGTGGCGAGACGCTGGCCGCCCAGGCCGATGCGCGCGTGGCAGAAGTCCTTGTCGGCTGCCCGGCGCTCCCACATGCGGCTGGTGCCCGCCAGCATCCAGATCAGCCCCGGCTCGGGATGGCTCCACTCGACGGCGGCACGCTGCTGGGCGGCGGTCTCGTCGACGTCCTTGCGGACCTGATCGAGGTAGCGCAGGTAGTCCTTGCGGTCCTCGTTGGCCTCGGCGGCCTTGGCGCCCTTGCCGCTGCCCTGGCCGAACATGGTGACCATCGAGATCATCATCATCAGCGGGAACATCAGCGACATCGGATTGGAGGCGATGCCGCCGCCCTGGGTGAACAGCAGCGCCATCATGCCGACCATGCCGATGACCATGACCACCGGCATCAGTTTCATCAGCAGGCTGCCCGGCGTGATCCGGGGGATCTCGGGCGGCGGCTGCAGGGTGACCTCGCCACCGGGCGTGCGCGGTAGCTCGCGGCGCGCACGGCGCTGGAACCTCACGGTGCTCATGGTCGAAGACTCCCCCTCCAGACGATGCCGACGGCCGGGCCTGCGCCTAACTCCCGTGGCGGTGGGCCGGGCTCAGTGTAGAGCCGGCCGCCGACATGTCGTACAGTTCGTCAGGCATTCTGCTGTCCGAACGGTGGGTTCCGCAAACTGTCGACCGACACGGGTCCGGCGCGGAATCACGAGGTAGAGACGGAGTTGGGGGAATCTTGACGCACGCGCGACTAGACCATGTGGACGAGGATTCCGCGCGCGGCATCGTACGCGCGCCGGATCTGGCCCGGGTCACCATTCTGGCCAAACACACTCAGGTCGACATGGCCATCCCGGTGGACGTTCCGGTCGCGCTGGTCATCCCGAGCGTGGTCGACATGGTCGCCCAGCACAGCCGCACCAACGACTTCGACAACCAGGGCGAACGCTACGAGCCCGCCGAATGGGTGCTCGCGCGCATCGGCCACCCGCCGTTCTCCAACTCCCTCAGCCTCGGCGAGCAGGGCGTGCGCGACGGCGAGCTGCTCATGCTCGAGAGCGCCTCGCACACCGCGCCGACGCCGCTGTTCGACGACATCATGTACAACGTCGCGATCGCCGACGCCGATCACTACCGGGGGTGGACCCCGCGCTCGGCGCGGGTGACCGGGTCGGTGCTCGCCGCGGTCACGATGCTGGTCGGCTGCTTCGGCCTGCTGGCCGCGCCCGACGCGCTTCCGGTGTGGGTCAGCGGTTCGCTGGCGCTGTTCATCGCTGTCCTGTGCGTCGTCGCGGGCACGGTGCTCAGCCGCATGTACGGCGACACAGGCGCGGCGCTGGTGCTGGGCGGCTGCGCGCTGCCCGCCGCCTTCACCGCGGGCATGCTGTTCGTCCCCGACCACTACGGCTGGGCCCATCTGCTGCTCGGCGCAACGCTTTTCGGCGCGACCGCGGTGCTGGCCTGGCGCGTCACCGGGGTGGGGCTCGCGCTGTTCATCGGCTCGGCGACCGTCGCCGTGTTCACCATCCCGGCCGCGCTGGTCGGGCTGCTCAGCGATCAGCCGGTGCGGGCGATCGGCGCGGTGCTCGCCGCCGCCGGGCTGGCCGGGCTGTCGCTGTCGCCGCGGGTGTCGATGCTGCTGGCCAAGCTGCCGCTGCCGCCGGTCCCGGCGCCCGGCACGCCCATCGACCCGACCGAGGACGATCCCGACGACCACCGCGCCCTGCCGACGCTGGACGTGCTGCGCGCCAAATCCGAACGGGCGCGCAACTATCTGGCCGGTCTGGTCACCGCGACCACGCTGGTGACCGTCGCGGGCGCGCTCGCCGCGGTCGACGCCTCGGCCGAGACGCCGTACTGGCAGGGCATCGCCCTGGCGCTGGTCTGCTCTGTCGTGCTGATGTTCCGCAGCCGCACCTACGCGGGCGCCGAGCAGGCCGTCGTGCTCATCGCCGGTGGCGCCGCGATCGTGCTGATCATGCTGGCGGGCATGGCCATCCGCATGGAGCAGCCGCTGGTGGTGTTCGGCACGGCGCTGGTCATCCTGGTCGCGGCGCTGGTCATCGGCATCATCGTGCCCAACCAGCAGGCCACCCCGCCGATGCGGCGGGCCGCCGAGCTGATCGAGTACGGGTTCGTCGCGGCGGTGCTGCCGCTGGTGTTCTGGGTCACCGACCTCTACTCCCTCGTCCGCGGGCTGTGAACGGCCGGGGGCTACGGGTCGTCGCCGCCGCGATCGCGCTGGGCTGCGGGGCGTCCTTCGGGGTGGGACAGGGCGTGGCGGTCGCCGAACGGCCGCCCGCGGTGAATCCGGGATTGCTGCCCGCGGGTGATCCGGCCGCGCCGCCGGACAAGACGGAGCGGCCCGCCAACTCCAACTGCGCGGACGTGCAGATCGGCGGCGAGGGACCGACCATCCCCACCGCGCAGCGCAGCCTGGATCTCGAGCGCGCGTGGCAGTTCTCCCGCGGCGCGGGGCAATTGGTCGCGGTCATCGACACCGGCGTCGTCCGGCACCCGCGGCTGCCCGGGCTGGTCGCCGGTGGCGATTTCGTGGCCAACTCCGGTGACGGCACCGAGGACTGCGACGCGCACGGCACGTTCGTGGCGGGGCTGATCGCGGCTTCGCAGGTGCCCGGCCAGGGATTCGCGGGCGTGGCGCCGGAAGCACAGATCCTGAGCATCCGGCAGACCAGCAAGATGTATCAGAAGGAAGGCCGGTCCAAGGAGAAGGGGCCCGACGACCTGCCCGACTCCTACGGCAACGTCGCCACGATGGCCTCGGCCATCCGGCGGGCGGCCGACCTCGGCGCGTCGGTGATCAACGTGTCCGAGGTGTGGTGCGGTACCGCCAACGACGTCGACGGCGCCATCGGCGCGGCCCTGCAGTACGCGGTCGAGGTCAAGAACGCGGTTCCCGTGGTGGCCGCGGGCAACTCGGACACGTGCAAGACGGTCAACAAGGTCATCGACCCGCTGGATCCCACCGCCGACCCGTGGTCCAAGACGACCATGAACGTCAGCCCGGCGCGGTGGGACGAGTACGTGCTGTCGGTCGGTTCGATCGACGGCAGCGGCGCGCCGTCGAAGTTCACCGTCGCCGGCCCCTGGCTGAGCGTGGCGGCGCCCGGCGAGAACATGGTGTCGCTGAATCCGCGCGGCACCGGCACCGCGACCGCCTCCTACAACCAGCAGGGGCAGGCGGGCCCGATCTCGGGGACCAGCTTCGCCACCCCGCTGGTGTCGGGCGTGGTCGCGCTGGTGCGGGCCCGGTTCCCCGAGCTCAGCGCCAAGGAGGTGATGAAGCGGGTGCAGGCCACCGCACATGCGCCCGCCGAGGGCTGGAACCAGTACATCGGCTACGGCGCGGTCGATCCCCTCGCGGCGCTCACCGCGCAGGTGACCGGGCCGCTGCCGCCGAAGAAGCCGTCGCCCGCGCAGAAGTACCAGCTCGCGGTGCCCGCGCCCGCGCCGGCGCCCGACAACACGGCGCGCAACGTCGCCCTGATCGGGTCGTCGATCGTGGCGGTGCTGTTCGTGCTCGGCATGCTCGCGGCCTATCCGCTGCGCCGCCGGTTCGGGATGCGGGAGGACTGACCGGCCGGGCGGTACCGTCAGCGGACGCGCGTTGCCCGCGCCACGTCCGACGACCCAGGTACCGCCATGACCACAGCTCCGCCCGCCGACGCCCGCCGCACCCCGAGACAGCAGTGGGAGCAGGTCACCAACGTGCCGTTGATGGTGCTCGCGGTGCTGTTCCTGATCGTCTACGCGTGGCGGGTCCTCGACACCGGCGCGTCCCCGGCGCTCGACCGCACCCTGGTCTGGGCCGACATCGGGATCTGGGCGGTCTTCGCGGTGGATTTCGTGGTGCGCCTGGCCCTTTCGGGTGATCGCTGGCGGTTCCTGCGCAGGCATCCCCTGGACATGCTCGTGGTCCTGGTGCCGCCGTTCCGGCCGCTGCGCCTGGTCCGCGCCGCCCTGCTGCTGCTCGACACCCTCAACCGCGCGGCGGGCACGCGGGCGCGGCTGATCACGTTCGTCTCCGCGGGTTCGGTCCTGATCCTGCTGCTGAGCAGCCTGGCGTTCTTCGACGCCGAATACGGCGCGCCCGACAGCAAGATCCACTCCTTCGGCGACGCCCTGTGGTGGTCGGCGGTGTCGGTGACCACGGTCGGCTACGGCGACGTCTACCCGGTGACGACCCAGGGCAGGCTGGTCTCGCTGGTCCTGATGACGCTGGGGATCGGCCTGATCGGTTTCGCCATCGGCACCACCACCAGCTGGGTGGTCGATCAGCTGAAGACCACCGAGGACTCCACCGAGCGGACCCTCGCGGACCTCGTCGACGAGGTCCGGCAGCTGCGCGCGGAGATCGCGGCGCTGCGCGGCGCCGACGAGGCCGACCTGCCGTAGCTACTTGTCGGCCGCGGCGACCGGCTGCTTGGCGGGCGACGGATCCGGCGCGACGCCGTCGTGGGCGACCATCGCCTCCTCCCGGCCCAGGCTCGGGCCGCCGGCCAGCAGGCCGACGATGGGCCACGGCGCGGGCTCCGGGGTGACCTTCTCCAGGCCGAGCGCCTTGACCGCGTCGGTGTTCTTGATACCGAACCGGACCCCGGTGTCGGCGATGTAGAACAGGCTGTCCTTGCGGCGGCTGTCGGGCTCGATGCCGGTGGACTGGATGTAGGCGCCGGTGGCGGGCGGGATGTAGACCGAGTCGGCGTTCGGGCCGGAGCCGTCGGCCTGGGCGAGCGGGACCAGCTTCACCTTGTCCGGCACGGGCAGGTCGATGCCGACGAGCACCGTGAGTTCGGCGCGCGCGGTGGCGTCCTTGTTGTCGGCGGCGCCGGGGATCGGCTTCCACGACAGGCAGCTCACCGGCGAGTCCTTGGCGGAGACCAGCGACAGGCGGTTCTGCGGGAAGTGCCCGACCTTCAGCGCCGTGGAGATCGGGGCGTGCGTGCGGTCGGCCGCCTGGATGACGGTGTTGGACGAGGTCGTCGGCGTCGCGTTGCGGATGATCTCGCCGGCCAGCGGCGACACCTCCTGCAGCCCGTCCTGCAGCACCACGTAGCGCTGATCGTGGCCGATGACCTGCACGACGTCACCGACGCGATGGTCGCTGACCTGGTAGGACGGGATGCCGCCCGGGTTGTCGATCTTGGGCACCGCGATCGGCAGCACCTCCGGGATCGCGTTGAGCGTGCCCTCCCCGATGGCGCGCGGGGTGACCCCGGTCAGGGCGAGCGCGTCGGTCACGGCGCGGTCGTTCATGTCGACCCGGGCCCGCTTGCTGTCGTAGACCAGGTAGGTGGCGTCCTTGCCCTTGACCAGCAGCGCCTTCTCCTTGGGCAGCGGCGACGCCTTGTCCCCCAGGTCGGGCGAGCCCGCGATGACCGAGGTGGTCAGGTCGGCGCTGCCGTCGACCTTCATCTGGTCGCACACCGACCACGGGCGGCCCTTGCCGTCCTTGTCGTAGAGGATCGACGACGGCGCGCCGGGGATGCCGATCAGCGGGCCTCGGCTCTTCTTGCCGAGCTCGGACTCCTTGACCACAACGGCCTTGGCGGCCTCCCCCGCGGCCAGCCGGGCCGAGGCCAGGTTCAGCGCCGGATACACGACGTTGTCGATGACGACGTAGTTGCCGCCGGATTCCTTGGCGATGAGGATCTTGTTGTCGCCGATCTTGTCCTGCGGCCGCAGCAGTGCCAGCACACCACAACCGGCCAGCACGACACAGGCCAGGATCAGGCCGGCCAGATAGGCGCGCGTCTGCGCGCGCATCGGGTCGTGCAGCATGCGCACATCCCGGCGGACCAGCGCATGTTCCATGCGCCGCACCAGGAAGCGATAGCCGCTGACCTGCCAGCGGGTAGTGGGCTTTGAAGGCATGGTTCCTCCCCCGAACAGTGCTCGCGTCCGCGCAACACAGTACAGTTCCCCGCGACGGAAGTTCGCACTCGGCCGCGCGCGGCCGGACCGATTCGCGGTATCTGGGGGAGGAACCGATGGCCGAAACACCTGGTGCCGGGCCACGCCCGCTGTTCGGTCGTATCTCGTTGCCCAACCTGCTCGTCGCGCAGGCCCTCGGCCTGCTCGCCGGCGCGGTGGTGTTGCTGTTCGGGGTGGGACCGTGGATCGCGCTCGGCGTGGGGCTGGTGATCGCGGCGATCCCGCTGGTCCCGATCGGCAGGCGCACGATCTACGACTGGATCGGCACGCTGCGACAGTACCTGGGCAAGCGGGAGTACGACCTCGGCGACACGGTGGATTTCCGTGGCCCCGACGGCCGTTCGCTCGGCCTGTACTGGGACGGCAGCCGCGTGGTCACCGTCGTCGAGGTGCTGCCGCCGCGCGGCGGGCTGACCCGCATCGCCCGCACCACCGTGCACTCCTCGCACCTGCTCCCGCTGCCCGAGCTGGCCGCGTGCCTGAACCAGCACGACATCCTGCTCAGCGGCATCGACATCATCAGTCACGGCCACCGCAGCCGCTCGGGCACGCCCGCCGGGGCGATCTACGAGTCGCTGCTCGGCCCGCTGCCCGCGACCGCGCATCGCACGGTCTGGCTGGCCATCAGCTTCGACGCGGTCGACTGCCCCGGCGCGACCGCCCGCCGCGGCGGCGGCGCCGACGGCGCCTCGCGCGCGGTCACCATCGCCACCCAGCGGATCATGCGCACGCTCGAGGACGCCGACTGCGGCGCCCGCATCCTCACCGCGCCCGAGATCCGGAAGGCCGTGCAGCAGATCACGACCGGGCTCGACCCGCGCACGCTGACCCAGCGCTGGCGCTACGCCGAGATCGGCAACGCGGTCAACGTCGGCGCCGCGGTCGATCCCAAGGACCTCGGCTCGGACCTGCTCGCCCAGCTGTGGGTGGCGCCGTCGCGCGGCACCACGGTCGCGGTGCGACTGCGGCCCGGCAGCCACGCGGGCGCGGTGAACATCGGCGCGGCCTGGCGGCTCACCGCCCGCGAGCTGCCCGAGAAGTCCGCGGGCAAGGGCATGATCTCGATGAACGGCCGCCACCGCGACGCGCTGCTGGCGCATCTGCCGCTGGCGGTGCCCGGCCTTGACGACACGGTGCCCGCCGCGGAGTATCCGATCGAGGTCATCGACAACCTGCACCTGCCCTCGGCGGGCTGCGGTCAGCTGCTCGGCTCCGACGACGAGGGCAACGGCGTCGCGGCGCGCATCATCGGCGCGGGCATCTCGACGGTGTACGTGGCCGGCGAGCTGTATCTGGCCCAGCAACTGGTGTTCCGCGCGCTGGCCGTCGGCGAGCGCATCCTGGTGCGCACCGACCGGCCGCAGGCCTGGGAGCACCTGGTGACCACCATCGGCAACCCGGACCGGCTGACCCTGGCGGTCGAGACCCACCAGTCCGACGCCGGTTTCACCGCGGCCGTCGTCGACGGGGTGCTCGCGCCCGCGCCGCACGCCGGTGTCACCACGATCTACCTCACCGCCGACCCCAACGCCTGGCCGTCCACGCGGCCGGACCTCGAGATCTACCAGCCCGGCGCGGTCGGCAACCGGGTCGTGCTGCGGACCGGCACCACCCGGGTCAACCTGAGCCTGGTGTCGATCCCGCGCGAGGCCACCTACATCGGCCAGCCGCGCGGCCAGCGGGCGATGGCGCCCGCCTAGCCCGGGTACGGCGCCACGGTGCGGGCGGCCCGCAGCGCCGTCGCCCACCAGGCCAGCTGGCCGAGCATGCGCGCGCACCCGTCGACCGCGGCGCCGTCGGTGGTGCGCCCGTCGGCGTCGAAGGCGCGCTTGGCCTGGGCGAAGGACACCGAGTCGCGCACCGAGACCATGTGCAGTTCGGCCACCACCTGGCGCAGCTGTTCGACCGCGCGCAGGCCACCGGACAGACCACCGTAGGAGACGAATCCGATGGGCTTGGCCCGCCATTCGTGCTTGGCGCTGTCGAGGGCGATCTTCAGCGAGCCGGGGTAGCCGTGGTTGTACTCGGAGGTGACGACCACGAAGGCGTCGGCCGCGCCGAGGCGGCCGCGCAGCGCGCGGACGTCGGGGGTCTCGGTGAGATCGGCGGGCAGGTCGAGGCCCTGCAGATCGATCACGTCGGGCACGAAACCGGTACGGGTACCCAGCATTTCGAGGAACCAGCCCGCCACGACCGGGGCGAGGCGTTCGGGCCGGGTGCTGGCGATGATCACGCCGAGGCGCAGCGGGGTGTCCATCGCGCGAGCTTAGCGCCGGCTACGGCGGGCCTTCCGGACGTGTCGGCCGACGGACCGTCGCGGACTGTGATAGATGACAGGCATCAACCGACGAAGGGGGCGTTGCGTGATCGTGGGGCGCTGGCAACTGGTCGAGACACTGGGGCCGCCCGAGAGCTGGTCCATGCTGACCGCGGGGACCGCGCCACGGGAGTGGGCCTCCTACCTGCGCGCGATCCCGGCGCCGGTCCAGCAACTGGTCGCCGAGGTGCACGCGAACGAGACGGCGGGCGAGGCGGTTCTGCCGGTGTCGCGGCGGGCGTGGTCGGGGCTGCGGGTGCGGGCGGTTCCGGTGTGCAGGCCGGGGGCGGCGCCGCACGGCGTGCAGGTGTGGGCGGGCGAGGGCGACCCGCCGCCCGCGCTGGCCGTGGCACCGTTCCACGTCGACGCGCGCGCCCGCACGGTGCGCATCCGCCCGGCCGCGCTCGGCCAGGGCTACCGCGACGGCGAGATCGAATGGACCGTGCCCGAACCGTTCCAGCGCGTCGTCCGCTTCGACGGCGCGCTGGACATGGTGGCCACCGTGACCCGGTCCGCGCCGAACGGACGCTGGCTCGGCGTCGCCACGGTGCGCTCCCCTTCCGGCCCCCGATCGCTGCTGCTCGCCACCCGCAACGGCGCGGGCGAGGCGCGGCACGCCTGGCGCGGCCTCGCGGTGGACGTCACCGACAGCGTTGCCCCACAGCACAAGTCCGTCGAGGCGGCCACCCTGGAGTTGCTGGCCGACAGCACGCCGCGCCGCTACCTGGTCGTGGTCGACACCGCGCAGGTGCGGCTGGTGCGCTGGGTGACCGAGCCGCTGCCGGGCCTGCGCTGGCGCGGCGCCGACGAGCGCGGCGTGCCGCACCCCGACGACCGCGCCCGCATCCACCAGGTCCGCGCGCAGATCCTGGCGGGCACGAACCGGGTCGCGCTGCCCGGGCTGCGGCTGGCCACCGAGGACGGCGGCTGGCTCACCGTCGACGTGGCGGCCTCGCCGCTACCCGGCGCGCTCACCGGGAACGACTCGGCCACACCGGAGTTCGCGCTCGTGCAGCTCCAGCTGCCGACCGCCTGACCTCAGGGCAGTTCGAACGGCAGCGAGACGCCCGTGTGCACGGTGCAGCGCGCGCAGGTCTCGGTGCTGTCGATGGCGGTCACCGCCCGGCGCACCAGCGCCTTGAACGGGCCGAG
Source organism: Nocardia thailandica NBRC 100428 (assembly GCF_000308795.1). GTDB lineage: Bacteria > Actinomycetota > Actinomycetes > Mycobacteriales > Mycobacteriaceae > Nocardia > Nocardia thailandica. The sequence continues at coordinate 40,939 of NZ_BAGK01000040.1, read as the reverse complement.
GTTCTTCTTGAACTCCGCGAACACGTCGACGGCGTGCACGCCCTCGCCCTCCTCCAGGCCCGCGTCCAGGTCCGTCACCAGGGCGATCGCGGCGTAGCACATCTCGAGTTCGCGGGCGAGCACGGACTCCGGGTAGCCGGTCATGTTGACCAGGTCCCAACCCTGCCCGGCGAACCAGCGACTCTCGGCGCGGGTGGAGAAGCGCGGCCCCTGCACCACCACCATGGTGCCCGAATCCCGCAGCGGCAGGTCGTCGTTGCCGGACTTGGCGACCGCGGTGCGCAGGTCCTCGCAGTAGGGGTCGGCGAAGGAGACGTGGATGCCGCCGCCGTCGAAGTAGGTCTGCTCCCGGCCGGAGGTGCGGTCGACCAGCTGGTCGGGCACCGCGACGGTGCCGGGGCCCCAGTCGGCGCGCAGGCTGCCCACGGCGCAGGGGGCCAGGATGCGGCGGACGCCCAGGGAGCGCAGCGCCCACAGGTTGGCCTTGTAGGGCAGGGTGTGCGGGGCGAATTCGTGCTGCTTGCCGTGCCGCGGCAGGAAGGCGACGGCGCGCCCGTCGACCTCGCCGACGGCGATCGGCGCGCTCGGGGCGCCGTAGGGGGTCTCTACCTCGACGTGCTCGGCGTCGTTGTCGAAGAAATCGTAGAAGCCACTGCCGCCGATGATGGCGAGCGCGGGGCGGGGAAGCGAACTCATGGTTGTCCATTCTTGTCGTCCGCCCAGGTGAACCGCACACCGGGGAGCACCCGAACTGACAATCGCCGCGCGACAATGTACCCTAGGGGGGTATTTTCCGCTGCGGCGGTACCCGAGCAAGCGAGGAGAGGCCGATGACCGACCGGACGCCCGAGACCGCGACCGAGCAGGCCAACGCGGGACACGACCACAGCGGCCACGGCTACATCACCGCCAAGGACGACTACCTCAAGCGGCTGCGCCGGATCGAGGGGCAGGCCCGCGGCCTGCAACGCATGGTCGAAGAGGAAAAATACTGCATCGACATCCTCACCCAGGTCTCGGCCATGACCAAGGCGCTGCAGGCGGTGGCGATGGGCCTGCTCGAGGACCACATCAGCCACTGCGTCGTCGACGCGGCGGTGGCGGGCGGCCCCGAGGCGGAGGCCAAGATCAAAGAGGCCACCGACGCGATCGCGCGCCTGGTCCGGTCCTAGCGGTCAGGCGGGCTCGGTCTCGCGCGGCCGGGCAGGTTCGCGGCGGGCAACCCGTCCGCTCGGCACCCGGCACACGTCCCGCTCGAGCAGCCCGCCCGACACCCGACGCGGCTGCGGCGCCCTGGTCATGTCCAGGTCGGCGAAGAGCAGGCCCTCCTGCTCGGGCGCCAGCGGCGGCGCCATGTCGAGGCCGCTGGGGCCGAGGATCCGGGCGGTCCCGCCACCGCTGCGCAGCAGCCGCCGCTCGGGAGAACGGGCGTCGACCACTTCCCAGCCCGCCACCGGGACGATCGCGACCGGCGCGATGACGTAGGCCCGGGTGTCCATGGCGTAGCGGACGTCGGCCGCGTGGTTGATCTCCGCGCCCCGATCCTTGCTGACGCCGTGGTAGGCGGTGAAGCCCGACCACGAGGCGATGTGGATCTGCTCCCGCTCGGCCTGGATCGCGCCGCGCATGTCGTCGCGCAGGTGGTCCGCGCCGCCGAGCACGCCGATGCGGCCGAGGGCGGTGTCGCGCACCAACGGCTCGCCGCTGCCGGTCCCGAACACGGTCCGCTCGAGCCCCGTCGGCTCGGCCTTGCGCGAGATCGACACCGTCCCCTCCGCGTCGATGAACGCCTGCGACATCAGCACCGTGCCGCGTACCCGCTCGGCGAAGCCGATCGAGACGTGCACCTCGGTGCGGCGCGCGGCGTAGGCGAGGGCGCGCAGCTCGGCGCCGTCGGCCGAGAGGGCGTTCTGCCGGTACCGCGCCAGGAAGTCGTCACCCCAGTCCACCGACGGGAGCCACATCCACCAGGGATACCCCGGCAGAAAGCATTCCGGAAAGGCCACCAGCCGGGCACCGCCCGCGGCCGCCTGTTCGATCAGGCCGATGGCCTGTTCCACCCCCGCCGCCAGATGCAACCATTTCGGCTCCGCCTGAACGGCCGCGACGCGCACCTGTTTCATTCCGACCCCTAGTCGCTCTGCTTGCGATTCTCCGCCCCTACTCTTCCGGAGAAAGTGGAATTCCAAACTGTCAGACCGTGCCAGACGACTGACCATGCGTGCCAACCCGTCGATACCGTCCCGGCGCGAGGCCGGTCTCCAGCCGAAAGGCCCGGTAGAAGTGCCTTTCCGACGAGAATCCCGCCGCGGCGGCAATTGCCGCCAGCGGCCTTTCCGTGCACATCAGTTCCTCGGCCCGTCTCACCCGTAACCGCCGTAACAGATCTCCGGGCGTCGTGTGGTGCGCGGTACACAACCGATAGAGCGTGCGCCGGGACATATGACAGGCCCGGGCAATTGCCTCGATGCCGAGTTCCGGATCGCCACAGTGGTCCCGCACGAAACGGACCACCTTTTCCCAGGACAATGCCTCGGCCGATTCCGGCGCCAGCCGGCCGTTCCCCAGAATGGTGACCGCGGACACCAGCAGGTCGGTGGCCTGTTCGGCCAGGACCGCCGCGTCCGCGGCGTCGCGTTCCTGCACCTGGGCGAGCCCGCGGAAGAAGCCGCTGACCGCCGACCCGACCCCGTGCGCCGGGACGGTGACCGCGGTCGGCAGGGCCGTCCGCCTGCGCAGCCGGGCGAAGATCGTCTCCAGCGGCACCTGCACGACGACCTGTTCGAAATCCCTGTCGATTTCCCAGTGATAGGGCACCGTCGTGTCGTAGAAAACCATTTCGCCGGGACCGACGCTCGCCACCCGGTCACCCTGGTAGAGAATTCCGTTGCCGGCCGTGTGAATACTGGCCAGGAGGTATTCGTGGCTGGCCCGGGAAATCAGCCCGGCCGTCCGGCGGACCGTCTGCCCGGCGGTGATCAAGCGCGATACGCGGAGGTCACCGTAGGCGCCGCTGGTGATCCGTCCGTGGAAATCCCGCAGGCCGGAACGGGTGGGCGTGACCGCCAGCGGAACATACGCCTCGCTCATCATCGCTTCCCAGCGATCGAAGATTTCCCCGGCCGGCGCATCCGCCAGATCGACCACCGCGACCGGGTCGGGATCACGAGAATCCGGATCCGCCGGTGCGGGTCTCATCACCGTTCTCCTCGCCGTTTCGGACAATGGGTCGATATCGCGCGCAATCCACTGACAATGCCGGTCGGTGCCCGTCCACTCTATCGATCACCTCACCGGACTCCGACGCGACGCACCGGCTCCGAAGGGCCTCCGAGAAGGCGGAATTCACCGGGCGTCATACCGGTCTCCAACCGGAAAGCGCGGAAGAAGTGGCGTTCCGAGGCGAAGCCCGACGCGGCCGCGACCGCCGTCGCGGACTGGTCCCGGTCGCGCAGCAGCAGCTGCCGGGCGTGCTCGAGCCGCATGTGCCGCAGGATGGCGCCCAGCCCCTCCCCGGACTCGCCGAACAGCCGGTAGAGGCTGCGCCGCGACAGCAGGCAGCCGCGGGCGATGTCGTCGACCGTGAGGTCGGGATCGGTGCAGTGCCGCCGCATGAACGTCAGCACCTGCTCCCGGGTGACCGCGTGTGCCACGGCCTCGACCGGCCGCTGGCCGGAGGCGAGCTGGACCGCGGAGGCGAGCAGCTTGACGCCGTCGGCCGCGAGCACCCGTGCCTCCTCGGGCGCGGTGCGGTGTATCCGCGCCAGCTCGAGGAAGAACCGGGCGACCACCGCGGCCGCGCTCCCCTGCGCGATCGTGACGGCGGTCGGCAGGCACAGGTCCTCGATGCCCGGCTCCGCGCGCAGGCGGTCCAGGGGAACCCGCACGACGACCTGACTGAACTCGTCCTCGACGTCCCACGCGAACGGCCGGGTGGTGTCGCACAGGACCATCTCGCCGGGCCGGACGAACGCGGTGCGCCCGTCCTGGTTCAGGCGGCTGGTGCCCCGCGTATAGATCCCCGCGAGCAGGTACTCCCCGGAGGTCCGGTCGAGCTCGGCCCTGGCCCGGCGGACGCGCTGGGCCACCGAGGACACGGTGGACAGGTGCAGTGCGCCCAGGTCGCCGGAGACGATGCTGCCCCGGAAGTCCGGCGATCCGGCCGGCCGCACGGACAGGGGGACATAGCCGGCGGAGAGCGCGGCCTCCCACTGACCGAAGGCTTCGGCGACGGGGGTGTCCTCGTCGGAGCGCACCGTGTACTCGGCGGGACCGTGACCACCCACAAGAGGTTCCGACTGCGCTGGCACAGCATCACCCCCACGTCTGCCGAGAGTGGCGAACTACGACGTCCACCGGTTCGGCCGAGCATTCCAGATCGCCATCGGGGCCGCTACCGATTCGTCCCATCAAATGGATATCCAGAACGAATCACGCACCGGCACCCGCCGCTCACCGGGGCGATACGGGATCGACCGAAACATTTTGTGGTTTATATCACACTCAGCTGCCGCAGCAGCCGCCTTCCGGCACGCTCCGCGTTTCGCGGGTCTGGGCGTTGCGGGCGGCGAGCTCGGCGTCATCGGGGTAGTCCACCGCGACCAGGCTCAGCCCGTGCGCGGGCGCGACCGTCACGGCACTCGACCGCTCGGTGGCCGACAGCAGCCCGGCGACCCACTCCGGGGTCCGCCTGCCCTCCCCCACCGCCAGCACCGCGCCGACCAGGCTGCGCACCATCGACCAGCAGAACGCGTCCGCGCTGACGTAGGCGGTCAGCGCGTCGCCCTCCCGCTCCCAGTCGTAGCGCTGCAACTCCCGGATGGTCGTCGCGCCCTCCCGGCGGCGGCAGAACGCGGCGAAATCGTGCAGCCCGAGCAGCGCGCCCGACGCCGCGCGCATGGCGTCCAGATCGAGGCCGGGCTTGCAGGGCACGACGCTGCGCGCCCGCAGGGGATCCGCCCCGTAGGGGGCCGTGGTCAGCCGGTAGGCGTAGTGCCTGCGGATCGCGGAGAAGCGGGCGTCGAACTCCGCGGGCGCGAGGCGGACGTCTGTGATCCGCACGTCCTTGGGCAGGAAACGGGCCATGCGGTGCAGCAACCGCGGCGGGTCGAGCTCGCCGGTGGTGTCGAAGTGCGCCACCTGCCCCTCGGCGTGCACGCCCGCGTCGGTGCGGCCCGCGACGGTCAGCTGGATCGGCTCCCGGAAGACCTTCGACAGCGACTCCTCCAGCGTGCCCTGCACCGTCCGCAGGCCCGGCTGACGGGCCCAGCCGAGGAAATCGGTGCCGTCGTAGCTGATTCCGAGCCGCACCCGCCGCGGTGCGCGCACCTGCTCGTCCACCGGTTCCTCCACCACAGTCGACTCCTCACACCCTGCTCGAAACGAACCGAGCCCGCCGATCCCGGAGGGGATGGGCGGGCCCGGTCAGGCTGAGAACGCTCAGGCGTCCTTCTTCTCCTCGGCGGCCTCGTCGGCAGCCGGAGCCTCGGCGACGACCTCTTCGGTCTTCTCCTCGGCGGCCTCGGCCGGAGCGGCCTCGGCCTTCTGGGAAGCGGCGACGCGACGGGCCCGGTCGGCCTCGTTGGTCACGGTCTTCTCGCGCACGAGCTCGATGACGGCCATCGGCGCGTTGTCACCCTTGCGCGGCAGCGCCTTGGTGATGCGGGTGTAGCCACCCTCGCGACCCTCGAACGAGGGGCCGATCTCCGCGAACAGGGCGTGCACGACGTCCTTGTTGCGGATGACCTTCATGACCTCGCGACGGTCGGCCAGGGTGCCGCCCTTCGCCTTGGTGATGAGCTTCTCGGCGTAGGGGCGAACCGCCTTGGCCTTCGACTCGGTGGTCGTGATACGACCGTGCTCGAAAAGCGCCGTGGCCAGATTGGCGAAGATCGCCTTCTGGTGCGACGCCGACCCGCCGAAGCGGGCACCCTTCTTGGGCTTGGGCATTGGATTCTCCTTGGGGAAGACGCGACCGGGGTGCCCCCCGAGTCGGTCTAGAGCTGTTCGGTCTCGGCGTAGTCCTGCTCGCCGCCGTCGGTGTCACTGAAGGTGCCGGAATCGCTCCAGGTGCCGGTGCTCGCGTCGTAACCCACCACGGAGGACGGGTCGAACGAGGCGGGCGAGTCCTTCAGCGAGAGGCCGAGCGCGTGCAGCTTGACCTTGACCTCGTCGATGGACTTCTGGCCGAAGTTGCGGATGTCGAGCAGGTCCGACTCGGTGCGGGCGACGAGCTCGCCCACGGTGTGCACACCCTCGCGCTTCAGGCAGTTGTAGGACCGGACGGTGAGGTCCAGGTCCTCGATCGGCAGACCGAAGGAGGCGATGTGATCCGCCTCGGCCGGGCTGGGGCCGATCTCGATGCCCTCGGCTTCGACGTTGAGCTCACGGGCCAGGCCGAAGAGCTCGACCAGGGTCTTGCCGGCCGAAGCCAGCGCGTCCCGCGCCGTGATGGAGTTCTTGGTCTCCACGTCGAGGATGAGACGGTCGAAGTCGGTGCGCTGCTCGACACGGGTGGCCTCGACCTTGTAGGTCACCTTGAGCACCGGGGAGTAGATCGAATCCACCGGGATCCGGCCGATTTCCGCGCCGGTCGCCTTGTTCTGCACGGCGGGCACGTAACCGCGGCCCCGCTCGACGACCAGCTCGATCTCGAGCTTGCCCTTGTCGTTCAGGGTGGCGATGTGCATGTCCGGGTTGTGCACGACGACGCCGGCCGGAGGCACGATATCGCCGGCGGTGACGGTGCCCGGGCCCTGCTTGCGCACGTACATGGTGACCGGCTCGTCCTCCTCGGAGGACACGACCAGACCCTTGAGGTTCAGGATGATGTCGGTGACGTCTTCCTTCACACCGGGAACGGTGGTGAACTCGTGCAGGACACCGTCGATGCGGATGCTCGTGACCGCGGCCCCCGGGATCGAGGACAGCAGGGTACGCCGCAGCGAGTTGCCGAGGGTGTAGCCGAAGCCCGGCTCGAGGGGTTCGATGGTGAACTTCGAGCGGTTCTCCGCCACGACCTCTTCGGTCAGTGTCGGACGCTGGGAAATCAGCATGAGGATCTACTTCCTGTTCAGGGCGCCCACTATTTGACGCCTGGTCAGTGACTGTGAGGCCGCCACCGTCGGCGGCCTCACCAGCAGTTGCTTACTTCGAGTAGTACTCGACGATGAGCTGTTCCTGCAGCGGCACATCGATCTGGGCACGCTCGGGGAGCTGGTGCACCAGGATCCGCAGGCGGCCGGGGACGACCTGCAGCCAGCCGGGAACCGGACGGTCGCCCAGGGTCTCGCGCGCGACCTGGAACGGCAGGGTCGGCAGCGACTTCTCCTTGACATCGATGATGTCGTACTGGGAGACCTGGTAGCTCGGCACGTTCACCTTGACGCCGTTGACCAGGAAGTGGCCGTGGCTGACCAGCTGACGGGCCTGACGACGGGTACGGGCCAGACCGGCGCGGTACACGACGTTGTCCAGACGCGACTCGAGCAGACGCAGCAGGTTGTCGCCGGTCTTGCCCTTGAGGCGGTTGGCCTCTTCGTAGTAGCGGCGGAACTGCTTCTCCAGCACGCCGTAGGAGAAGCGAGCCTTCTGCTTCTCCTGCAGCTGGAGCAGGTACTCCGACTCCTTGATCCGCGCGCGGCCGTGCTGGCCGGGCGGGTACGGACGACGCTCGAACGCCTGGTCGCCTCCGACGAGGTCGACGCGCAGACGACGCGACTTGCGGGTGATGGGGCCTGTATAACGAGCCATTGTTCGCTAAATCCTTTCCCGCTAGACGCGACGCCGCTTGGGCGGACGGCAGCCGTTGTGCGGCTGCGGGGTGACATCGGAGATCGAGCCCACTTCCAGGCCGGCGGCCTGCAGCGAACGGATCGCGGTTTCGCGGCCCGAGCCCGGGCCCTTCACGAACACGTCGACCTTCTTGACACCGTTCTCCTGCGCCTTGCGGGCAGCGTTCTCGGCGGCGAGCTGCGCGGCGAACGGGGTGCTCTTACGCGAACCCTTGAAGCCGACGTGACCCGACGACGCCCACGAGATGACATTGCCCTCGGGGTCGGTGATCGAGACGATGGTGTTGTTGAACGTGCTCTTGATGTGCGCGTGGCCGTGCGGGATGTTCTTCTTATCCCGGCGACGCGACTTCTGAGTCTTCTTCGGGCCAGCGGCCCGGCTCTTCGGAGGCATACGCTATCCCTACTTCTTCTTGCCGGCGACGGTCTTCTTCGGACCCTTGCGCGTACGCGCGTTGGTCTTGGTGCGCTGACCACGAACGGGCAGGCCACGACGGTGGCGGATGCCCTGGTAGCAGCCGATCTCGATCTTGCGGCGAATATCGGCCTGAACCTCGCGGCGCAGGTCACCTTCGACCTTGAACTCCGACGCCTCGATGTAGTCGCGGAGCTTGGTCAGGTCGTCGTCGCTGAGATCCTTCGAACGCAGGTCCGGGCTGACGCCGGTCTGGTCCAGGATCTCCTTGGCGCGGGTGCGCCCGATGCCGAAAATGTAGGTGAGTGCGATCTCCATGCGCTTTTCGCGCGGGAGGTCGACGCCCATGAGACGTGCCATGTGGCAGTTCCTTAATCGTTGCGGAGGTCTGCTCCCTGTCCGTCCCCCCGTCTTGAGGTGGGGGCACCGGCCTCCGTACCGGTGGTTGGCGCACACGCCCCGGGCCGCCCTCGCGGGTGTGCCCGAATTCCCACAGCGTGTGGCTGGAGCTGGGAGTTTCTTCAGATGTGCCAATCCGATCAGACGATCGGTGCGTGGCGGTGAGGGACGATCAGCCCTGACGCTGCTTGTGGCGCAGGTTGTCGCAGATCACCATGACCCGGCCGTGACGGCGGATCACCTTGCACTTCTCGCAGATCTTCTTGACGCTCGGCTGAACCTTCACGTCCGTCCAATCTTCTTGTGGTTCACAGGGGTGTGAACACAGTTTTTCCCCAGCCTGTCGACTGGGGAAGTCTGTTGTCCGTCGCGACCTGGGCCACGACGTGAACGAGCGTCGCGCCCCACCGGCTCACACCGGGTTCGCGACGCCGCGGGCTTCACTTGTAGCGGTAGACGATCCGGCCGCGGGACAGGTCGTACGGCGAAAGCTCCACCACGACGCGGTCCTCGGGAAGGATGCGGATGTAGTGCTGCCGCATCTTTCCGCTGATGTGCGCGAGAACCTTGTGGCCGTTCTCGAGCTCGATGCGGAACATCGCATTGGGCAGCGGTTCGACAACCCGACCCTCGACCTCGATGGCCCCGTCTTTCTTCGCCATATCCTCCGCGATCCCGGTTACGCTCAACCTGACTTGGATTGCCTCGTCTCTGAGCACGTGTGACCATGGGTGGGCACGCGCATTCAGTCGGCGCATAGGTGCACCGCCGCTCAAGCTTACCGGCATGCCCGGTTTCAGGCAAAAACGCCCCCTCGGGGCGCGAACCGGACGGTCTTCGGTCCGCCGAACCGCCCGCCGGGGGCGGTGGGTTGTCGCGTAAACTCTGCGGCGTCCGAGAGTGGGTCGAGCAGATCGAGGGGGACCTGGTGCGCGGAGGACAGCCGTGAGCCGCAACAACGACAGTCTCCCCATGCTCCCGCCCTGGTTGTCCGAGAGCGACGTCAGCCAGGCGGGCTACGAGGCACCGGTCGAGAACCTGCCGCACGAGGAACTGATCGACGAGGTACCGAAGCGGCGCCGTTTCCTCGGGCGCGGCGGCGGTGACGCCGACGAACCCCGCGAATCCCGCCGCGACAAGCGGAAGGGCAGGCGCCGGCCCGAGCCGGAGGCGCCCGCCGAGCCGACCACCACCGAGCACACGGGCTCGTCGTGGGGAGCGCCGTCCGTGCCCCCGCGCAGGCACCCCGCGCAGGACGCCGGCTCCCTCGGCGCGGGCCCGGCCGTCGGCGCCCCGCACGCCGACGGCGCCCGGAGTCACAGTGACGGTGACCGGCCCTCCTTCCAGTCCCCGCCCGGACCCGAACCGCGCCCGTCGGCACCCGTCGGGCAGAGCCCAGCGACCACCGCTTTTCCCGACGGCCCGCCGACCGGCGCCCACTCCTCGGCGCCCGGCCCCGCGCCCACGGCCTTCCCCGACGGCCCGCGGGCCGGCCACCGGCCACAGGCACCGGTCGGACCCGGCCCCGCGCTGCCCGACGCTTACCCGCCCGCTCCCGTAGCACACGGACCGGCCCCGACCGCCTTCCGCGACGACCCCCGACCCGACGCCCTCCCGCAGGCCCCCGTCGGACACGGCGCCGACCCGCGCTTCCCCGACGGCCCGCCGACCGCCGTCCACCCGCAGGCACCGGTCGGGCCCGGCCCCGCCCCCACCGCCCACCCCGACCAGCGTCCGCAGGCGGATACCGGTCAGCTCGCCCAGGACCCGGCCGAGTCGGTCCGCCGGGCTCCCGAGCGCCTGTCCGCGCCGGCGCAGACGGGCCTGCCCACCCGCAACCCCGGCCCCCTGTCCGACGGCTTCCGTCCCCTCGGCACCCCGTCGCGCCCGGACCTCCCGCCGCCGCCCCCGCTCCCCGAGCAGCCGCCCGCCGACCGCGAGGTCCCCCGCGCGCCCTCCCCCGCCGACACCAACGCCACGGTCGTCTTCCCGACCGAGCCGAGCGACGCGACCGCGGTGCTCCCCGCACCACCGGCCCCCGACGCATACGGGGCCCTCACTCGACCCGACGCCCACGGAAGCGACGCGGCGACGACCCCGCCCACCTCGCTGACGCACAGCCCCTCGGCTCGACCCGACACCCTCGGTGCCGACGCGACGAGAGTCCTGCCCACGTCACCGGCGCCCGACGCGCGGACGACCGCCGTACCGCCGACCTCCGCACCCCCCGCGACCGGGGCCACCGGCACCCGGCCTGACGGCACCGGCGCGGCCACGCCCGACGCGCACGCCACCCGACCGGACCGCCTCGCCGCCGATACGACGGCAACCCCGCCCACCTCCGCAGACCCCCGGACATCGCCCACCCGGTCCGGCCCCGAAGCCGCGCCGACCCCGGCGCCCGAGGCACCGGTCCGCCCGGACACGACCACGGCGACCGGCACGACGACCGCGGACGACCGCCCCGCCTGGCTGACCGGCACGGCCGCGGAAACCGGTGTGCCGCAGCGGTCCACGCCCCCGTGGGCCACCCCGGACGCGGATCGGGCTTCCACCACGGCGGCGCAGCCGGAGTCGGGCGCCGCGCCGCGCCCGGGGCTCCCGCCCGCGCCCAGCGAGGTCGCCGCCGAGCGCACCCCGCCGCGCAGGCTGACCGCGCCCGTGGACGATGCCGCCACGAAACCCGCTTCCCGCCGAGAAGACTCGGCGGCCTCGGCACCCGAGGCCGACGCGTCCGCCCCGGCGATGGCACGCGGAACGTCGGGCGAACCGGCTACCGGCGCGGACTCGGCGGCGCGCGGCACCCACGCGACGGCCACGCCGGACGACGGTGACGACGCGAACCACGCCCTCGGCGAGGCGCCCACACGTGACAGCGGCGCCGGACCGGCGGTGCCCGCGGACGGCGCCTCCGCGGCGGCCGTCGACGGCGGGCAGGCGGCGCCGAGAGTCGCCGGTACCGCGCCGGACGGCACCACCGGCGACCCGGTATCGCTCGGCGACCCGTCGACCGGTCCCACCCCCGATGCGACCCGGACCGGGCACCCGGACGGTCCCCACGCCGGTGGACGCGAGACCCTCTCCGCCCGAGACACTTCCGCGAGGGACGGCGCCACGAGCCCGGACCACGCGGAATCGTCGGCGACGGGCCGCCATCACCGCGCGCCGTCCGCCGAGACGGGCCGGCCGGACGGCACGGGCGCCGGCGCCGGCACGGGTGGCGCCGTCCCCGTCGACAGCGCGACGATTTCCCCGCTCGCCTCCCCGTACGCCTCGACCACCGCGGCACCCGGACCGTACCCGCTGTCGGGGGCGGCCTCCCCGTACGCGGGCCGGGGCCCCGAGTCGCCCTACGGCGCGCCGTCGGATCCGCGCTTCTCTCCGCCGCAGGCCCCGCACACCGGCGCGCCGAACTCGCCGTACGCCACGCAATCCGGGGTTGTACCGGTCACCGCCGACCCGAACAATCCCTACGCGCAGCCGGATCCGCGGTCGCCGTACGCCGGCCAGGCCGGTGTTCCCCCGTACGGGGGCCCCGGACCGGACTCGCCGTACGGCACCCAGGCCGTGCCGCCCGTGACCGGCGACCCGAACGTCGCCTACCAGCGTCCGCCGGCGCCGGAGAGCCATCCGGACCGGTCCGGCGCACCGCAGGCGCCCTATCCCCCGCAGGCACCGGCGCCGCAGCAGTACGCCGCGCCCCAGCAGTACGGGTCCGGCGAATTCGCCCAGCCCGCACCGCACTACGGCCCGCAGGGCCACCCGCAGCAGCCGGTGCAGGGCTTCCACCCGCCGTCGCTGGACAACGTCCCGGTGCGCCGGGCGAAGAAGGCGCCGGGCGCGGGATGGCGCAAGGCCGTGCACCACATGTCCGGCGGCGCGATCAATCCGGGGATGTCGGCCGAGGAGCGGCGGCTGCAGGAACTGGTGGCCCGCATCCGGCAGCCGGTGCGCGGCGACTACCGGATCGCGGTGCTCTCGCTCAAGGGCGGCGTCGGCAAGACGACGACCACCATGGGTCTCGGTTCGATCTTCGCCTCCATCCGCGGCGACCGGGTGATCGCGGTCGACGCCAACCCGGACTTCGGCACGCTCTCCCAGCGCGTCTCGCTGCAGACCCGCTCGACGGTGCGCGACCTGTTGCTCGACCAGAGCATCGAGCGCTACTCCGATGTGCGCAGGCACACCTCGCAGGGGTCGAGCCGGCTGGAAGTGCTTGCCAGCGAACGGGATCCGGCCGCATCCGAGGCGTTCAACGACGAGGAGTACCGCGCGGTCGCGCGCATCCTGCAGCGCTTCTACAACATCATCCTCACCGACTGCGGCACCGGCCTGATGCACTCGGCCATGTCGGGCGTGCTGGATCTGGCGCACTCGCTGGTGCTGATCTCGTCGGCGGCGATCGACGGCGCCCGCAGCGCGGCGGCCACGCTGGACTGGCTGTCGCTGCACGGCCACGACCACCTGGTGCGCAACGCGGTGGTCGTGATCAACCTGCCGCGTGAGGGTTCACCGAATGTCGGTGTGCAGCAACTGCGGGAGTACTTCCTGTCGCGCTGCCGCGCGGTGCACATCATCCCCTACGACGCGCACCTGTCCGAGGGCGCGGAGATCGATCTCCACCGGCTGCACAAGACGACCAAGCGCGCCTACGTGGAGCTGGCCGCGACGGTCGCCGACGACTTCGCGGCCGATCACCGGCACTTTCCCTGACGGGCCGCCGGTCACCACTCGGGCAGTCGCCGTCGCCCGGCGAGCACGTCGCGCACGAGGTCGTCGTAGGCGTCGGCCAGTTCGGCCAGATGGTGCCAGGCGCAGTGCAGCATCTCGTCGCTGGCGGCGAGGGTCATCAGCGCGTGGTGCGCGCGGACCGATGACTCGGCGAGCCGGTCGATGACGGCGCCGATGGTCTCGGTGTGCAGGGTCGCGCCGAGCCGGTGCTGCGGGACGCTGCGGGCCACCCAGTCGTCGATGGCGAGGATGAGTTCACCTCGGCGGCACTCGATCTCGCGCACCACGGCGGGATCGTCGTCGACGCGGCCGCCGCGCCCGACCACCCGCTTCTCGTGCAGGACCGCCAGGTCGCGCGCGAACCACAGCAGGGGACCCCCGACGACGCGATGCCCGCGACACGCCCGGACGAGGAGATCGGAGACCGGGAGCAGCCCACCGCTCTCGGGCGGTGCGGTGGGGTCGACACACCGGAGCGTGTCGGGGAAAGCCATGACGACCGTAGAACTCTCCGAACCAGCCACGTTGCCTCGCTGTCGTTACCGCCCAGCACCGGATCAGGACGTTCATTACAATAAACCTCGCAAGCAACCTGTCAAGCATTACTCGGCCGTAGGTAACCCCGACGAGTACACTTCGTTACCTGCACGACCTACCGAGGAGCATGATGGCGGACGGTCCGACCTACCTCCGGATCGCAGACCTCCTCCGTGAGGAGATCCGCGCGGGCACGTGGAAGCCGGGCGACCGGCTGCCGAGTCATTCCGAACTGGCCGGTCGGATGCAGGTCTCGATCACCACCGCGCGCAACGCCATTCAGATCCTCGTCGCCGAAAACCTGGTCTACACAGCGACTTCCCGCGGCACCATCGTGCGCAGCCAGGAGGTGCTGGAATCGGTGGTGACCGACCACATCCGGCCCGACCGGCCCACCTCGGCGCACGACATCTTCTCCGAGATCGCCCGCGCGGCCAACCGCGAACCGGCCAAGGAGTTCAGCACCCGGATGGAGCCCGCCGACCCCCAGGTCGCCCGGTGGCTCGGGGTGCGCGAGGACTCCTGGGTGCTGGCCCGCACGGTGGTCCAGTACCTGGACAACGAGCCCTGGTCGTGGGAGGTCAGCTTCTACCCGCGCGATCTCGCCGAGGCCGCGGGCATCGACTCTCCCCACGACATCCCCGAGGGCACCACCCGCAGGCTGGCCGACCGAGGCCACGGCGAGACCGCGCACCGCGACACCGTGGTGGCCCGGCCCGCCTCCACCGACGAGGCCGCCGTGCTCGGCGTCGCGCCGGGCACGGTACTGCTGGACCATCTGCGGATCGGCGCCAACCACGAGCGGGTCACCCGGGCGACCCGCCACCGCTGCCCGGCGGGCCGCAACCGGCTGGCCTATCAGCTCGGCGACGCGGCGGGCACCGCCGTCATCGCCCGCACCCTCGGTATCGCGCCCGGGACACCGGTTTCGGTGCCATGACCGTCGGCATCCGCCCGGCCACACTGGGCGACCTCGCGCTGATCTGCCGGCTGCGCGTGCAGCGCACCGCGTGGCTCACCGCGCGCGGCTCGGACCAGTGGACGGTGGCGGGCCGCGGGCGGCCGATCGAGATCTTCGCCGGCGCCGTCGGCCGCGGCATCGACGCGGGCGAGACGTGGATCGCCGAGGTCGAGGGCGTGCCCGCCGGGACCATCACCGTCAACCAGCGGTCCGACCCGGGGCTGTGGACGCCCTGGGAGCTGGCGGAGTCGGTGATCGTGCACTTCATGATCGTCGACCTGCGCTTCGCGGGCCGCCGGGTCGGCGACCGCCTGCTCACCCACGCCGCGCGCCAGGCGCACCGGCTGGGCCGGGCGTGGGTGCGCCTCGACGCGTGGACCACCAACGAGGGCCTGCACGACTACTATCGCCGCGCCGGTTTCACGCTGACCCGGTTCGCGGGCCCCTCCGCGGACGGACCCTCCTGCGCGCTGTTCGAGCGGCGCACCAGCAGCTGGGTGCTCGAGGAGGGGTCCTTACCGGTGGCGGTCCTAGAGGGGCGGTAGATCCGCGATGTGCACCAGCTCGATCCCCCGGCTGCGGGAGATGAGGGTGCCGCGGCCGGGCGGCATCTTGCTGGGGCGTACCTCGCCGATCAGCTTGCCCTCGTCACGCGAGCCGCTCATGATCAGCGCCTGCACCGACAGGTTCTTCATCGCGCCGAGGATCGGGTCGTAGAGGGCGCGCGAGACGCCGCCGGTGCGGCGGGTGATGATCAGGTGCATGCCGATGTCCCGTGCCTGGGGCAGGAATTCGACCAGCGGCGCGAACGGGTTGATCGAACCGGTGGCCACCATGTCGTAGTCGTCGACGATGATGTAGATCTCCGGTCCCGACCACCAGCTGCGGTCGCGCAGTTGCTGCGGGGTGATGTCGGAGCCGGGGATCCGCTTGGACAGGTAGCCCGCGACCTCGGCGATCATCGGCCCGCAGGTCTGCGACGAGGTCGAGTAGCCGGCGAGCTGGTCGCCCTCGATCGCGCCGAGCATGGTGCGCCGGTAGTCGATCAGGATGATCCTGGCCTCCTGCACGGTCGCGTTCTCGGCGATGCCCGCGACGATGTTGCGCAGCAGGGTCGTCTTGCCGGACTCGACGTCGGCGAAGGCCATGAAGTGCGGTTCGGCCGCGAAATCCAGGATCAGCGGCTGCAATTCGGACTCGCCGAGGCCGACGGCGATCTTGGTCGGGCCCAGTTCCAGCCCCGCCTCGGCGGCCGCGGCCAAGACCTGTTCGCGCGGGAACCGCAGCGGCAGCATGCGCACCTCGGGGGCGCGGCGGTCGCCGTAGAGCTCGATCAGGCCCTCCTTGGCCCGGGTGACGCCGTCGGCGAGGGTGGCCGGGTCGGAGTCGGAGTCGAGGCGGGGCAGCGCGATGAGCATGTGCAGCTGCTGCGGGGTGAGACCGCGGCCGGGGCGGCCGACCGGCACCTGGTGCGCGGTGCGCCTGCCCATCTCCGAGTCGCCGGGGTCGCCGAGCCGCAGCTCCAGCCGGGTGCCGATCTGGTCCTTGACCACCGGACGGATCTCCGCCCAGCGCGAGGCGCCGATCATGACGTGGATGCCGAAGGAGAGGCCCTGGGCGGCGATGGCGTTGATGGCGGGCTCGAGGGTGTCGAATTCCTCGCGCACCGCGGCCCAGCCGTCCACGACGAGGAACACGTCGCCGAACAGGTCGGCGGCCAGGGGGTCGCCGGGCGCGGCGGTGGTGCCGTTGATCCGCCGGGCCTCCTGGGCGGAGAACTTGCGGCGCCGGAACTCGGCCATGGATTCGATGCCGAGCTCGGCGAACCGCTCCTCGCGCTGGCGCATGAGGGTGGTGAGCTCGGCGACGGTGCGGCGCACGCGGTCGCCGTCGAGGCGGCCTGCCACCGAACCGACGTGCGGGACGCCGACCAGGCCCGCCATCGAGCCGCCACCGAAGTCAAGGCAGTAGAACTGCACCTGCTCGGGGGTGTGCGTGGCGGCCGCGGCCATGATGATGGTGCGCAGCGTGGTCGACTTGCCCGACTGCGGGCCACCGACGACCGCGACATTGCCCTGCGCGCCGGACAGATTGATGGTGAGCACGTCGCGGCGCTGCTCGTAGGGCTTGTCGATGACGCCGATCGGCATCCACAGCTGTCCGTGCCGGTTGACCGGGGAGGTCCAGTCCGGATCGGGCAGCAGCATGTCGGCGGTGGGCGATTCGTCCAGCGGCGGCAGCCACACCTCGTGCGCGGGCCTGCCGTGCCCGGTCAGGCGCTTGACCACGACGTCGAGCAGGCTGTCGGGAATGCCCTCCTCGACCGGGGGCACGCCGTCGGCGGGCGGGGGCGGCGGCAGTTCGGGCAGGCCGCGCAGCGCGGACTCGCCCGCCTCGGCGTCCTCGGTGTCGGGCTCGGGCGCCTCGACCGGGCTCGCGGTGAAGACGACCGGGCGCTGTCCACGAACGGGCACGCCGTCGTCGCCGGTCACCGTGCCCGCGGGCGCGACGTAGGGGCCCGAGACGTAGCTGGCGTTGAAGCGCAGCGGTTCGGAGGCGTCGCTCTTGAGGTAGCCGGCGCCGGGCACGCTGGGGAGGTGGTAGGCGTCGGTGATGCCGAGGACCGCGCGGGATTCGTTGGCGGAGAAGGTGCGCAGGCCGATCCGGTAGGACAGGTGCGACTCCAGCCCGCGCAGCTTGTTCTCCTCGAGTCGCTGCGAGGCCAGCAGCAGGTGGACGTGCAGCGACCGGCCGAGGCGGCCGATCATGACGAACAGTTCCGCGAAATCGGGCTTCTGCGAGAGCAGTTCGGAGAACTCGTCGACCACGACGAACAGCGCGGGCAGCGGGTCGAGCGGCACGCCGGCGGCCCTGGCCTTCTCGTAGTCGTTGACGTTGGCGTAGTTGCCCGCCGAGCGCAGCAGCTCCTGGCGCCGGTTCATCTCGCCGGCGAGCGCGTCCTTCATGCGGTCGACCAGCGACAGCTCTTCCTCGAGGTTGGTGATGACCGCCGCGACGTGCGGCAGCGAGTCGAGGCCGAGGAAGGTCGCGCCGCCCTTGAAGTCGACCAGCACCAGGTTGAGCGCGTCCGGGGAGTGCGTGGTCACCATGGACAGCACCAACGTGCGCAGGAACTCCGACTTGCCCGAACCGGTCGCGCCGATGCACAGGCCGTGCGGGCCCATGCCGTTCTCCGCCGATTCCTTGATGTCGATCTCGACGGGGGTGCCGTCGGGGGTGATGCCGATGGGCACCCGCAGCCGTTCGCGCGCGGTGCGCGGCCGCCACACCCGGGCCGGGTCGATCTGCGCGGCGTCGGGAATGCGCAGCAACGCCATCAGGCCGGGATCGGAGGCCGCGCCCTCGCCGAGGCTGACGATCTGGGCGGCGGTGGCCAGGCGGTACCGCGCGAGGCCGCGGGAGAACGACGTCGCCTCGGCCACGCTCACCTCGTCGGCGGTGGCGAAGCGCTCGACACCGGCGGCGCTGCGGGCCGACACCGCGCCGTCCTCGACGACCAGCTGGAGCCCGCGGCGGGCGGCGAGGCCGTGTTCGGGGGCGGTGAGGTCGAGCACGGTGACCGAGTCGAGGCCGGACTCGCTGATCAGGCGTTCGTTGCCGCTGATGTAGCCGTCGTCGATGACGACGACCAGGTGCAGCCTGCCCTGGGTCGGTTGCGGGTTGCGCATGAACCGGCCGCGCTCGAGCAGCTCGGCCGACAGCGCCGACTCCAGTTCGCCCAGCGAGGTGTAGAGCATCCGGGCCGAGCCCATGCCGTCGCGCAGGTTCGGGTGCTGCACGTGCGGCAGCCATTTCGTCCACGCCCAGTACCCGTCCGGGTCAGCGGAGACGATCGCGACGGCGAGGTTGTCCGGGCCGTGGAAGGTGGTGAGTTCCATGAGCATGGCGCACACCAGTTTCCGCGCCTCGGCCGGGTCGCCACCGATGTTGATGGCGGGGAACGCGCGCAGCGACACCGCGGTCGGCAGGTCGTGCACCACGGAGTGGGTGCGCACGAAGCGGCGCAGCGCCACGGTCGAGACCGGTTCGAGGTCCTCGAGCGGGCCGGTCTCGGGGCGGGCCAGTTTCGTGGCGAGGCGGTGGCTGCCGACGCCGACGCGCACGTGCCCGAAGTCCGGGTCGTTGGGCCTGCGCTCCCACATGCGCCGGGTGCCGATGAGCGAGGACAGGTCAGCCGGTTCCGGATGACTCCAGATCAGGGTCTCCAGCTGCTTGGTTCCGGTGCCGCGCACGTCCTTGCGCACCTGGTCCAGGTAGCGGAAGTAGTCCTTGCGTTCCTCGTTGAGCTCGACGGCGCGCTTGGGGCCGCCGCCGCGCATGCCCGCCATCATGCCGACCATCGACATGAGCATCATCATCGGGAACATCATCATCATCGGATTGGCCAGCAGATTGCGGCCCATCGTGGCCATCATCGCGATCATGCCGACGACGGCGACCACCATGATGATCGGCATCAGCTTCATCATCAGCGGCGCCGGGATGGCGCGCTGGATCTCCGGCGGCGGGGTCAGCGCGACCTCGCCGCCCGGTGCGCGCGGCGGCGCGATCCGCGGCCGCCGGACGAAACCTTCGGTTGCCATCTAAGCCCCCTGGTCGAATTCCGAGTTCAGGTCGGCCCGCCGTGGACGGAACGGGAAGCCGAATGCGGCGCCGAGTCCCAGCGCGGTCAGCAGGACCAGCGCGCCGATGATCGCGACCCGGCGTGGACGCGGGTCCGGGCCGGGCGGGATCACCGGCGCCGCCACCGGGTGGCCGCGGTCGGCGCCCGCCGCGATCGGGTCGGCGGGCAGCTGCGCGGTGAGCGCGGCCAGCGGGTCGATCAGGCCCGCGCCGATCGCGTCGTCGCGACCGCGTCCGGGCGCGTGCGCGGTGCGGGTGATCCGCTCGATCACCTGGGCGGCCGTCAGCTCGGGGTACTTCGCGCGCACCAGCGCAGCGAGACCCGCGACGTACGGGGCCGCGAAACTGGTCCCGTCGACGGGCTGCACGCCCTGCATGGTCTGCACGCCGTCGACCAGGCCGACGCCGCCGGGCTTGGAGTCGAGGGAGACGATGTTGCGCCCGACCGCCGCCGCGCCGACCCACGGGCCGTGCAGCGACAACGCCGACGGGGTGCCGTCGGCGTCGACGGAACCCACGGCGAGGACGTACGGGCTGAACCAGGCGGGCGTGGCGACGGTGCTCACGCTCGCCCACCCCGACCCGGCGTTCTGGGTCTCGCACGCCCCGCCCTGCTCGACGTTGCCCGCCGCGGCGACCACGACGACGTTGCGCTCGTAGGCGTACTTCACCGCCGCGCCGAGCGCGCCGTCGGCGGTCGCGGAACCGGCCGAGCTGCAGGCGACTTCGGAGATGTTGACGACCGTGGCGCCCATGTCGACGGCGCGGACCACGGCGGCGGCGAGGGTGAGCACGCTGCCGTACCCGTCGCTGCGCAACTGGTCCTGCGGCTTCTCCGCGCCGCGCCGGTCCTTGGCCTCGTAGGCGAGGCTGAGCTGCCGGATGGTGAGGATCTCCGCCTCGGGCGCGACCCCGACGAAGGCGTCGGCCGGATCGGGGCGCGCGGCGATGATGCCCGCCACCAGGGTGCCGTGCCCGTCACAGTCGACGGTGCCGTCGGTGTCGCTGACGTAGTCGCCGCCCGCCTGCAGGGCGGGCAGCCGGGGGTGCCGGTTGACGCCGGTGTCGATGACGGCGACCTTCTGGCCCGCGCCGCGACTGAACTGCCAGGCGGCGGGCAGATCGAGGACCCGTTGCGCCGCCGGTGGTTCCGTCGGCGCGCCGGCCCGCAGCACCGGTTCGGCGCACAGCTGGCGCTGTTCGGTCGGCTCGAGCGGCGCCGGCCTGCCGCTGAGCGCCAGCGCCGCGCCCAGCGCGCCGTCGTCGATGGTGGGTGGTCCGATGGCCAGCGCCGTGCCGGGCGCGAGCGCGGGTCCGGCGAGGACGCCGACCACACAGCTCACCCCGAGCAGCGCGCGCGCCACCCCGCTGCGAGTCATATGTTCCGGGCGAGGGAGTAGACGTCCATCACCCACAGGGCCAGCGGCACCAGCGCGATGATGAGCAGGTACTCGAAGATCTCGATCATGCGCCGGGTCACGGGGGTGACCTCGACGAGCGGGCCGATGACACCGAAGGCGACCACCGCGCCCGCGGTGGCGAGCAGCAGGGCCACCGCCGCGAAGTCGAGCGCGCTGTGGCCGAGCCCGAGGCCGGTCACCACGGCCAGCGCGGTGAGCGCGCCGCCGGCGATGAGCGTGCCCGCCTGCACCAGGTCGGCGTAGGAGCGGCCGCGCAGGCAGAGCACGATCGCGGTGATGATCGCGAGCGCGACGCCGCCGGAGTGGAAGGTGCCGAACGGGTCGGCCGCGCCGAAGGCGCCGATCCCGATGGCCAGCGCGCACGCGACGACGAGGCCGGTCTGGATCTGGTTGGCGGTGCGGGCCCGTTCGCCGAGGCCGGCGGCCGAGGGCAGGGCGATGGCGCCCACGGCGCCGATGCCCTCGATGGTCGGGCGCTGCTCGTGGTCGGCCGGGTCGATCGCGCCACCGGCGGTCGGCACGGGCGGGATGGGCAGCCGGGCGACCAGCGCGGCCAGCCGCTGCACCGAGGACAGCACGAGGAACCCGGCGACGAGCACACCGGCGAACAGCTTCGGCAGGCCCGGATGCCAGATCAGGTACACCGTGGCCGGTACCGCGGCGAACACGCTCGCCAGCACCGCGCAGGCGAACAGCCCCGCCCCGGTGCCGGTGACCCGCTGACCGAGGATCGCGGCGACCAGCACGGTGACCCCGCCGAGCAGCACGCTGCCCGCGCCGACCGGTCCCGGCACCACCAGCGCGCCGCCGCCGAAGAACAGCAGCAGCGCGTCCAGGGACAGCCAGTTCGCGGTGAGCGTGTCGTCGTACTTGCGGGCGGCGATCCCGGCGGCGGCCGAGGCGACCACGGCGGTGCCGAGCAGCGCGAAGGCGGGCAGCAGCGGATCCGAACTCGCCCGCGACACCGCGAGCAGCCCGAGCGCGGCCACGATCGCCACGGTCGCGACGACCAGTCCGGTCCACCGCGCGGCGCCGCCCGACCAGGCGCGGAATTCCCGCGCGGTGAGCCGGGACACGGCGTCGATCACGTCGTCGAAGAGCGCGGGCGACTCCTTGCGGGTCACCGGGCTCAGCACAAGCAACTCACCGTCGTAGACCTCGGCCTCGGTGAGGGTGCGGCTGGGCGCGAGCGGATCCTGACCGAGCCGGGCCAGGGTCCAGTGCTGGGCACGGACCGGCGCGGCGTCCTCGTCCCCCTCCGGCAGGCGCGGATCGCGCGAGCGGATCAAGGTCACCAGATCCCCGATGAATCCCGCGATCGGGACCGTGGCGGGGAGCCCGATATCGAGCTGGGTGTCACCGCCGATCACCGAAACCCGGCACAGTTCGGGTTCATTGCCTAACAACGTCGACACCAGTGATGAACTCTCAGTCGTAGCTGACTACTTCCGTTGCGACCACACGGCAGCGTTACTTAATCTAACGGACAGGCCGTACCGGCGCGATGCAGGTCTGCCACATGGGATTGAACGTAACTTGTACATCAGCCAAAGATTTCGGGGTCCGACACACCATGCCTGACATTCGCCAAGCCCAGCGTGCCTTCGACGCAGGCGTTCTGTCGCTCGGTTTGTCCATCGATGGCCAGGAGACCCAGCGCGATCAGGAGTACGCGAAACTCGCCTTCCAGCGCGCCACGGAATGGGACCCGTCCATGTGCGACGCGTGGCTGGGCCGCGCCGCCGCCGGGGAGGTCACCCGGGAGGTGCTGTTCAATCTGCACCGCACCAGCCTGGACAGCCTCGGCCGCGAGCAGCGCAGGCTCGGGCTCGCGCCGCGCGCGCTGGCGGGACTGTTCCTGCCCGGCCTCTACGTCAACTACCCCCTGGCCGGGCTGACCGAGATCTGGCTGGCCTGGGCGGCCCAGCTCATCGCCGACGAGAACTACACCCAGGCCGAGCAGGTCCTCGACGAACTGGCCGAGCTGCGCCGCGACCGCACCGACGACCCCGATCGCGAGACCGACAACCGCATCGCCGCCTACGTACGCGGCGTCCTGCACTACAAGACCCAGCGCTGGCCGGATGTGATGACCGTGCTGGCCGGTTCGGCCGAATGGAAGGACCCCTACCTGGCCACCGGCGCGCACGTCATGGTCGGGACCGCCTGCGCCCAGCTCGGCCTGTTCGGCGAGGCGATCCGGCGGATGGAGGCCGCGGAGGCGGGGCCGATCGCGGCGGCCCGCTTCACCGCCATGTACAACCGCGGCCTCTGCCTGCGCGAGACCGGCGACGAGGACCGGGCCCAGGCGCTGTTCGAGCAGGTCTATTCGCAGCTGCCCGATTTCGCCGCCAACACGACGGCCATGCGCGACCGCACCTTCCGCATCGTGGTGACCAGCCGCGAATCCATCGACGCCCGCACCGACCGCTGGGATCCCGCCTCGGCCCCGAGCCTGGCCCAGATGGAGGACGCCCAGGCCGAGGACCGCGCCAAGGAGATCCTGGCCAGGGCGCGGGCCGCCCTGGACAAGCAGGTCGGCCTCGCCTCGGTGAAGAACCAGGTGGCCAAGCTGCAGTCCTCGGCGCAGCTGGCCAAGATCCGGGCCGGGAAGGGCCTGTCGAGCCAGGCCCGCGGCCAGCACCTGGCCTTCACCGGCCCGCCCGGGACCGGCAAGACCACCATCGCGCGCGTGGTCGCCCAGATCTACTGCGGCGTCGGCCTGCTCAAGACCGACAAGGTGGTCGAGGCCAAGCGCGTCGACTTCGTCTCCCAGAACCTCGGCGGCACCGCCATCAAGACCGAGAAGCTGATCGACTCGGCCATGGACGGCGTGCTGTTCATCGACGAGGCGTACACGCTGATCCAGACCGGCCTGTCCGGCGGCGACGCCTTCGGCCGGGAAGCCGTGGACACCCTGCTGGCCCGGATGGAGAACGACCGCGACCGGCTGGTCGTCATCATCGCGGGCTACGACGGCGAGATCGACCGCCTGCTGGCCGCCAACGACGGTCTCGCCTCCCGCTTCGCCAAGCGCCTGCAGTTCCCCTCCTACACGCCCGAGGAACTCGGCCGCATCGCCGAGATCGTCGCCGAGGGGCGGGACTCGCAGCTGTCGGAGGAGGCGCTGGCGGTGCTGGTGCAGCACTGCCGGTTCCTCTACGACCTCGAGAGCGTCGACCAGAGCGGGCAGAAGGTGCGCGGGGTCGACCTGGCGGGCAACGGCCGCTTCATCCGCAACGTCATCGAAGCGGCCGAGGAGGAGCGCGAGTTCCGGCTGGCCAACGACACCGAACTCGACCTGTCCGAGGTCGACGACGCGGTGCTCATGCGGATCGAGGAACCCGACATGCGCACCGCGGTGACCAGCATCATCGCCACCCTCAACGTCGGCCAGCCGACGCTCTGAGGCCCCCGCCGGGCTACTTCGCGCTCGGCAGGGAATCGAAGCTGGTCAGCGCGTCCTTCGCCGAGAGCGTCGGCCCGGGCACCAGCTGTCCGATCACCGACCACGGCGCCAGCCGCGGGGTGTCACCCAGCCCGAGCACGGCCGCGGTGGCGGCGTCGGGGATGCCGTAGCGGATCCCGTTGTCGGCCACGTAGAACAGCGACTCGCGGCGCGGGCTGCCCGGGTCGATGCCGGTGACCTGCACGTACTCGCCGGTGGTCGGGCGCAGGTAGACCGCGTCCATGCGGTCGCCGGTGCCGTCGGCCGAGGCGAGCGCCACGGGCTTGGCCGAATCGGGCAGCGGCAGGGTCATCCCGGTGAGCATGGTGACCGTCGCGCGTTCGCCGGGCCCGTCGACCCGGTCGGACTTGGCCGCGGTGCCGGGGTTCTTGGACCAGCTCACGCAGGCCACCGGCGCGTCCTCGGCGGCGAGCAGTTTCGGCGCGCGCGCCGGGAAGTGGTCGATCGGCAGGGTGTGGCGCACCGACATCTGGTCGAGCATGTCCGGCGGCACGACGGCGATCTCGCGCATGCCGTGCGAGTCGGCGTTGCGCAGCAGGGCCGCAGTGAACTCCGAGACCGGCTGCACGCCGTCGGCCAGCACCACGTACAGCTGCTCACCGCCGGCGCGGCCGCCGCCGGGCACCGAGATGATGCCGCCCACCGGCACATTCGACAGCTTGCCCGGTCCGGGCCTGCCCGCCTCGGGCACCGCGGGCACGGTCAGCGCCGGGCCCTCGGTGGTCGCCCCGAGGAACCCCGTCCCGACCGGTCGCGGCTTCTGGCCGGTCAGGCCGAGCGTGCGGGCCAGCACCGAATTGGCGGGATCGACCTCGACCCGGGTGCCCTGATAGACCAGGTATGTCTTGTCGTTGCGGCGCACCAGCAGGGCGTCGTCGGGTCCCGCCGCGCGGATGCGCTCCCCCAGTACGGGTTTGCCCACGAGCGCGGTCGTCAGGCCGCCGGTCGAACCCGCCGCGCTGCCGGCCGAGGACAGCTGGGTGGTCTCGCACAGGGTCCAGTCGGAGCTCGGGCCCTGCGCCGAGCCGGGCAGGGCGGACGGCGCGCCCGGGATACCGAGCAGCGGCCCGCGCGGCAGCGAATCGAGTTTGGCGTCCTTCACCCCGTGCGGGGATTCGGCCTTGCCCGCGATCAATCGCGCCGACGCGAGATTCAGCACCGGATGCAGGGTCTTCGTCCCGTCCTTGGACTGCACGACGACATACAGCGCGCCGCTCTGTTTCCCGCTGACGATGAGCGAATCCCCGATGGCGCCCTGCGGTTTGAGGAATCCGAGAATGGCCGCGCCCGCCACGATCAGCAGGCCGAGTACCGCACCCACCCACAGCGACCGGCTCTGCGAACGCATCGGATCGTGCAGCATACGCACGTCGCGCCTGATCAGCGCGTGGTCAAGCCTGCGCAACAGGAATCGATAACCGTTGACCTGAGCCTTGGTCGTCAGCTGTGCCGGCACTCCGACCCCCTCGGCGCATGTGTTCTTTCGAACGTGAAGATCACCATCTCGTCGGACACGGTACCGTAATTCCGTACTCGTCCCCGAGCCGAGATTCGGTGTATGCCGAGCAGTGACAACGAATGTGAACGAGGGTATGAACGCACGGGAAACCGCACGCGACAACGTCTACGACACACTGCGTGATCCCGAATTCTGGCTGTTCCGGTTGTTCCCGCTGCGCGCGTGCGTGAGCGTCTCCGTGCTCGCCGCGGTCCTGGCCTGGGTGGTGCTGGCCGCGGGCGCGCCGTGGTACGCCGCGGCGGCCACCGCCGCCGTCGTCCTGCCCGCCGGGCTCGTCCCCGTCCGGCGCCGCAGCGCCGCCGTCCGCCTGGCGGGCTGGGCGAGCCGCCGCCTGCACGCGCGGACCGAAACGCTGGACCGGGCACCGGCGTTCGACGTCCCGCTGACCGAGGGCGGCGCCTGCGGCGTGCGCTGGGACGGCGACCTGCTGCTGACCATGCTGCGCGTCGCGCCGCCCCCGGACAGCCTCACCCTGCTGCAACGCGGCGCGCTGAGCGCCGACCAGCTGCTGCCGCTGACGGAGCTGGCCGGCTGCCTCGACCAGTTCGACGTCGAGCTGGTGAGCATCGACGTGATCGCCACCGGCGCCCGGACCGCGGGCACCGGCGCCGCCGCCCACCTGTACGACCGGATCATCGGCCCGCTGCCCGCCATCGCGCACCGCACCTGCTGGCTGGTCCTCCGCCTCGACCCCGTCGCGAACGCGGGCGCGGTGGACAAACGCGGCGGCGGCGCGGAAGGCGCGCTGCGCACCATGCTCATCGCCACCCGGCGCATCGCCAACCGGCTGGCCACCCGGGGCATCGACACCACCATCCTCACCGCGAACGAGATGAACAGCGCCGTGCGGGAACTCACCCACGGCTTCGACCCGCTGACGCTGTCCGAGACCGCGCACGGGCTGTCCACCGAGCACCGCCACCTGACCCACTACCAGCTGACCGCGCCGATGATCTCCTCGGCGGGCCTTGCCGGCATCTGGGCGACGCCCAGCCTGTCGACCACCGTCACCCTGCGCCTGCATCCCGGCGCGCGGCGCGGCGCCCGCGACGACAACGCGGGCACCGTGGTCCTCAACGCCGTCGTCCGGTTCGACACCGCCTCCGCGCCCGAGCAGGTCCCGCTGCCCGGGCTGCGCGAACTGCCCGGCGGTCAGCGCCGCATCCTGCTCGACACCCTGCCCATCGGCGCCGCCGACGAACTGGGCGGCCGCGACGGCTACCGCGGCACGCTCGCCGCGCTCACCGACATCGCCGTGCCGACCACCGGGTGCGGCCAGCTCATCGGCGCCGACGAGCGCGGCCAGGGCATCGCCGTCCCCCTCATCGGCGCGGGCACCCGCCACGTCGACGTCATCGGCAATCTGGACCTGGCCCAGCAGGTGATCCTGCGCGCGACGGCCCTCGGCGCGCACGCCGTCGTCCACACCACCCGCCCGACCGCGTGGCAGACCATGGTCGCGAATCTGGCCACGCCCCAGCTGCTGTCGATCGCGCCCCGCGCCGCGGGCGCGACGCCGCAGCCGCAACCCGGGCCGCCCCCGGCGCCCGCCGCGCCGTTCCCGACGACCACGGTGCTGGTCTACGACGGCATCACCCCCACCGCGCACCTGGGCGGCGCGACGATCGTCGAGGTCCGCACCACCGAACGCGATCCCGACTCGGCCCCCGCCGACGTGACCCTGATCCAGCACCCGCACTCGCCCAACCACATCACGGTGCGCACGAGCACGGGCAGCGCCACCGTGTCGATGGTGACCACCCCCGACGAGATGCACTACATCGGCGAATCGCTCGCCGCCCGCTAGGCCGACGAGAAGCGGGGCCGTACGCGTGCCTTCCGGCACTCCGTACAGCCCCGCCGTTCGTCGGGACCCGAGGGACCGCGACGCGAGCGCGCCCGCGCTGTCCTAAAAGTCGGCGAAACCGTCGCCGACCTTGCCGTCGGCCTCGAGGGCGCGGTTGAGCGCCGACTCGACCTGGCCGGCCAGCTTGTCCAGCTTGTCGAGGGTGTCGGTCAGTTCCTCGGTGACACCCTTGTGCGCGGTGTCGAAGTTCGCGATGGCCTTCTCACCCTGCAGGGCGTTGCGGAAATCGCCCGCGGCGCTCTCCAGCTCGCCGATCTCGCTCTTCATCTTCCCGCCGTGGGTCTGAAGGTCGCTGTACAGCTCGTTCATCGCCGCGGGATCGTAAAGAATGGTCATGCTGTGATCCTGTTCGTATCGATTGTCGAAAGCATGCGGACGCGCTACATGTTGAGCGTGGTGAGCGGGGTGCCGCCGCCCGCTCCGCCACCGGACAGACCACCCTGGTCCATGTTCACGATGGTGTTCTTACCGTTGTTCACCGCTTCGGTGAGGCGGTCGAACTTCTTGTTGAGGGCGTCGGCCTCGTCGTGCCACGCCTGGGCGACCTTGACGAACTCGTCGCTCGCGTCACCCTTCCAGCCGCGCAGGACGGCCTGGGCCGCGTCGTCGATCTCCTTGACCGAGTTGCGGAGGTTGCTGATCGAGCTCTCCATGTGGGAGACGACCTTGTCTACACCACCGGCTTCTACACCTACTGGTCCCTGAGGGGGCATTGTCGAACCTTTCTTCGTGATGGGTGGAGCGGAAATGGCTGATAGGGCTAATAGGGCAGCCACCTCCCACCGGGCAGCCCCTCGAGGAGCGCACCGACGGCCTGGGTGAGGCGGTGGTCGGTGCCCGGCGTGATGGTGGACCACACCTGTCCGTCGGGCGCCGTGGTCGGCGCGACGACGATCCGGCCGCGCGCGGTGTCGTACACCGCGACCGCGCCAGGAGCTCGGGTGGTCAGCCCGTCGTGGTGGACCGCGGCGACGATCTCGGCGTAGCCGTGGCAGGAGCCGAAGGCGGCGCCGAGGACGGCCGCGTCGTGCGCGGCGATGCCGAGCGCGTACATCGCGTCCACGTAGTCGGTGGTGGTGTCGGCGGCGTCGAGCCGCCGGGCGAGGTCGTCGGCGGCGACGCTGGCCGCGGCGACCTCGGCGGGCGGGCAGTCGGGCAGGGCGCCGAGCAGCAACCGCGCCAGTTCCCGGTCCGAGCCGTCGATGCCGGTCGTGGCGATCTCGAACTCGTCGCCGGTGCGCACGGCGGTGGCGTGGCGGGTTCCTCGGCGCGCCACGCAGATCCGGGTGGTGCCGTCGGCGCGGTAGGAACGCCCGGACAGCTCCGCGTCGGGCTGGGTGAGGGTGTACAGCGCGTCGGCGAGGTCGCCGGTGACATCGCCGTACCCGTCGAAGGTGCCCGCGGCCGTGAGGTCGGCGACCGCGCGATCGCGCGCGGCCCGCCAGGCGTCGATGGTGTCCTGGCGCGGTCCCGCGGCGAGGACGAGCGGCAGCGTCTGCACGCCGAGCCGGTCGGCGACGGCCAGCAGGGCGTCGTTGGTGAGGGTGGTCATGCGGTCCCCTCGGCGCCGGTCTCGCGGGTGACGGCCTGCGGCACCGGGCGTTCCGTGCCGCCGAGCACGGCGGGCGCGGCCTGGATCTCCCCCTCGGCCACGAGCTGGTCGGATTCCTCGTAGGCCAGACCGGCGCGCGGGAACCGGGCGGCGTCGGCCGCGCCGCCGTTGGCCATGGCGCCGGGCACGATCGGGGCCGCCTGGCCGCCGGGCGTCGCGACGGGCGCGGCCGTGGTCGTGGTGGTCACCACCGGCGTCGTCGACTGGGCGAAGACCGGCGCGCGATAGGCGGTCTGGACCGGGCCGGGCAGCGCCGGAAGCGCGAGGGGACCCATCATCCCGGCACCGGGCATCGCCGCGGCGCCCGCGGCGGCGGCCGCCGGGTCGCCGCTCGTGCCCGCCTGTTCGGCGGCCAGCGCGGTCTCGGGCACGATCGGCGGCGGCGGCACGTGCAGCCACGGGGTGGCGAGGGGTTCGGTGGCCGCCTCGTAGCTGCGCATGACCCGCGAGGCGACGGCGGTGGCCGCGTCGGCGTCGGCGTCGGTCTGCGCCGCGATGGCCTTCACCGGCGCGCCGAGCATGCTGCCGACGTTCTCCAGCGCCTTCTGCGCGGTCGCGATGGCGTCGAGTTCGGCGGCGCCGGGCATCGCGCGGGCCGCGACCTCGTAGGCGAGCACCTGGGCCTGCATGCGTGCGGCGTTGGCGGTGGCCGCGGCGGCGGTCTCGACCAGCCAGTCGCGCAGGGTCGAGATCCGTTCCCACACCTCGTCACTGCGGCCGGACTGCCAGGATCCGCGCAGTGTCCGCAGCACCTGCTCGTAGTCGAGCACGGCCGTGCCGAGGGCCGTGGCCAACCGCGTCCACGCGGCGGCCGCGTCGGCCATCGGCACCGGGCCGGGACCGGTGGTGAGGTCGGCGGCGAGCCGGGCGGGCTCGCGCGCCTCCCACACCACCCCGGTGAACCCGGGCTGCGGTGGTTCGATCATCGACTTCTGCTTCCCCCTGGTCGGCGGCTAGGCGGCGGAACCGCCGAAGCCCACCGAGTTGTCGGTTTCCATGCGGTCGAACTCGCTGATCTGCGCGCGCAGACCGGCCGCGAGCTTGCGCATCTCGTGCACGCCACGGTCCGCGCCCGCCAGGAAATCGGCGGCGACGTCGTTGGCGGTGAGCGCGGCCCGGCCCGAGACCTCGTCCACGCCCGCGGGCGCGATCCGCAGGGCGGGGCTGACCGCCTCGATCTCGCCGGTGAGCCGGTCGACCAGGGCGTCGAGCGACCCGGCCGCCTTACCCGCCGCGACAGCGTCGAATTCGAACGTGTTGCTCATTGGCTGTTCCTCCTGCGGTTCGTCTGCGTGTCTAGAGCGTGAGGGCCTTGTCCGGGGGCGCCTCGGACGAGACGACCTCGGCCGCGCCGACCACCGGGGTGGCCACGCCCTCGAGCTGACCGACGACCTCGTCGCCGTGGGTGGCGGTCACCAGCTGCGAATGCACCGCCTCGCCTGCGGCGCCGTCGACCGGCCGCGCCATCGCGGCGCCGCCCGCGCCCATGGGCATGTAGCCCGGGGCCGACGTGGCCGACGCCGTGGTCACATTGGCGCCGCCGCCGGTCGTCGTCGTGCCGGTGGTGCCGACGCCGCCGGTGCCCGCCGCGACGGTCCCGCGGCCCTGCCAGGGGCTCAGCGGCGTGCTCGCCGCCGCGGCGCCACCGCCGCCGAAACCACCGATCGCGCCGATACCGCCCGCGCCGCCGCCCGCGCCTGTTTCCGCCGCGTCGAGTTCGGCGCCGGTCTCGCCCTCGGTGGTCACCCCGTCGCCCGCGATGCTGCTCAGCGTGCCGCCGGTGGTGGTCGAGGTGGACAGCGAACTCGTCTGCGAGGCCAGCGAGGTCAGCGATTCGGCGACCGTGCTCGCGGTGCTGATGAGCGGGGTGATCAGGCTCATCAGCTGGGTCAGCGATTCGGTCCCGTCGACGCCGGACGGCGCGTTGGTGACCTCGACCTTCTCGCCTGCCGTCGTCATCTGGGCGCTGTGACCGAGCAGCTCGGCCTTGGTCTCGGCGGTGATCGCCAGGCCCTCGGTGATCGCCTCCACCGTCGCCGCGACCAGGGCGGCCTGCCCGACCGGTGTGATCGCGTAGAGCGGCGCCATGGCCATGGTCGCCGAGTAGCGTGCCAGCAACGCCGACATCGCGGCGGTGCCCTTGGCGACGCTGCCCGCGGCCTGGGTGAGCACGGTCTTCTCCGCCACGCTCTGCTGGGCGAGCTCGGCGCCGTTGGCCTGGGCCGCGGTCGCCTTGCCCGTCGCCTCGGTCGCGGCGGCGCTCTGCCACAGCGACATCACGGTCGAGAGCGCCGTCGAGCCGAGCGACATCACCGTGCTCAGCACCGAGGAGATGTTGGACAGCGCGTCGGTGGCCGAGGCGCCCGACGCGCCGGTCGACCCGAGCTGCCCGGTGCCGAAGGCCGAGGCCAGCTGCGTCAGCGGTTGCATCAGCGCGGTCAGGTCGATGGTCGGCAGCGGTGGCAGTTCGGGCAGCGCCACGAATTCCGGCAGCTGCGGCAGCTGCGGCAGGCCGAGCGAGGTGAGCACCTGGCTCACCGGCTGGTCGAGCATGGGTGCGAGGGAACTGCCACGCAGCAGTTCCAGGACGGTCGGGTCCAGCGAGGCGCCGGACGCCGAGGTTCCCCCGGGATAGACCATGGCTACCGCGTGACCGTGCTGATTCCGAGCTTGCCCGCGGCGTCGGCGCCCTCGTAGGTGGCCGCCGCCTCCATCGCCGTGAGGGCGGTGCCCGCGTGCACGGCGGCCAGCTGGGCGACCGAGCTCAGGTGGTTGGCCTGGGCGTAGGCGAACGACAGCAGGAACTCCTGGCCGATCAGGCCGAACACGGGGACGGCCGCGGCCACGGTGGCCGCCTGGTCGACCGCGCCCGCCTGCGCCACACCCGCCGCCATGGTGGCCGAGGCCCCGGCGTAGGCACGAACTGCATCGGGAACTACCGCAACATGGTTCATGGTCGTCGTCCAATCTCGAAACAGCTCTTGCTGTTTCGTTACCTTATCTACCTGGCCGGGTGGTCCGCTACGGGCTGCCCGGTGAAGATCAGTTGAATCTCACGTATTGGCTTCGTTGAAAGCCGTCACGAGCGCGCCCCGTTCGGCATATGCCCGGTACAATGCCGCGTGCGCGGTCCGCACCAGAACCTGTTCGAATTCCGCGGGCGTCAATGTGCCCACCGCGCCGGACAATTCCAGTCCGATCAACGCACCGGCGCCGTCCACCACCACGGTGACCGCGCCGTCGGCGGAGGTCTCCTCGACCCGGATCCCCGCCGTCGCCTCCTGCAGATCCTGCAGCCGGTACAGCTGGTCACGCACCCGCGCGACCAGTTCGTCCATCGTCTCGACCATGCTCACACCGACCTCAACCAGCTCTGCGGTTCCGTGTCGTACTCCTGCTCCTCCACGATCTCCGCGGCGGCGACCTCGGCCTCGGTGGGCAGGCCGGTCGCCGCGAGCAGCGCCGGATCGAATCCGGCCTCGGCCAGCTGATTCCGTCGCGCCAGGCCGGCCCGTTTCGCCGACTTCTGGCACAGGCGCAGGATCTCGCCCGCCAGCGCCGACGGATCCCGGCGCAATTCCTCGGGATCCACCGTGATCCCCACCGGCAAGCCCTGCTCGGTGGTGCGCACGACGATCGTTCCGGTCAGCGACGACGCGCTGAACTCGGTGGGAAATTCCTCCACGACACCCTCCCTAGGCCCGGTCGTCCTTGATGGCGCGGACGACTTCGGCGATCTGCCCGTTGATCAATCCGACCAGCCGCCGCCGGTCCACCGGCGCCACCCGCAGCGGCGAACCGGGCAGGATCGCGTACCGGCCGTCCCCGATCACGTCCCGCCACACCATGGCCAGGCGCAGCACGCCGCGCGGACCGAACCGCGACCAGCCCTGCTCGACCGCGATGGTGCCGCTCAGATCCATCGGCTCGGCGAGGAACTCGTTCGGCGAGGTGGGCGAGCCGTAGCCGTCGTCGTGGACGAGGGAACGGCCGTAGGTGAAGTCGTGGCCGGAGTCGGTGTCGACCAGTTCGAAGTCGCGACGCCGGCCGGCCTCCACGTCCGGCAGCACCGCGGCGACCGCGTCACCGAGGGAGAGCACCTCGTGGCGGGTTACGGTGAAGCCGCCCGCGGACTCCATGTCCGCGCCGGGCCGCTGGGCGACCACGAACGCGTCCTCGCCCCGGCGCACCGCGTGCACCCGGATCGACCGCGCGGGATTCGCCGGGTCGCGCTCGTCGATCGCGCGCAGGATCACCCGGATGTCGGGGCGGCTCAACGCCTCGACCAGCGCGTCGACCTCGGCGCCCGACCGCTCCCTCGCCGCCTGCCACGCCTCCCGCTTGCGCCGCTGGCTCTCGTCGTAGGCCACCGGCTCGGGCAGGTACGTCATCGGATCGGGCAGCCCGCCCGCCCGGAGTTCGTGCCACATGCCGACGAACTCCAGGGGGCTGAACTCGAAAACGGCCGTCACTGTTCGACAACCGGCCTTGCCACGATCGGGGCCGCGCCGAGC
Organism: Nocardia thailandica NBRC 100428; assembly: GCF_000308795.1. Lineage (GTDB taxonomy): Bacteria > Actinomycetota > Actinomycetes > Mycobacteriales > Mycobacteriaceae > Nocardia > Nocardia thailandica. The sequence continues at coordinate 7,057 of NZ_BAGK01000040.1, read as the reverse complement.
GCTTCCTCGAGATGCTCCACCGAGTCGAGGTACTCGGCCCGCTTGTGTTCCTTCTGCTGCTGGCCGCCCGCGCCCGCGCCGCCCATCGGGGACATGGGCATGCCGCCCATGGGCGAACTCGCCGACGACGCGACCCCGGCCCGCGCCACCGACTCCAGCCCGGCCGTGGCCACCGAGGCCCGCGGGAACAGCCGCGAGGCGGCGTCGAGCGCCTGCGGACCCGAGCCGGCGCCGCCGCCGCCCGCCCCGGCGCCGCCGCCACCACCGCCGCCCTTGCCCGCGGCGCTCATCGCCTTCTTCGCCTGCTCCTGCAGATCGCTCAGGCCCGACATGCCGGGCAGCGAGGACAGCCCGCTCAGACCCGAACTCGCCTGGTCGGCGGCGGTCTGCGCGGCCGAACTCGCCTGTTCGAGGCCGGACTGCACCGCGGAACCGGCCTGCTCGAGGCCCGACTGCAGGGCCGAGCTGATCTGTTCGGCGGCCGAGGACGCCTGCTCGGCCGCGCTGGTGCCCGAACCGCTCGATCCGCTCTGTGCGGCCTGCTGAGCCGCGGACTGCGCCGCCTGCGACAGCGCCGACAGGCCCTGCTGCAGCGCCGCGGCGGCCGCGCCGCTGCTGCCCGAGCCGGACCCCGAACCCGAGCCGCCGCCCGCGCTGGTCGAGGTGCCGCCGCCGGTCTGGGTCGGGCGGTCGCCGGTCGTCGGCGGGATCGGGTCCGGCAGCACCGCGATCACCTTCGCGGTGGTGTTGAGCCCGGGGACGTAGGTGTTCTCCATGATCCGGACGAAACCCGCCTTGCGGGTGCGCTTGTACTGCTCCTCCCAGGCCGCGGGCGACATGCCGCCCGAGGGCGAGCCGACGGGGGTCGCGTCCTCGGTGGCCAGCGCGGCACCGGTCGTGTACAGCCATTCCGAGACGTACTCGAGAGCGTCACCGACGGCGCGCATGCTCTCGACCAGGTTGTCGTTGCCCGTGCCGTAGGCCGCGATCGCCTTCTGCGCCCGCGCCGCGCCGCCCTCGTTGTTCGGGCTGCGCCAGGCGTTCTCGGTGGCGGTCATCTTGTTCGACAGCGTGCCGAAGCCCTCGTTCAGCTTGCTGGCCAGCCAGCGCCAGTCCGAGGCCGCCTGTGCCGCGACGATGGGCGCGGCGGGCGAACCGTTCATGATCGAGGGAATGATCTTGGAGTGGTAGTGGTCGTAGGAGTACGCCTCCGGCTCCTCGGCGCGCGCGGCCTGGCTGTCGAAGGTCAGCGACTTGCCGGGGCTGGACAGGCTCGACGGCAGGCCGTAGTTCGAGTCCTTCAGGCTGCCCACCTCCTTCCAGTCCGGCTGCGCGGTCTTCTCCTTGCCGGACGGCGTGTGGTGGTCGTTCTCCTTCTTGAGGTCAGCCGGACCCCACGGCGCGCCGAAATCGGTGCGCTTGTCCTTGGACGAGTCGATCCGCGCACGCAGCGCGGCCAGGTCGGTCTTGCTGCCGTCGTCGGTGCCGGTGTACGCCTTGCCCGCGGCGAGGAAGGTGTCGCCCATGTCGTCGAGGATCTTCAGATGATCGTCGAGGATGGTGCCGAGATCCCGCCCCTTGGCCGAGAACCGCTCGGCCAGCGCGGCGGAGGAGTCGATGCCGTCGACGAACGGCTTCAGCTTGTTGACCTTGTCCACATGACCCTTGGCGGTGTTCACCACGGCCCGCACGTCGATGGTGGCGTTGACCAGCCCCTCGATGACGCCCGGCTGCAATTCCAGCACCCCGTTGCGGGACTCGGTGCGCAGCCCGCTCCACGGATTAGCTGTCTCACCCATAGACGACCGTCCTCCTGCTGACCGCCACGCAGCCTCCCCCGGCCGGGGATACACCACGCGATTGTTTCCTTCGGCGTGGCAACGATTCTAGTGGACCACGTGTGAATCCCGCATGTACAGAATCGATCCCGCCGGTGGCGGGCGGCCGACCATCAGGGAAGCCGGATCACGCCTCCCCGGCCGCCGACGCGCCGCGGCGCGCGGTCACCCCCGCGAGAAACAGCTGGTACCAGGCGTTGTCGACGTCGAAGCGGTCGCGCGGGAACACGGCGGTGAACGTCTCGGGCGCGACCGCGGCCTGTTCGGCCGCGCGCACGAGGGCGGGCACCGCCGCGCGCTGCGCCTCCGTCGCCGAGTCGCCGAGCAGCCTGCCGAGCAGGTCCGCCACCGTCCTCGACGACCACATCCCCGGCACCGCGGGCGCGCAGGCGTCGGCGCCCGGCGAACCACCCCGATACCAGCGACCGGCCTCCCACCAGTAGCAGAAGGTCAGCATCCCGTTGCCCGCGCGCCGATTCAGCACCGGGTCGGCGACCCACTCCGGCGCGCCCGCGTAGAGCGGGGGCAGCGCGCCGTCGTGGTTGTAGGCCAGGTCCAGTTCGGGCGCCTGCCAGATGCCGCCGGACAGGACCGCGCGGTCCCCCGGCAACAGGCACAGCGTCGACCCGTGGTGCGTCGACCCCTCGAACGCGTGGAACGCGGGCGAGACGCGCGGCCCCCACTCCGACCGGACCGCCACGAATCCCGCGGCGATCAGGCCCCAGCGCCGCGCCATGAGATCCAGCGCCGGGAACTCCTCGTCGGGCGCCGAGGCGCTCGGGCGCCGCCCGGCCGCGGCGTCCGCGCGGGCCTGCTCGGCCGCGGCGACGGGGTCCCGCTTCTGGCGGTCACCGTGATGGACGTAGGCCGCCAGCCACACCGGGATCTCCCGGCGCGGGTAGTACTCGAGATCCGTGCGGTAGACGGTGGGCGGGAAGAGCTGATCATCGGGGAAGGGCTCGTCGCCGTAGTCGAAGTCGACCTCCATCCGCCCCGAACTCGTCATCGACACCAGGTAGCGCCACCATGGCCCGTCGCCCAGGTCGGCCGACAGGTGCCGGTGCTCCCGCAGCAGGGCGAGCAGGTCGTCGCTCGGGAAGACCCGGGCGATCCGGTCCACGTCGTCGACGAAGACGATCAACGTCACCTCGGCGGCCGCGGTCATGGCGAAGCTCGCGTCGACCTTGCGCCAGCCCGCCGGGCCCAGCGCACCCAGCTCCCTGGCGATCCGCTGGCTCAGCTCGGCGGCCCGCTCGGTGACGTCCTCGGCCCGCACCGCCGCCGCGACGAGATTGAACCCCACATCCGGATCGGTCACAGCGCGTCCCCGTCGATCTCGTTGCCGTCCTCGTCCCAGGCGCGCACGTCCTCGAGGTCGCCCGTGTCGTCGAAGTGCTTCTCGACGGCGAGCGTGCCGTTGTGGTGCCAGCGCCGCCAGACACCCACCGGCAGGCCGTGTTCCACCCTGCCCTCGGACTTCCGGCCGCCGTCGGCCCACCACTCCAGGTCCGGGCCGTGCGGAATCCCGTCCACGTAGGCGGTCAGCGACAGCAGCTGCTCCCCCACGGTCTCGACGACCTCGCCGGTGAACGGCTCGCCACGGTACTCGAGCCGCAGATCGGCGCCGGTGCCGATGTCGGCCCCGTCGGCGGAGCTGTCGATACGGCGCGGTGTCATGGCCTTCCCCTCACTGTCTCACTGGAAGAGTGTCCTCCGGCGGGACGGGTCGGCCACCACGTCCCGGACCAGCAGGCCCAGGTCGAGTTCCGGCGGCAGGGACCGGTAGACCAGCTCGCACTGGACCAGCCCCGCCGCCAGCACGGTGAACCGCGTCACGCGCTGCGCGGACCGCTCCCACCGCACCTCCACCGGACCGTCGAGATCGATCGCCCGGTTGCCCGCGCGCAGGATCAACCTGTCCCCGTCACGGTAGAGCACGACCACCGAGTCCCCGAGGTCGGTGTAGAGACCCGACGGCGCCGCGAACGTCGACGGCGCCGCGTGCAGCGCCCCCGTCACCGGATCGAACTGCGCGGCCAGCCCCACACCGCCGAACGGCCGAACCACCAGCGGCTGCGTCTCCACCGGCCGCTGGTACACCGGCTGGTACCGCCGGCCGTTCCCGCTCCCCTGCTGCCCCATTCCGTTCATGGGCGGCATCGCGGGCGGATACATTCCCCCGCACGCGTCGCTCGGCGAGCCCGGCCAGGTGCCGGGGGCGTAACCGTTGCTCGGCACGTAGCTGTTGCCCTGCGGGTAACCGTGGCCCGCGGGACCGTTGAGCGACGGGTATCCAGTGCCCGGCGGATTGCCGGCGTTCGGGGTGTACCCATTGCTCGAGGGGTCGCCGGAGGGCGGAAGGTATCCGGTATTCGGCCCGAACCCATTGACCGAGGGATCGCCGCCGGCGCCCGGCGCCTGACCGGCACCGGGCGAATCCCCGTTGGCCGGCCCATCGCCCGGCGCGTAGCTCCCGTTCGCGAGGCCGGTGTGATCGCTTGGCGCGAAGCCATTTCCGAGCGGACCGCCGGCACTCGGGCCGTACCCGGCTCCTGTCGGGGTGCCGCCGGTCGATCCGTAGCCGTTGCCCGGCTGCTCGGCGTTGCTCGGCGCAGAGGCACCGCCCCACGGATTTCCGGCACCCGCCGCGAACCCACTGCTCGACGGGTCGCCGCCCCTCGCGGTGTGGCCGTCGCCCACCGGTGCGCCGCCGTTCGGGTGATAGCCGGTACCTGACGGCGTGCCTTCGGTCGGCCCGTAGCCGTTGCCCGGCAGGGTTCCACCGTGCGGCGGAGCACCGTTCGGCGGCCCGAAACCGTTGCCCGGCACCGCCGAATCGGTTGGCCGGCCACCGTTCGGCGACCCGAAACCGTTGCCCGGCATCGTCCCATCCGTTGTCCGGCCATCGTTCGGGTGACCGAAACCGTTGCCCGTTTGCTCGCCGACGCCCGGCACGTGACCGTCGGCCTGCGGATGGCCGTAGCCCCACGGAGCACCACCGCTCGGCGCGTACCCGCCGTCCGGCGGGTTGCCCGCCGACGGGTACCGGCCGGGCACGGGCGGTTGCTGGGCGTACTGTCCGCCGCCGGCCGGATCCGAACCCCACGGCGGCAGCGGAATCTCGGGCCGACCCGAGGGGTACGAGCCACCGCCGGGCCCACTCGGCTGTTGCGGCGGCCAGGTGGACACCGGCGACGAAGCCTGGCCGATATCCACAAGGCCGGGCGGCAGCGTCACGGGAACACCGGGCCCGGGCTCGGCCGGCGACGGCGGGAACCCCGGCAGGCCCGGCGTCCCCGATGCGCCCGGCGGGAGCGGAAGACCTGGCACACCCGGCAGGTGGGGTTCGCCCGGCCACACCGGAGCACCGGAATCATCCGGCCGTTCCGGCAGACGAGGCGGGAAGGGCTGGTCCGGCCACTCGGGCAGTTGAGGCGGCAGCTGCTGGTGCGGGGGCACGGGCAGCTGTGGGGGTGTCGGCCACTGCGGGGGCACCGGAACCTGCGGGGGCGTCGGCAATTGCGGCGGCACCGGAACCTGCGGGGGCGTCGGCAACTGCGGCGGCACCGGAACCTGCGGCGGCGTCGGCAACTGCGGCGGCACCGGAACCTGCGGCGGCGTCGGCAACTGCGGCGGCACAGGCGGCTGCGGTTGCGGTGGCACTGGCGGCTGAGGGTTCGGGGGCTCCGGCGATTGCGGAGGTACGGGCAGCTGCGGCGGGACAGGCGGCTGCGGCTGCGGCTGCGGCTGCGGCTGCGGCTGCGGCTGAGGGGGATCGTGCGGTGCGGGCACCGGTACCGGCCAGTCGCGCGGTCCGTCGAACACGGGCACGTCTAGCTCGTACTCCCATTCGCGCGGCGGATGCGGAATGTGCGAGCGCACCGCCCATCCCGGCAGCAGGCGGCGCTGGTCCTCGCCCCGGTCCGGGGTGCGCGGCGGCTGCCCGTCGTCTTCGCCACCCCGTGGCCGACGCGGCTCACCGCCCGAACCATCCCGACCACGCCCGCCACGGTCACGGCCGTCGCCGGAGCCCGTGTCGCGATCACCGCCGTCGCGGCCGTCGGTGTCGCCGTGGCCGTCGCGGTCGCGATCCCCGCCGCTGCCGGCACTGTTGCCATCGCGACCCCGGCGATCGCTGGCCGCAGGGTCTTCCGTGGCGACGCGGGGCCGGTCCTCGCCGGTGCTGCCGGACTCGCCGTCGCGGCTGTTCGGGTCCTCGGTATTCCTCGGTTCGCGTTGTGTGCCCGGAGGTTCGGCGCCGTCGACGGTCGGGCCGGCCGGGCGGGCGGCGTCCTCCGCGGGCGTGCCTTCCGTGTCCGCGCGGGGGCCGGGTTCGGCCGGGGGCCTGTCCGGGCGGGTTCGTTCCGTCGCACCGTCGAAAACGCCACGGCCGTGAGGATCGCCAGGGGTGGTCGGTGCGGCGGCGGACGGCGACGCGGGCAGGCCGAGGCCGCCCAGGTCGAACGCCTTGTCGACGTCAGGCTCGGGTCGATCCCCGTCGGCCGTTGACCGCTGCCGCGACGCGTCGCCCGTCGTTCCGTCCGCGCTTGCATCGGTGTCTCGCGCTGCCCCGATCGGGGACGCGGCGGAGCTGTCGCCGGGAACCGGCCGCGCGAGAGCGCCGTCACCGGGCCCCGGCGGGAGGTGCGGGGAGTCCGGGCCGCCGGGCAGTCCGCCGTCAGGGGTGGGGGCGGCCGGGGCGGTGGCGGGCAACGCGCGGTGATCGCCGCCGGTGACCTCCGGCTGGGGGGCGTGTGGCTCGTTCAGCAGGGCGCGCAGGGACGCGATGTCGGCGGCGCGGGCGCGGATCTCGTCGCGGATCCGGGCGTGGACCTCGGCGAGCTGGGCGGGGGTGAGGCGCTCGTGCTTGTCGATGCGGCCGTCGCGGTACCTCTCGTAGACCTCGGCCCAGCGCTGCGGTTCGGCGTCCGTGAGGTCGAGGCCGAGCAGGCGTGCGTGGTCGCGGCTCGGACCGGGGAGGGCGTCGTCCGCGGGCGCGGGCAGGGGGCGGGTGTCGGTGAGGTCGGTCGCGCCGACCTCGCGGAGGAAGTCGAGGGCGTCGCGGTCGTGCACCGGCGGGTCGTCGCCGCGGGCGCGCGGGTCGGTCGCGGGGTCGTAGACGAGGCCGTCGGTGTACGGGTCGACGGCGGCCAGCGCCCGGACGTAGTCGGTGAGCGGCCCGGTCAGGTCGTCCGGGTCGCCCCGGCCGATGCGGTTGG
>NZ_BAGK01000041.1 GCF_000308795.1 Nocardia thailandica NBRC 100428 | reverse complement strand
GCCCCTTGAGCAGCACGGTGACCTGCCACTCCTCGGCCAGCGCCCGCGCCGCCGCCACCCGGTCGCGATCGGGCAGCAGCAGCCCGTCCCCCGCGTCGTCGCCCGGCCCCGCCGCGGCGGCCGACCGCCGGGAGCCCTCGACCAGGCGGGCGAATTCGCCGGCGTGCGGGGTGAGCAGCGTCGGCGCGCGCCGATCCCGGACCAGGCCGGGCTCGGCCGCGACGAGGGTCAGCGCGTCGGCGTCGACGACCACCGGCAGGTCGGTCGCCAGGATCTCCGCCAACCGGTCGCGGGCGGCCCCGTCGGTGCCCCCGCCCGGCCCGACCACCCACGCCTGCACCCGCCCCGTCTCCGAGACCGTCCGCGTGGCAACGACTTCCGGGAGCTTCTCCAGCACCTCGGTGTCGTCGCCGACATACCGCACCATGCCCGAGGTGGCGGCCACCGCCGCGCCCGTACACAGCACCCCGGCCCCCGGATACCGCCTGCTGCCCGCGCAGACACCGACGACACCCTGCGTGTACTTGTCGTCGGACGGGCCCGGCACCGGCCAGCCCGCCCCGATCGCCGCCGGGGACAGCGAGAGCAGCGCGGGCGGCGGCAGCTCGAGCCCGATCGGCACCAGCACGGTCCGTCCGCAGTACGGCGCGGCCAGGACGTGCACCGGCTTGTACGCGCCGAACGTGACCGTCACCGCGGCCCGCACGCACGGCCCCTCGACCGCGCCCGTGTCGGGATCGACGCCGCTGGGCAGGTCGACCGCGACGATCGGAACCCCGATCCCGGCGACGATCTCCGCCGCGGCGGGCCGCAGCGGGCCACGCCCCGAGATACCGACGATGCCGTCGATCACCAGGTCGGCGCCGGCGAACGGGTCGCCGCCTCCCGCACGCGCGGCGCTCTCGCCGGACCCCACCGGCCCGTCCGCCGCGGGCGCGGGCGCCACCCGCCCGCCCGCGGCACGGAACGCCGCCAGCCCCGCCGAATGCGCCCGCCCGGGATCCAGCAGCACCGCCCGGACCGCCACCCCGCGCCTGCGCAGGAAGACACCCGCCCACAGCGCGTCCCCGCCGTTGTCCCCGGACCCGACCAGCAGGCCCACGGACCGGCCCGCCACCGCCCCGGTCCGCTCCCTCAGTTCGGCGGCGACCACCCCGGCCAGGCCGAAGGCCGCCCGGCGCATGGGCATGCCCGCCGGAACCCGGGTGAACAGGTCCGCCTCGGCCGCCCTGACCTGGTCGGCGGTGTAGTAGCCGCGTGCTTCCGCTGTCATCGCGCACCCCTGCCTGTCTGTCACGCACCGCCCGGCTCGGGCGAACCGGACACCCGGGCCGTCCGACCGGCTACGGACCCGGCGTCGAGCAGACTACGCTCGGGCCTCATGTCGATGGTTCGTCACCGCGCCGTATCCGCCCGGCTCCTCGCCGGATTCGTCGTGGCCGCCACCCTGTTGTCCGCGGGCTGCTCGGGAGATTCCGACGGCTCGGCCGCCACGACCACGCGCAAGCCCCGCCCGGTCACCACCACCGCGACCACCACCCCGCACGGCCCGACCGCGCTGACGGTCCAGGTCGACGACATGAAGTTCTCCCCCGCCGACGCCCACGTCAAGGTCGGCGACACGGTGACCTGGAAGTTCTCCGACGACGTCCCGCACAACGTGCAGGGCATCGGCGACAAGGCGATGGGCATCAACAGCGCCATCACCGAAAAGGGCGAATACAGCTACACCTTCACCGTCGCGGGCACCTACCGCTACATGTGCAGCCTGCACCCGCAGATGCGGGGCACCATCACGGTGACATAGGAGCGCTGGCGCGCTCGAGTTCGCGGCCCCCGGTGTCCCGTTCGTCCGTGGGCGTGGCCTGCTCCTTCGTCGCGGACGGCCACGCCCACGGACGGACAGGGCGGCCGCGGGGCCGGGACGCGCGGAACGCTGCGGCGTGGCACCCGGGTTCGGGCGCGGGGGGGGCATCGAGCCGGGGCTCGGACGCGGGCGAACCGGCCACTGCGTGGCCAGCCGCTCCTCGGGGTCGCGGGGCGGGGTCGGGTTCCGGACGCCGGGGCGCAGGACCGGTCCGGTCGGCGTGATCGGTCGTCCTCCGCACTCCGGCCGAGGCGGCCCGCGGCCTATTCGACCGTGACCGACTTGGCCAGGTTGCGAGGCTTGTCCACGTCGTAGCCGCGGGCCTGCGCCACCTCGGCGGCGAAGATCTGCAACGGGACCGTCGACAGCAGCGGCTGGAACAGGGTCGGGCAAGCGGGGATCTCGATGAGGTCGTCGGCGAAGGGGCGCACGGTGTCGTCGCCCTCCTCGGCGATCACGATGGTGCGCGCCCCGCGGGCCTGGATCTCGCGAATGTTGCTGAGCAGCTTGGAATGCAGCACCGCGCGGCCCTTCGGCGACGGCATCACCACGATGACGGGCAGGCCCTGCTCGATCAGCGCGATCGGGCCGTGCTTCAGCTCGCCCGCGGCGAAACCCTCGGCGTGCATGTACGCCAGTTCCTTGAGCTTGAGCGCGCCCTCGAGCGCGACCGGGTAGCCGACATGCCGACCGAGGAACAGCACGGTCGGCACCTGCGCCAGCTCGCGCGCGATGGCCCGCACCTGCGGCGCGGTCCGCAGCACCTCCGCGACCAGCTTCGGCATGGACTCGAGCTCACGGAACTCGCGCTCCACCTCGTCGGGGTACTTCACCCCGCGCGCCTGCGCCAGCGCCAGCCCGACCAGGTAGTTGGCCGCGACCTGCGCCAGGAACGCCTTGGTCGAGGCCACGCCGATCTCCGGCCCGGTGCGGGTGTAGACCACCGCGTCGGACTCGCGCGGGATCTGCGCGCCGTTGGTGTTGCAGATCGCGAGCACACGCGCCTTCTGCTCCTTGGCGTGGCGCACGGCCTCGAGCGTGTCGGCCGTCTCGCCGGACTGCGAGATCGCCACGACCAGCGTCGACCGGTCCAGCACCGGGTCCCGGTAGCGGAACTCGCTGGCCAGCTCGACCTCGACCGGGATCCGGGTCCAGTGCTCGATGGCGTACTTGGCCAGCAGACCCGCGTGATACGAGCTGCCGCAGGCCACGACGAACACCTTGTCGAACTCGCGCAGCTCCTGATCGGCGAGGCGCTGCTCGTCCAGGACGATGCGCCCGCCGTTGTGGTCGTGGGTGAAGTGCCCGATCAGCGTGTCGGCGACCGCCGTGGGCTGCTCCTCGATCTCCTTGAGCATGAAGTAGTCGTGGCCGCCCTTCTCGGCGGCGGCCAGGTCCCAGTCGATGGTGAACGGCCGGGTCACCACGCCCTCGGTGCCGCCGTCGAAGTCGGTGACGGTGTAGCTGTCCTTCGTGATCACCACGGCCTGGTTCTGACCGAGCTCCACCGCCTCGCGCGTGTGCTCGATGAACGCGGTCACATCGGACCCGATGAACATCTCGCCCTCGCCGACACCGACCACCAGCGGCGTGTTGCGGCGCGCGGCGATGATCGTGCCCGGGTGGTCGGCGTGGGTGAAGACCAGCGTGAACGCGCCCTCGAGGCGGCGCAGCACCGACAGCGCGGAGGCGGTGAAGTCGCCCGCGGTCGGGCCGTCGGCGTAGGCGCGGGCGACCAGGTGCACCGCCACCTCGGTGTCGGTGTCGCTGAGCAGTTCCACCCCGGCGGTCTCGAGCTCGCGGCGCAGCGGCGCGAAGTTCTCGATGATGCCGTTGTGCACGACGGCGACCTTGCCCGAGACGTCGGTGTGCGGATGGGCGTTGCGGTCGGTCGGCGCGCCGTGGGTCGCCCAGCGGGTATGGCCCATGCCGCTGGTGCCCGCGAACCCGCCCGGCTGATCGGCGAGTTCGGCTTCCAGATTGGCCAGCCGGCCCGCCTTCCGCTCCACCGCGATCGAGCCCGCCCCGTCGAGGATGGCGACGCCCGCCGAGTCGTAACCGCGGTATTCCATGCGCCGCAATGCGTCAACGACGACGCCGAGCGCGTCACGGTACCCGACGTAGCCCACGATTCCGCACATGGTTCTCCAGCCTACTTATTCGGTAACCTTCTCGCCGTGCCGGTGTCTGTGAAATCGCTTCTGACCGCCCTGACCAGCCGCGGTCCCCACAAGGTGTTGCGCGGGAACCTGGGCATCGCGGGTCAGCCCGGTGTGGTCTACACCCCCGAGACGGGGTCGGGCCTGCCCGCCGTCGCCTTCGCGCACGGCTGGCTGGCCGGTGCCGCCAACTACAAGACGCTGCTGGAACACGTCGCGTCGTGGGGATTCGTCGTCGCCGCGCCCGACACCGAACGCGGCCCGATCCCCTCGCACCTCGACCTGTCCACCGACCTGCTCACCACCCTCGACATCGTCACCGGCGTGCGCCTCGGCGACGGCACCGTCTCCGTCGACCGGGACCGCCTCGCGCTGTCCGGCCACGCCATGGGCGCGGGCGCCGCCGTCCTCGCCGCCGCCCAGCGCGACGTCCGCGCCGTCGCCGCCCTCTTCCCGGCGCCCACCTCCCCCGCCGCCGAACGCGTCGCCGCCGACCTCGACACGCCCGGCCTCATCCTCGCGGGCGACGACATGGACTCCGTCGGCTCCATCGCCCGCCCGCTGGCCCTCAACTGGTCCGCCGCGCACCTGCGCCGCATCGACGGCGCCGACATCTCCGGCATCGTGGAGGGCCGTCGCGCCCTGGCCGCCCTCGGCGCGGGCCGCTACCACCACAAGACCGAGAAAGCCGTCCGCGGCCTCCTCACCGGCTACCTCCTCGCCGCCGTCGCCGGCGACAAGACCTACGCCCCCTTCGCCGACCCCGAGACCGACCTCCCCCACACCACCCTCGTCGACCTCGACGCCCCGGTGGAAGTGGAGAAGCCCAAGCTCTCCGTCGGCCAGCTCATCAAACTCGCCCGGGGTTAGGACCGGACCTCAGAGCGGTCCCGCCTCGGCGAGCTCCGCACCGGTGTCCGGCACCGCGGCGGGCGCGGCCGGCTGCGGAGAGTGCTCGGTGTCGTCGGACTTCTTGACCGGCGGCACGCTCGGCACGGTCTGCCCCGTACCCGGCGCGTCCTGGAGGCCGGTCGGACCCGACCCCGATTCCGTCGCCTTCACCGGCGCACCGGTATTCGGATCGGTATCGCCCAATCCCGCGGTGCCCTGACCCGTTTCGGTCTCCTTCTCGGCCTGCCCCTGACCCGCGGCCGTGTCCTCGGCCCCCTTCTCCGTGATCGACGGATTACCCTGCGCGTCCAACGTCAGCGCGTACTCGTGTTCCTTGCCGCCGGCATCGGTGGTGGTGACCTTCAGCTCCCCATCCGCACCGGTCTCGACACTGATCTGCTTGTCGCCCAGCGTGAATTCCGACTTCCCGTCCCCGTCGGTGTCCAGCAACCCCGACAGCTGCTCGGTCGCGCTCTGAATACCTTCGCTCAGCGTGGTCCCCAGCGAGGACAACGACGTCCCCAAGGTGCTCGCGGCCGAAGTGATGGTGTCGGAATTGTCGCTGATCAGGGAGGACAGCTCGCTGATCACATCGGTCAGCGAGGAGAGACCGTCGGTCGAGGTGGTCGTTGTCGTCGTAGTGGTCGACGGCGTCGTGGTCGTAGTCGGCGTTGTCGTGGTGGACGGGGTGGTGGTCGACGGAGTCGTCGTCGAGGGGGTGGTCGTGCTCGGAGTGCCCGAGCCGTTCCCATTCCCGTTCCCGTTCCCGTTTCCATTGCCGTTGCCGTTGCCGTTTCCATTGCCGTTGCCGTTGTCCTTCGGCGTTCCGGGATTCGGGACGGTCGCGTCCTGAGGCATCGGATAGGGCGCCGCCTCCACCGCCGCCAGCGCGGTCGTGGCCTGTTTGAACGCTTCGCGGATGACCGTGGAGGTTTCTCGGCAGACATCGTCGAAATGCAGGACGGTGGCCTTGACCTGGGGGACGAACACATCTCGAAGGAAGGCCATCTGATATTCGACGTCCTTGGCATACTTGATGCAGTTCTCGATGGTGCTGACGCCGAAACTCTCGTTACGGCCCTCCATCTTGAAGTCCGCCGTACCACGGGGGCGCCAGTACCCACGCACATCGGTCGCCTTCTCCGCGACGATGTTTCGTAGAGCGGTCGCCAGCTCGCCCAGTTCTCTGGACGCTGTACGCGCGTTGTTGCTGTCCTCCTCGGCCCGCCGGATCTGCTCGTTCAGCATGGTGTAGGCGGCGTCGCCCGCGTCGCCCTGCCAGATACTCTGGATGGCGTTGCGTTGGGTCTGCTGTATCTGAACTTGGGTAGCGACTTCGGGAAGCGCGGCGGCCAGCGCAGCGGACATGCGCTCGATCGCTTCGATATCCATCCCCCGCTCCGCGTCATACAGGCCACACAGCTCGTGATATTCGCGTGCGGCAATGGCTGTATCGCCCAGACCGTGCTTTTCCAAACACTGTTTGTACAGAGGGAGGTAGTACTTGAAGTACTCCAGCCCTTCCGCACCCTCGTCGAGGATCTTGTCGGCGTTCCCCGCCGTCTTCGATACGTTGTGCTGCCAATCGGCGTTGATCTTGCCCTCGGTGACGACGCCTGCCTCGTCTGCCGACCAGACCATCAGAGGTTCACCCCGGCGGCCTTGATCTTGGTGACGTTCGCGTCGTCCACCGAGGAGTACGTGTTCGCGCTGGTCGTGTACACGGTGCCCGACTTTGCGACCGCGGTCTCCCAGTGGGTGAGCCAGGCACCGATATTCACGATCTCGGCACCGAACTTGGTGCCTTCGTCGCCATAGGCCCGTCCAGCTTGCGCCGCGGTGAAGGACCAGCCGCTGATGTCCTTGTTCAGCGTCTTGATTTTGCCGCTCGATGCGGTCAGGTTGCCGCCGAGCTTGCGCAACTGATCCGGATCGACCTTCACTTGGCTACCCATCGGGTCCCCTCCCTGTGTTGTGCTTCGGCGATGCCTGCATGAACGGTTCGGCTGGCGGCATCGGGCAACCAGGCCCGCGGTGACGTGGTCATTCCAGCCAATTCTTCCGGCGGTAGTACTCGCTCTCCTGGTCGTAGCCTTCGTAGTCGACCGGATCGAAGTTCTGGCGCGCGCGACGAGCCGCGATGGAACGGGCAATGGCTTCACGTGCCTCACGCAGCTCGATTTCGCGGCGAGAAACCTCGTCGTCGACTGTTGCTCCGGCACCGGACGTGGACACGGCTGCGCGTGGCTCGCCGCTCGGGTGCGCCGCGGGCGGCTCCGCCACCGGGGGTACAGGCGGGAGTACGGCGGCCTGCGCAATGCGAACCGTCGGTTCGTCCGGTTCCGGCTCGCGATGGCGGCCGCCACCGGACACGGGAGCAGAGGGCTCGGCGGCTGCCGGTTCGTCATCCTGCCGATCGACCGCGTCCTGCGCGGTGGCTTCTACAACCGCGAGAAGCTCGTCCCCTCGTGCCTGCAGGCGTGCCCGTTCGTCCTCGAACTCGGCACGAAGCATACGGACCCGGCGAAGGTGTTCGGCGGCCAGATCGGCGATGGGGGACGCGGTCACCGCGCGCCACCCCGATCGGCACGACCTGATTCGGTGCGGACCGCCGCACCCGTGACCGGACTCGAGACACTCACCGCATCCCCTTTCGATTCAGACCCGTCCATTGCTTGGACGCACCGGGCCCCCGCCCGGTTCCCTCGAATCGCGGAAACCACTCCCCGGCGACCCTTGTCCGTCAGTACCCGCTCCGAGGTGCCGACCCATGGCGGTGATACTCCCATGCCGTGTCGTCGCCGTCGCTCTCGACCAGCGATGTCCAGGAGCGTGACGCGGATTTCGCATGCGCATGCCCTGCCGTCAGTCGGTCTCCGCCCCGGTGTGCGCTCGAACCGCTTCGGCGAAGTTGGGGTGGGCGCGGATGGTGACGAAGGGGCGCTCGTCGATGGGATCGACAGGGATGTAGGTGTTCGATTTCTGGAGCAGTGAAGTGCCGACAACCATGCCGATCGGGAAACCGCCGGGAATCCCGAGAAGAAACGCGGCAAGCACGACGGGATGCGGGGTCCCGACAGACTCGAGCACGAACGCTACCGCCACGAACAGCGGTAGCAACAGCAACCCGACGCCGGTTCTCAGGGCCGTGCGCCGACGTGAAACGCAGAGGTGACAAGCAGGCCAATTCGCCCACAATCTCGCGCTGGTATCCAGCTTCGGCAGTCCCCGGTACACCCGCCACCAGGTCCGACGATAGAACCGCCAGGTCTGCGCCGGGCTGTGTGGTATCCGCTGCTCATCCCACTGCATGAACGGAATTTCCAGCTGAATGTGGTCGATCGCCGCGGTGCCATGGCGTGGGCAGATCATCGGCAGATCCCGGACCTTCCTGCCGATGAAGCGCACACCGGGAGTAGGACTCAACCTCCACCGCTCAGCACGCTCTACGGCCTCGGCGCCGACTGCTTCCGTCGGCAGTCGGAGTGCCACGGACAAGTCTCCGGCCGCGGTCATACCAGCCATCCCCCGTTCCGGCGCTGCTCGAGGCACAGGTCGTCCTCGTCCGGTTCGTCCGGTGTGACGATCGCATCGCGGTTCTCCGTTGTGCCTCGCCCCTTCATGGGACGCTCCGGCACAGTCTCCCCGGCCATTCTCGGCCCCCTCCCCAGCTCGAGCGAATCCGACAGTTCCTACGAGCCTGCCGCGATCAGAGGCGCAACCTTCTGCGCGACCGTGAGACCGATACCGCAGGCGTTCAGATGCTTGGTCTTCGGCGACGATCCGTGTCCATTGTCGACGGTGAACTCCAGGCTTCCACCGCGCATTTCCAGGTTCACCACACACCCTTCGACGCCAGTGGGATCAGACGCCTGGTGGGTGGTGAGCGCGACACGGCCGTTCACGATGTCCTCCCTTTCACCCGGAAAGTGCTTCTCCCGCACCATGCTCAGCGTGAGATTGGTGAGACTCACCGTGGTCGAGTAGCCCTCCGACACCAGGTACCGGCAGCCACGCCACTTGATCTTCCCCCGTGAAGTGTTGTCGTCAGTGACCCCTTTGTGCAGTCCGGGCGTGATCGACGTCAGCACATCCTGGGGGATGGCGCACGGGTCGATACCCGTGGGAACGTCCGCCGCGATCCCGTCGTCCGGCGCCGAGGGGCCGGTCGGACTCGCCTGCGTGTCGGCCGACGAACCGCACCCGGCCAGAACCAGTGCGCCCACCGCGACCACCGCACCCACCATCGACCGCATGGTCCCCCCTACCTCCCATCGGGCACAGCTCGTTGCGGACACCATAGCGCCGCCCACGACCTCGCTCACCTGCGGATTCGTGCCTCCATCTTCGATGGCCCGTCTCCGTGTTCCGGCCGCCAACCGTACGCGAGCCGCCGCCGGATCGGCACATCTACTTCCCCAGCGACCCCTTGTCCGTCCGCACCCACTCCGAGGTGCCGTCCGGATGGCGGTGATACTCCCATGCCGCGTAGTCGCCGTCGCTCTCGACCACCGTGACGTGGTCGGCGAAACCGTCGTGGTCGTAGTCGGACCAGACCTGGGTGGCGTCGGCGTGTGCGCTGGTGATGGTGTCGGCGACGCCGTCGCCGTCGAGGTCCTGGGTGGGGTGGTGGAGTTCGACGGGGCCGAGGTCGTCGAGGGGGGTGTGCGCGCCGAAGTCGGGCAGGCCGAGGCCGGTGAACTCGGTCGCCATGGGGTTTCCTCCTCGGTCTGCGTGGTGCGAACGGCATCAATCCTGGCAGCAGGGCGGGCCCACCGCCAGCAGGTATACGCCACAACCGGAGGGACGGGTCGGCACTCGACCGCATTCGGCACGAAATGCGGTCCGGTCGCGCCGGGGGCGGTGGTGGCACTTCCGCGGCAACCACCACCGCCGCTCGGAACCGCCTGCTACAGGCAGAAGCTCAGCTCGACGGGGCCGACCGGGATCGGCAGGCACACCTCGACGGAGCCGGCGACCGGGGTCGCGGCGGGCGCGGCGGCGGAGGCGGTGCCGGCGCCGAGGGCGCCCGCGGTCAGGGCCAGGGCGGCGATGGCGAGCGAACGATCTTTCTTGGAGGTCATACAGTCATCCTCGATAGTGCTCTGTGATGTGCCCCAGGATCGGGACGGGACTCATCAGATCACGCACGGACGAGGACGAATAGGCGTTCGCAACAATTAGGCGCATTCGCGCTGCACTCAGCAGACAATCCGGTTGTTACCGGCCGGTACGCGATAATTTCGGCCGATCACGATTCCGCATCGAACCACCTTCACGAATTCGAAACATGCAGCTGAGCGGCGGTGGTGCCGTAAATGTTGTCGTGTATTGTCACAAACAAACCGAGACACGCATTGTTTTCGGCGGAGCATTTTCCGAGGGCGGTCTTCCGGAATTCGGCGCGCCGCCGGGACGGCCGGTCCGCGCCTCGGGCGGGACCGGCCACCGTGGTCACTTGCGCGGGATCAGCACCCACAGCAGCGCGTAGATCAGGAACTGGGGACCGGGCAGCAGGCACGAGGCGACGAAGATCAGCCGCACCACGGTGGGGCTGATGCCGAAGTACTCGGCGAGACCACCGCAGACGCCGGCGATCCACTTGTCGCTGGTCGAACGGGTGAGGCGGCGGACGGGGGCGGTCATGATGAGCACCTTTCTCGTGCTGGGCGGTACGACTCCACTGTGCGGGCGGCCCGGTGCGTCCGGCATCGGTCGAAGTACCGATCGGCACCCTGATTTCCGCGCACCCGCTCTCGGGGTGCCACCCCGAACCGGGCAGACTGACCGGGGTGAGCACGACACTGCACGCCCGCGGGCTCTCCGCCGGGCACGCCGAACGCACCCTGTTCGCCGACCTCGACTTCACCCTCGCCCCCGGCGACGTGATCGGGCTGGTCGGGGTGAACGGCGCGGGCAAGTCGACGCTGCTGCGGATGCTCGCCGACCGGCGCAGCCCGACGGGGTCGATCACCCTGAGCCCGCCGGACGCGACCATCGGCTACCTCGCCCAGGAACCCGAGCGGATCGAGGGCGAGACGGTGGCCGGCTTCCTGGCCCGGCGCACCGGGGTGGCCGCCGCGCAACGGGAGATGGACGCGGCCGCCGAGCGCCTGGCCGAGGGCGGGGAGGACGAGTACTCGCCGGCGCTGGAACGCTGGCTGGCGCTGGGCGGCGCGGATCTCGACCAGCGGGCCGAGGAGGTCGCCGCCGACCTCGGCCTGGCCGACGGCCTGGCCGGCGGCCTCGACACCCCGATGACGGGACTGTCCGGCGGTCAGGCGGCGCGGGCGGGCCTTGCCTCGGTACTGCTGTCGCGCTTCGACATCCTGCTGCTGGACGAACCGACCAACGATCTCGACCTCGACGGCCTCGACCGGCTGGAGCGGTTCGTCACGGGCGTGCGGGTGCCGCTCATGGTGATCAGCCACGACCGGGAGTTCCTCGCGCGCACCGTGAATCGCGTCCTCGAACTGGACCTGGCCCAGCAGCAGGTCGGGCTCTACGACGGCGGCTACGAGGCCTACCTGGCCGAGCGCGACATCGCCCGCAGGCACGCCAGGGAGGCCTACGAGGACTACGCCGACACGAAGGCGGGCCTGGAGGCGCGGGCGCAGATGCAGCGCAACTGGCTCGAGCACGGCGTGCGCAACGCCCGCCGCAAGGCCAAGGGCGGCGACTCCGACAAGGCGGGACGCAAGATGCGCGCCGAGTCGACCGAGAAGCAGGCGGCCAAGGCACGCCAGACCCAGCGGCGGATCGAACGTCTCGACGTCGTCGAGGAGCCGCGCAAGGAGTGGGAGCTGCGCATGGCCATCGCCGCCGCTCCGCGCAGTGGCGCGGTCGTCGCGACGGTGTCCGAGGCGGTGGTGCGGCGCGGCGACTTCACGCTCGGCCCGGTCACCGCGCAGATCGACTGGGCCGACCGGATCGTGCTGACCGGGGCCAACGGCTCGGGCAAGTCCACGCTGCTCGGGCTGCTGCTCGGCCGGATCGCGCCCGACACGGGCTCGGCCGCGCTGGGTTCGGGGGTCGAGATCGGCGAGGTCGATCAGGCGCGCGGGCTGTTCCGCGGGTCGGCCACCCTGGCCGACACCTTCGGCGCCCTCATGCCGGACTGGCCCGACGCCGAGGTCCGCACGCTGCTGGCCAAGTTCGGCCTGCGCGGCCCGCACGTGCTGCGCGCCTGCGACACGCTGTCCCCTGGCGAGCGCACCCGCGCGGCGCTGGCCCTGCTGCAGGCCCGCGGAGTGAACCTGCTCGTCCTCGACGAACCGACCAACCATCTGGACCTGCCCGCCATCGAACAGCTCGAGCAGGCGGTCGAATCCTTCACCGGCACGCTGATTCTGGTCACCCACGACCGCCGGATGCTGGATTCTGTACGGGCCACCCGGCGCTGGCACATGACCGCCGGCGTGCTCACCGAGGAATAGGACGCAGATGGCCATCACTCTCGGCCTCGACACCCGGCTCACCCTGCTGGGCGCAGGACTGATCTTCCTGGCCGCGCTGGCCCTCGGAGTGTGGAAGTACCACGGCATCCGCACGTCGATGAACGGGTCGGCGCACGTCTACGTCGACATCGCCCACCGCGCGGCGCTGCTGTATGCGTTCGCGGGGGTGCTGCTCGCGGTGTTCACCGAGCTGAGCGCCTGGCCGACGGCGGTCAACCTGAGCGCGGACACCGTGCTGATCGCGTTATTCGCGGGGGCCATCGCCAGCTACGTCCTGCACGGGGCGCGCCGCGACACGACCAACCAGTTCCGCGGCCGCATCCCCGGCACGCTGAAGCTGTCGATGTACGCGCTGATGGTCGGCGAGATCGGCGGCTTCCTCGTGCTGTTCAGCGGGTTCCTGGCCGGGCAGTTCTAGCCGAACAGGTCGATCGTCGAGCCGTAGGCGAAGCCGACCACGCCGACCCCGAGGTCGACCAGCAGGACGATGAGGACCGTGATGGCGGCGCGGGTCGCGCGACCGGTCACCGGCAGGGGCGCGGCGGGGCCGAAGCTCGGGCGCGTTTCCCGCACGGCGGCACGCTGACCATAGCCTTCGTCGTGGATGGGCACCGTGTGCGAATACCCCTGGGGCACTTCGCTACACCCCGGGCGACCGCACGCGCCGCCGCAGCGGTGGCCGTCGAACGAGTAGGGGTCGCTGCCGTATTCGTGATAGCCGGGCGCGGGCGAGGCCACTGCGCTTCTCCCCCTTCGAATCATGCTGCGCGCCAATCCATCCGGTGCACAGAAGCGCACGATCCACGAGCACGCAGAACATCCTGCGTACGCCGAGGGTACCGCCCGGTCGGGCCGGGCGCCAGACAGCGCTAGACCGACGCCACCCGCTTGGCCAGATCGTCGGCGAGTTCGCGGGCCTGCACGGGATCGGTGGCCTCCACCATGACCCGCACCAGCTGCTCGGTGCCGCTCGGGCGCAGCAGCACCCGGCCGTTGGCGCCCAGCACCCGCTCGGCCTCGGACACCGCCTCGGTGACCTCCGGCGCGGACGCCACCGCGGCCTTGTCCGACACCGGGACGTTGATCAGCACCTGCGGCACGGTCGTCATGACCGCGGCGAGTTCCCCCAGGCCACGGCCGGTCTGGGCCATCCGCGCCATCAGCCGGAGGCCGGTCAGCACACCGTCGCCGGTGGTGCCGTACTGCGGGAAGACCACATGCCCGGACTGCTCGCCACCGAGCCGGAAGCCGCCCTTGCGCAGTTCCTCCAGGACGTAGCGGTCGCCGACGGCGGCGGTCAGCACGGTGATGCCCGCCTCGCGCATGGCGATGTGCAGGCCCAGGTTGCTCATGACGGTGGCGACGAGGGTGTCGGCGACCAGCTCGCCGGACTCGCGCATGGCCAGCGCCAGCACGGCCATGATGGCGTCACCGTCGACGACGGCGCCGGAGGCGTCGACGGCCAGGCAGCGGTCGGCGTCCCCGTCGAGGGCGAGGCCGAGGTCGGCGCCGTGAGCCACGACCGCGGCGCGGACCTGGTCGAGATGGGTGGAACCGCAGCCGTCGTTGATGTTGAGGCCGTTCGGCTCGGCGTTGATCGCGATGACCGTGGCCCCGGCTTCCCGGTAGACCGCGGGCGCGACCTCCGAGGCGGCGCCGTTGGCGCAGTCGACGACGACCGTCAGGCCGGACAGGTCGCCGCCGGTGGATTCGAGCAGGTGCTCGACGTAGCGCTCGTGGGTGCCCGCGACGCTGTACTGCTCGACGTCACGGCCGCCGGAACCGAGCACGCGCCCGATGCCCGCGCCGGTGGGGCGCAGGCTCAGGCCCTCCTCGACGACCGCCTCGATGCGCGCCTCCACGGCGTCGTCGAGCTTGTGGCCGCCCGCGGCGAAGATCTTGATCCCGTTGTCGGGCATGGGGTTGTGCGAGGCGGAGATCATCACGCCGAAGCACGCGTCGTAGAGGCCGGTCAGGTAGGCGACCGCGGGGGTCGGCAGCACGCCGACGGACAGCACGTCGACACCGGCGGCGGTCAGGCCCGCGGTGACCGCGGCCTCGAGCATCTCGCCGCTGGCGCGGGGGTCACGGCCGACGACCGCGACGGCGCGCGTCTTCCCCCGCGAGAGCACCTGCGCCGCGGCACCGGCGACGCGCAGCGCCAGTTCCGGACTCAGCGACTCGTTGGCGAGCCCGCGAACCCCATCGGTGCCGAACAGACGTCCCATACTCAACCTTCCGCGAAAGTGCTGCAGATGCTCGATACAGCACGAGAGCAGGCGACCAGACGTGCTGGAAGCCTGCTCTCGTACACGTACTCCGCTGACAATACAGCGGCGTGGATCAGCGCTTCGAGTACTGAGGCGCCTTACGGGCCTTCTTCAGACCGTACTTCTTACGCTCGGTGGCGCGCGGGTCACGGGTCAGGAAGCCGGCCCGCTTGAGGGCGGGGCGGTCGTCCGGGGTGACCTCGATGAGGGCGCGGGCGATGGCCAGACGCAGGGCGCCTGCCTGACCCGACGGGCCGCCGCCGACCAGGCGGGCGTGCACGTCGAAGGTCTCGGTGCGCTCGACGGTCACCAGCGGGGACTTCACCAGCTGCTGGTGCACCTTGTTCGGGAAGTAGTCCTCGATGGTGCGGCCGTTGAGCACGAAGTTGCCGGAGCCCGGCACCAGGCGCACGCGGACCACGGCCTCCTTGCGGCGGCCGACGGTCTGCACCGGGCGGTCGATCAGGACGGGGGCGTAGGTCTCGGTGTACTCGGCCTCGGCCTCGTACCCGTCACCGTCCTCCACGACCTCGACGGTCTCGTCAGCGACGAATTCCTCGGTGTAGTCGGCGTCGGCTGCGTTGGCTGCGTTGGCTGCGTTGTCTTCGGGAGCGGTCACTGGGCCACCTGCTTGATCTCGAACGGAACGGGCTGCTGAGCGGCGTGCGGGTGGTTCGGGCCTGCGTAGACCTTCAGCTTGCCCGCGATCGCGTTACCCAGCTTGTTCTTCGGGATCATGCCCTTGACGGCCTTCTCGACCAGACGGTCGGGACGGCTCTCCAGCACCTGACCGACAGTGCGCGACTTGAGGCCGCCCGGGTGGCCGGAGTGGTGGTGGATCAGCTTGTCCTGCTTCTTGTTGCCCGAGATGGCAACCTTGTCCGCGTTGATGATGATGACGAAGTCGCCACCATCGACGTTCGGCGCGTAGGTCGGCTTGCCCTTGCCGCGGAGCAGGCCAGCGGCCTGCACGGCGAGACGGCCGAGGACTACGTCAGTGGCGTCGATGACGTACCACTGACGGGTCACGTCACCCGCCTTGGGGCTGTACGTAGGCACAGTCGTTCCCTGTCTGTCGTCGGTACTGCCGGCCAGGCATGCGGCCGAGGGATCCCGGCGGCCGGTGGAGACCCGAGGTCCTCGGTGCGAGATGCACCAGCGGCTCACGCCGCGCCACACGCCAGCAAGCCACGATACACCCCGGGTATCAGCGGCTGTTAATCGATGCTGCCGGAGACCTCGATCGGCGGTCCCGGGTCGGCACCGTGCGGGCCGGGGATCAGGTAGCGCAGGGTGTCGATGCCGGGCGGGGTGCAGTCACCGACCGGGACCGCGCCCCGGGCGGTGGCGATGCCCTCGCGGGGTTCGACGCTCGCGTACGGGGTCAGCGAGCAGGGCGCGGTCCCGGTCTCGGCGGCGGAGTAGCCGGTCAGCGCGAGCGCCTCCCCGCCCGAACCCGGGTACAGCGCGACCGCGGCGACGGCCAGCGCACCGACCACGGTCGGGGCGCCGAAGAAACCGCCGCGCAGTTTGCGCAGGCGGTCGCCGCGGCCACCGCCGTCCT
>NZ_BAGK01000042.1 GCF_000308795.1 Nocardia thailandica NBRC 100428 | reverse complement strand
AGTGCAGCCGCACGCCCGCGCGCCACCCGGCCTCGGGCGCCAGGGCTTCCACCCGGGACAGCAGGCGCCACGCCAGCGCGAGCCTGCCGGTGCCGAGGGCGTCGGCGGCCAGGCCGGTCCAGGCGTCGCACAGGGCCTCGGCCCGGCCCGGATGTCCGGCGGGGAGCCCGGCCGCCAGGGTGGCGGCCCGCCCGTCGTAGCCTGCGGCGCGCTCGTGCCCGCCGAGCTGGCGCCACAGCGAGCCCTCCGTGCTCAGCGCCAGCGAGCGGATCACCGGCGGACGGCCCGGCAGGGCGAGTTCGCGCAGCTCGGCGCGGGCGGCGGCGTAGCGGCCCTGGCCGCCGAGCGCGACCGCCCGGTGCCAGCGCGCCAGGGGCGCGTCCGCGGGCGCGAGATCCGGCAACAGCACAGCAGCGGCACCCGGCCGCGCGCCGAAAGCTGCCATAACGAGGATTTCGGATCCGGTATCCACGGGTGAGGCCGTTGTACGCACGTCGAGACTGTAGCGACTGTGACCCGTCACATCCGACGTGATATCGGCTCCGTGACCGGCGGTCCGGCAACGTTCCAGCTTTTACCGACCGGACGAGTGTTTCCATCAGGTAAATCTCCGCTCAGCGGGGGTTGTACCAGAAAGATTCGAATTCACATGCGTTTCTCGCAATTAACCTCCACGCCCCGGCGACGCCATCTTGCGGGTGCGGGCGACCGGCGCGGGCCGTGACCGACGACGTCGGCGGGGGACCCGCGCGACCAGGCAAAAGAGCGCGGCGACCGGCCCGAGCTGGGAAAACGGGGAGGGAGCGGCGCGCCGCCGGACGCCCGACCAACAGGCAACCGAACAGTATGGCCGGACGGGCCGTGAAATGTAAACAGCGGCCAGGTTAAATCTCAGCGTCGCAGATTTACGGAACTCGTGCGCCGAACTATTGACGGATTTTCACGCCGAGCCCTAACGTAGCTCATCGCCACGGTCGGCGCCGCGCGAAATTGCAGCGACCACCGGAGGCGACGTCGAGGCACCGTCGAGCCGGACCACCCCGCACGGGTGGACCACAGACCTGCCACACCATCCGCTCGACAACGCTGACGAGCTCGCACCACGAGGAGTTCACCATGCCCATGCCTACCCACCTCCCCGGCCCGAACGCCGATGTCTGGGATTGGCAGATGCGTGGCGCGTGCCGCGGCCAGGACTCGGCCGTGTTCTTCCACCCCGACGGAGAGCGTGGCCGCGCCCGTACCGCCCGCGAGATGCGCGCCAAGGAGATCTGCCGCGCCTGCCCCGTGCTCATGCAGTGCCGGACCCACGCCCTGAAGGTCAGTGAGCCGTACGGCATCTGGGGCGGCATGTCCGAGACCGAGCGCGAGATGCACGCCCGGCGCAACCGTCGCCGCATGGCCGTCTGACTTCTCCGGTATACCGACCCATCCGCGGCGCGCGACGCGCCGAATCTCTAGCAAACAACCGGCCATCGATGAGGGGCCGGGATTGTGCGAGTACCGGCGGCGTGTCATGGCGTGTCGCCAGCGGTTTCGCCCGGCGTGTCGAGTTTGCCTGCTCTCGACACCGGGCCGCTGGGGCGTACCCGGGCACCCCCCTAGCGGAGGGAGGTCATAGCTGCGCGCTACATTGGTGACCGATGACACAGAATGGAGCGTTCCCCCAGGGCGTGGATTCTGCGGTTACCGCACGCGCAGCCGAAAGCATCGAGCTCGCCGCCCTTTTGCATCGCTGTGGGCAGGCCGACCAGCTCGCCTTCGCCGAACTCTACGACCGGACGTCGGCGCGCGTCTTCGGTCTGATCCTGCGAGTTCTGCACGATCCCGGATACGCCGAGGAGACCACCCAGGAGGTCTACCTCCAGATCTGGCGTACCGCAATGAGTTTCGACCCGGCGAAGGGTTCGGCCGTCACCTGGCTCATGACACTCGCGCATCGGCGCGCGGTCGACCGGGTACGCGCCGAACAGGCCCACACCCAGCGCGAGGTCGCCTACGGGATCCGAGTTCTCGGCAACGAATTCGACGAGGTCACGGAGGAGGTGGAACGCAGACTCGAACAGCAGTCAGTCCTCGACGGGCTCTCGACCTTGACCGAGACCCAGCGCGAGGCGATCTCGCTCGCCTACTACGGCGGGCGGACCTACGCGGAGGTAGCTCAGTACCTCGGCGTCGGATTACCGACCGTTAAGTCCCGTATTCGGGACGGCTTGACACGACTGAAGAAAAGTTTGGGGGTGACGTGAGATGAACGACCGCCGCATCGATCTCGCGCACACCGTCGCGCTCGGATTGATCGACGACGAAGACCATCACGCGATCCAGAACCTCATCGAAGACCCGGTACAACGCGCGGAGTTCCTGCGCGAAGTGCGCTACACCAAGGCCGTGCTCGCCGAGATCGGCAGCACGACCCCCGTCACTCCCCCACCGGAGCTACGCGAACGCCTCCTCGCGGCCATCGCCGAAGAGGACCCCGTCGCCAGCTGAGAGCACGAGCAGGCCCCCGGAGCGATCCCGCTCCGGGGGCCTGCTCGGTGTCGGCGCGAGGCCGACGCCTGATCGACGGGTCACCGGGGGCCGCGAACCCGCGGCCCCCGGGCCGCCGTGTCTCAGTGCGCGTGACCGTGGTGGCCGTGCTCGGCCTCTTCCTCGGCCGGCTTGTCGACGACGGCGCTCTCGGTGGTCAGGATCATCCTGGCCACGGAGGCGGCGTTGACGACGGCGGAGCGGGTGACCTTGACCGGGTCGACCACGCCGTCGGTGAGCAGGTCACCGTAGGTGAGGGTGGCGGCGTTGAAGCCTTCCTTGCCCTCGGCGACCTTGGACACCACGACCGCGCCGTCGAGACCGGCGTTGGTGGCGATCCAGAACAGCGGGGCCGACAGCGCCTGGCGGACGACCTCGACGCCGACGGCCTGGTCGCCGGTCAGCGAGTCGCGCAGCTCGACCAGCGCTGCGGCGGCCTGCACGAGGGCGGTGCCGCCACCGGGCAGGATGCCCTCCTCGACCGCGGCCTTGGCCGCGGCGACCGCGTCCTCGACCCGGTACTTGCGCTCCTTGAGCGCGGTCTCGGTGGCCGCGCCGACCTTGATGACCGCGACGCCGCCCGCGAGCTTCGCCAGACGCTCCTCGAGCTTCTCGCGGTCCCAGTCGGAGTCGGTGGCCTCGATCTCGCGGCGCAGCTGGGCGCTGCGGGCCGCGATGTCCTCGGCGGTGCCCGCGCCGTCGATCAGGGTGGTCTCGTCCTTGGTGACCACCACGCGGCGCACGGTGCCCAGCTGGTCGAGGCCGGCGTCGCGCAGGGTGACGCCCAGGTCGGGGTTGATCACGGTGCCACCGGTGACGACGGCGAGGTCGTCGAGGAACGCCTTGCGGCGGTCGCCGAAGAACGGCGCCTTGACCGCGACGGCCTTGAGGGTCTTGCGGATCGCGTTGACCACCAGGGTGGACAGCGCCTCGCCCTCGATGTCCTCGGCGATGATCAGCACCGACTTGCCGGATTCGGCGATCTTCTCCAGCACCGGAAGCAGGTCGGGCAGCGAGGAGATCTTCTCGCGGTGCAGCAGGACGTAGGCGTCCTCCAGCACGGCCTGCTGGGTCTCGGCGTCGGTGACGAAGTAGGGCGAGAGGTAGCCCTTGTCGAACTGCACGCCCTCGGTGATGGTCAGCTCGGTCTGCAGGGTCGAGGACTCCTCGACGGTGACCACGCCGTCCTTGCCGACGGTGGTGAGCGCCTTGCCGACCAGTTCGCCGATCTCCTCGTCGCGCGAGGAGACGGTGGCGACCTGGGCGATGGCCTGCTCGCCGGAGACCGGGGTCGCCGCGGCCAGCAGGGCCTCCGACACCTTGTCGGCGGCGGCGGAGATGCCCGCGCCGACGGTGATCGGGTTGGCGCCCGCGGCGACGTTCTTCAGGCCGCCGCGCACCAGCGCCTGCGCCAGGACGGTCGCGGTGGTCGTGCCGTCGCCCGCGACGTCGTTGGTCTTGGTGGCGACGCTCTTGACGAGCTGGGCGCCGAGGTTTTCGAAGGGGTCCTCGAGGTCGATGTCACGCGCGATGGTGACACCGTCGTTGGTGACGGTGGGGCCGCCGAAGGCCTTGGCCAGCACCACGTGCCGGCCGCGCGGGCCCAGGGTCACCTTCACGGCGTCGGCGAGTTTGTCGACACCGCGTTCCAGAGCCCGGCGAGCCTTCTCGTCGAACTCGATCTGCTTAGCCATAGGTCCTCATTCCTGTGTGGACGACACTGCCCCGGCGCCCCGCGCGGGGGACCGGGGCAGTGTCGGTTGCGGCGCTGCGCGGATTACTTGGCGACGACGGCCAGGATGTCGCGAGCCGACAGGATGAGGTACTCCTCGCCCTGGTACTTGATCTCGGTGCCGCCGTACTTGCTGTAGATGACGACGTCGCCTTCCTGCACGTCCAGCGGGATGCGCTTCTCGCCGTCCTCGTCCCAGCGGCCGGGGCCGACCGCGACAACGGTGCCTTCCTGCGGCTTCTCCTTGGCCGTGTCCGGGATGACCAGGCCGGAAGCCGTAGTCGTCTCGGCCTCGTTGGCCTGGACGAGGATCTTGTCCTCGAGCGGCTTGATGTTCACGCTCGCCACGTTGAGCCCTCCACTTTCAGGGGATGATTAACGGTCTGGATGCGACTCTGCGCATGCGCCCCGTCGTCGCGGGTGCCGGGACCCCTGCCCAGTAGTCGATAGCACGAGCACGGGTACTACCCCGTTGCCAACTAGCACTCTATACACGCGAGTGCCAGCGCTCAAGGGCGGGAGGTGCCAAGTCTGCTCCGTGCCCGTCACTCCCGTCACAATCTCGACATGCCGACGAGACGACGGCGGTCTTCCCTATCACGGGCAACATCTGTAACGTTCGCATAACAGGCCGGGACAAATACGGTACGACCCCGTCCGACGGCCTGTGAAGCTTCACCAGAGAGCAAGGCCTTCGTGATTCGCGATCATCGGCTCGAAGGGAGGTGAACATGCGAACATCCCTCGGCATCTCCGCCGGTAACGAGGTGGTCTGCTCCGCGCTCGTGGCGACCGGCCCCGGCGGCGAGCAGAACTTCGACTACCGCGTCGTCTCCGCCGACGCGGCGCATTCGGATCTCGGTGATCTCGTCTCGTCCTCGATCGAGATGATGACCACCCGGTTCGCCGATTCGCAGCCAACCCACACCACGGTGCTCGACGTCCTCGGCGAGCGCCACCCGCCGCAGATGGCCCGCACCAGGCAGAGCACCAGCGTCGCGGTCGCCTATCGCAGCAAGGAACAGGCGCAGGTGATCCGCGCGGCCACCGGCAAGCAGCGCGATCTGCGGCTGGTCCCCGAGGGCACCGCCGCGCTCACCTTCCTGCGCGAGACCGGCCTGCTGGCCCGCTACGGAACGGTCGCCGTGGTCGACCTGGGCGCCACCGGCCTCACCGTGACCGTGGCCGACCCAGCAGAGGGCGCCGTGCTGCACTCCGAGCGCACGAACGCCGTCAGCGGCAACATCATCGACGAGCTGATCTACCACCACCTCGTCGAGGCGCACTACGCCCGCCGCGGCACCCGCCCCAACCGCTCCACGCTGGTCAACCGGGGGCGGGCCGCCAAGGAGCATCTGTCGGTCGCGCCGGTGGTCACCATCGACCACGTGGCCGGGCAGCCGCTCAAACTCACCCAGGCCGACTTCGAGGAACTCATCGCCGATCTGCTGCGCAGCACCGCGCAGTACGCGGCGGGCGTCTTCGCCCGCGCGCCGCGCTTACCCGAGGCGGTCGCGGTCATCGGCGGCTGCGCGAACATCCCCGCCGTCGTCGACACGCTGGCCGCCGAACTCGAGGTGCCCGTGTACACGGTGCCCGATCCCGAGGCCGTGATCGCCAAGGGCGCCGCGCTGGTCGCCGATGCCGCGCCCTCGTCCCCGCTGGGCGGGTCGGAGGCGCCGGTGGGCACGGTCACCAAGGTCGTCGGCACGCTGGCCGGCGTCATCGTGGTGGTCGGGCTGGTCATCGGGTACGGCGTGAACGCCCTGTCCCCGGACGCGCCCGACGTCTCGCCGGTCGGCACGTCCAGCACGGGCAACCGGCCGCCCACCGCGCCCGTCGTGCCCGCGCCCGTCACCACCGCGCCCAACCAGGAGAGCACCGACCGCACCGGCGTGGTCGCGCCGCCGGTCGAGGTGTCCCCGAGCACCACGACGCCGCCGGTGACCACCACCGCGCCCGCCACCGGCACGACGACCACCCCGTCGCCCACCGGCCCGACGACCACCGCGCCGACCCTGCGTCCCGACCCCAACCTCCCGCGCATCCCCTACCCCGCCAATCCGCCGCTGGACAGCGGTTCGGCTGGCGGCGAGGAGGAGGGCGCCACGACCACGCCGCCGAGCGCCACGCAGTCCCCCGCCCACAGCCTGCTCCCGATCCCGCTGCCGCTGCGCCCGTCGCGCTCGAGCATCGCCGACCGCGCCTACCTCAGCCTCGGGGAGTGAACGGGCTCAGTTCGTCAGGGAGCTGATCGAGACCGGCAGGCCGGGGTCGGTGGCCACGCTCAGATCGGCCGGTTTCGCGCCCGCCGCGATGACGTGGGCGCCGAGCGCGGCGATCATCACGCCGTTGTCGGTGCACAGGCGCGGCTTGGGCACGCGCAGCGTGATGCCGGCCGCGGTGCACCGTTCTTCCGCCAGCGAACGGATGCGCGAGTTCGCGGTGGCACCGCCGCCGAGCACGATCGTGTCGACGCCGACGTCCTGCGCGGCGCGCACCGCCTTCATGGTGAGCACGTCGGCGACGGCCTCCTGGAAGGACGCGGCGATGTCGGCGATGGGCAGGTCCGCGGGCGAGACGCCCTGGCGCTGTGCCGCTTCCACGTGCCGGGCGACCGCGGTCTTGAGGCCGGAGAAGGAGAAGTCGTGGCGCGCGTCGCGCGGTCCGGTCATGCCGCGCGGGAAGGCGATGGCCTTCGGGTCGCCGTCCTGGGCGATCGCGTCCAGCGCGGGCCCGCCGGGGTAGCCGAGGCCGAGCAGACGGGCCACCTTGTCGAAGGCCTCCCCCGCCGCGTCGTCGACGGTGGAGCCGAGCTCGGTGATCGGCTCGCCCAGATCGGTGACGTGCAGCAGGTGCGTGTGCCCGCCGGACACGAGCAGCGCCACCGCGGGCGGCATCGGGCCGTGTTCGAGAGTGTCCACGGCAACGTGCCCGCCGAGGTGATTGAGCGCGTAGAGCGGCACGTCCCAGGCCGCGGCGTACGCCTTGGCCGCGGCGACGCCGACCAGCAGCGCGCCGGCCAGGCCGGGGCCGATGGTCACCGCGAGCGCGTCCGGCCTGCGGATCCCGGCGGCGGCCAGCGCGCGCCGCATGGCGGGCACGATGGCCTCCAGGTGCGCGCGCGAGGCGATCTCGGGGACGACGCCGCCGAAGCGGGCATGCTGGTCCACGCTCGAGGCGACCTCGTCGGCGAGCAGCTCGCAGGTGCCGTCGGGGTGACGGCGCACGATGCCGACGCCGGTCTCGTCGCACGAGCTCTCGATGCCCATGACGATCACGACAGCACCTCGTCCTGCCGCTCGCGCGCCGCCCAGGCGTCCGCGGCGGCGGTGAGTTCGGGGCGCCGCATGGTGTAGGCGTCGGCGCCGCTGGGGTGGTAGTAGTTCTTGCGCAGCCCGATGATGTGGAAGCCGTGCTTGTTGTAGAGCGCGATGGCGGGCGCGTTGTCGGTGCGGACCTCGAGGAAGACCGGTCCCCCGCGTTTGGCCGCCTCGGCCAGCAGCGCCTCCAGCAGCAGCGTGCCGACGCCGCCGCGGTGCAGCGCGGGATCGACGCCGATGGTGTGCACCTCGGCTTCGGGATGCTCGGCGTCACCGAGCAGGGCGATCCCCGCGTAGCCGACCATGCGGCCGTCCTCGTCGCGCGCGGTGATGTAGCGGTTGTGCGGCCCGGCCAGTTCGGACCGGAACGACACCGCCTGCCACGGATCGTCCTCGGGGAACAGCAGATGCTCGAGCTCGACGCAGCGCTCGATGTCGGCCGGTGTCATGGCCGCGATCCGGTAGGCGGCCATCAGGCCCCCGCCCGGTCGAGCGTGCGGAAGGCGTTCTCCACGGCGTCGGGGCGGCGCAGGTACAGCGGCACCAGCGGGTCGGGGGTGCCGCCCGCGAGGAGCTCGGCGGCGGCCACCCGGACCAGCCCGGCCGGGGTGGGCGACTCGACCGGCAGCACCGGCAGCTCGTAGAGGGCGGCGTGCGGGGCCGACCCCGCCACCGCGTCGGCGTCGCCGCGCGGCACCTCGCCCG
This sequence comes from Nocardia thailandica NBRC 100428, assembly GCF_000308795.1. GTDB lineage: Bacteria > Actinomycetota > Actinomycetes > Mycobacteriales > Mycobacteriaceae > Nocardia > Nocardia thailandica. The sequence continues at coordinate 3,189 of NZ_BAGK01000042.1, read as the reverse complement.
GCTTGGTCACCTCGGGCCCGGCGACGCGCACGCCGTCGCGGTAGCGCGCCCAGTAGACCTCGCGCCTGCGCGCGTCGGTGACCACCAGCAGCTCGCCGGGGTGACCCGCCTCGGCGGCGATCGCGTCCAGGCTGCACGCGCCGAAGACCGGCAGCCCGAGCGCGTCGCCGAACGCGGCCGCCGTCGCCAGCCCGACCCGCAGGCCGGTGAACGGCCCCGGGCCGACGCCCGCCACGACCGCGTCCAGTTCGTCACGGGCGGTACCGGTTTCGGCCAGGCATTCCAGGATCTGCGGCGTCAGCACCTCGGCGTGGGCACGCGCGTCGACCCGGACCCGGACGGCACGGGTCACCACGGCAGGCGGGGTATCGCTATCCGCGGCGGGCGACAGATGCACCAATCCCGCTGTAACGGCGGGTGTCGCGGTGTCGACAGCTAGTACGAGCATGATTGGGTCAACAATACCGGGTGGTACCCGTCACCCGGCGCGCAGCTGGGCCGGTCTAGCCGACCCACTCCCACACCGCCGTGCGCACGTCCGATTCCGGCTCGCGCGCCAGCTGCACCCGCAGATGCCGCTCGGTGAGGTGCTCCACCACGCCCCGGCCCCACTCCACCACGACCACCGCGTGCTGCAGGTCGGTGTCCAGGTCGAGGGCGTCGAGCTCGTCCAGGTCGCCCGCGAGCCGGTAGGCGTCGACGTGCACCAGCGCCGGGCCCGCGCTGCCGTCGGGCCGGGTGCCGGGACGGTGGGCGCGGGCGATGATGAAGGTCGGTGAGCTGACCCGGCCCGCCACGCCGAGCCCGGCGGCGATGCCGCGGGTCAGCGCGGTCTTGCCCGCGCCGAGGGGGCCGTCCAGCACGACCAGGTCGCCGGCGCGCAGGTCGGCGGCGAGTGCGCGGCCGAGGTTCTCGGTGTCCTCGACGGTGTCCAGGGTGGCCCGTTGCGGATCAGCCACCGACGGCCTCCTGGGTCTCGGTGCCGGACAGCCCGGCGCGGATGAGCAGCCGGTCGATGGCGTCGTCGACGACCTCGGGGAACTGCAGTTGCGGCATGTGCGCGGCGCCGGCGACCCGGATCAGCTCGCTGCCGGGGAGCGCCTCGGCCAGGGTGCGCGAGTTGTGGAACGGGATGACCATGTCGTGCCCGCCGCCGAGCACCAGCACGGGCAGCGGGGCCAGGGTGGGCAGCGCGGCCGACTCGTCGTGCAGGGCGAAGGCGCTCAGGAACTTCTCGATGGTCCGCACCGGGGTGCGGTCGATCATCATCGTGGTGAACCGGGCCAGCGTCGGGCTGACCGGCCCGTGGAACGAGGTGACGTGCAGGATCGGCGCCAGCAGCGCCCGGGTCGCCGAGCGGGTGAACTCGACCACCGCGGGCGCGGTCCGCACCGCGAGCCCGAAGCCGCCGATCGCGGAGGGGTGCAGCAGCTGGGTGACGCCGGACCCGGTGACCTCGGCCGCCGAGGTGCACAGCAGCGCCACCCCGACCACGCGCGGCCCGAACAGGTCCGGCTGCTGCGCGGCGGCGGCCAGCACGGCCATGCCGCCGAGGGAGTGCCCGACCAGCACCACCGGACCGCTCGGCGCGCTCGCCCGCACCACGTCGAGCACGTCGCGGCCCAGCTGCTCGACCGTGCAGTTCCCGGTCGCCGGGCCGGAGCGCCCGTGTCCGCGCAGGTCGAGGAACACCATGCGGATCCGCGACCCCCAGCGGCGGGCCAGGTCGCGGCGCTGGAAGTGGAAGGACTCCATGGCATTACAGAAGCCGTGCACGAACACAAGGGTCAGTTCGGCGCTGTCGTCGCCGTAGGTGCGGGTGGCGAGGACGACCCCGTCGGTGGCGACCACGGTGCCCGGCCGGTCCTCGTCGATGAGCGCGAAGTTCTCCTCACGCAGGTCGTCGACCGCGGCGGGCCACAGCACCCGGGCGCCGATACGGCGCAGCGTGTGCGCGCCCGCCAGCAGTCCGAGCACGCCCGCGGTCGCCAGGCCGCCCCGGCGCAGCAGGGTGCGGCGGCTCATCGCGCACCGCCGGTGTAGCGGCGCGCGACCCGCCCGTGCGGCAGGCAGGCGATCTCGTAGTTGATGGTGTCGAGCAGCTCGGCCCACTCCTGCGCCCGCGGCACCCCCTCGGCGCCGCCGAAGAGCACCGCCGTGTCGCCCACCTGGACGCCGGCCGGGTTGTCACCCAGGTCGACGACGAACTGGTCCATGCACACCCTTCCGACACTACGGTGCCGGGCGCCGCCGAGCCAGACGTCGAAACGTCCACTCAGCGAACGGAATACGCCGTCGGCATAGCCCGCCGGGACGAGCGCCACGGTGGTGTCGCGCGGCGCGGTCCACCGGTGCCCGTAGGACACCCCCTCCCCCGCGGCGACCCGCTTGACCAGCACCACCTCGGCCTGCAACGTCATCGCCGGGCGCAGGCCGAAGTCGCCGAGCTCCGGGATGGGGGTCAGCCCGTAGACGGCGATGCCGGGGCGGACGAGATCGAAGTGCAGGTCCGGGCGGATCAGCGTGGCGGCCGAGTTGGCGATGTGGACCAGTTCCGGCTCGAGCCCGTGTTCCTTGGCCTCGGCGATCGCGTCGAGGAACCGCCCGCGCTGCCGGTCGGTGGCGGGATGGTCCGGCTCGTCGGCGTGCGAGAGGTGGGAGAAGATCGCCCGCAGCCGCACCACGCCCGCGTCGGCCAGCTCCCGCACGGCGGCCAGCACGGCCGGGTACTCCGCCGCGGCGATGCCGTTGCGGTTGAGCCCGGTGTCGACCTTCAGGGTCAGGATCGCCGTCCGGCCCGCGGCCCGCGCGCCCGCCTCGAGCGCCCGCAGCTGCGCCAGCGAGGACACGCCCACCTCGATGTCGGCCTCGACCGCGGCGCGGTAGTCGGCGTCGAGGGTGTTGAGCCAGCACAGGATCGGCGCGTCGATGCCGGCCGCCCGCAGTTGCAGTGCCTCGGGGATCGTGGTCACCCCGAGTTCGCGGGCGCCCGCCGCCAGCGCGGCCCGCGCCACCTCGACGGCCCCGTGGTTGTAGCCGTCGGCCTTCACCACGACCATCAGCGCCGCGTCCCCGGCATGCTTCCGGAGAACGCGCACGTTGTGGGCGATGGCATCGAGATCGATGACCGTTTCCACTTGCGCATTCACACCAGCGATCCTAGGTCGCGCCGGTTGCCTGCCGTGCGCT
>NZ_BAGK01000043.1 GCF_000308795.1 Nocardia thailandica NBRC 100428 | reverse complement strand
GCGGCCGCGGCGGCGTCGACCCGGCCGTAGGTGAGCCCGGACGGGAGCAGCACCATGGCCGGCGCGAAGCGATGCCCGCCGGTGTGCGAGCACTCCCACACGCGGTCCGGGTACGCGGCCGACAGCGCGGCGGCGACGGGGCGGCCGAGCCGCGCGCAGCACTGATCCCGTTTCCCGTGCGCGCACACCAGCGCGATCGGATCCCGCACGCGCGCACCGATTCCCGGCGGCGGACCGGCGACCGCGCGCAGGTCGACGGCCGACAGCTCCGACAGATCGCCGATCTCGAACCGCTCGCACCACGCGCCCTCGGCGGTGGTCCGCGCCAGCAGCACCGTGCGCCTGCCGGTGAACTCGTTGCGTCCCGGCCTGCGGATCAGGGTGGGCCGCACCTTCGCCGCCGCGGCCCGCGCCGCCAGCTCCGCGGTGACCTCGGCCCCGAGCACCTCGTCCCCGATCACGTCGCGCCCCCAGGCGCCGGGGTGCTCGATACCCAGCCACCCGGTGACGTGCGTGGCCGTCCCCGGCAGCGGGATGTCGGCCGCCGCGGCCGAGCACGGCATCCCGTCGAACGGGTTCATCTCCAGCTCCTCCCGGCCCCGGCGGGCACACCCGTACCACTCTAGAACCGGTGCCGCCGGGGGCATCGGCAGGCGAGTTCCCGGCTGCCGGTCAGGCGTAGACGCCCTCGGCGCGCCAGGTGCCCGCGTGATAGTGCAGCAGGACGGCCCGGGATTCGGGGGCGGCGAGGGTGAGCAGGACCTGGGCGCGGGCGTGCCGGGCGCCGTCGGGGGCCCACCAGCGGTCGTCGACGGGCCAGGGGCCCGCCCAGCCGGTGAGCGGCCAGGTGCGGGTGCCCCAGTGCAGGGTGGCGGGGTCGGCGCTGAACAGGCCGCGCGCGGTGACCTCGATGTCCGTGTCGTCGGCGCCGGTGAGACGGACGCGCGGGCGGTCGAGCAGGAGCAGCGCGGGCGCGGGTTCGGGGAGGCGGCCGGGCCAGGGCTGGTCCGGATCGGCGGTGGGGGTCGGTTCGTCACCGAGGGTGACCAGGGTGACGCGTTCGGCGGGCCCGCGACCGCCACTGAGGACGCCGACCCGCACGGCGTCGCCCCCGAGCAGCCCCTGCACCCGGACCAGGGCCCGGCGGGCCCGCTCGTCCTCCTCACCGACCCCGCCCCACAGTCCCAGCTGCAAGGCGCCCGCGGTGACCACCTCGACCGGCTCCAGCCGCAGCAGCACGATCGGGGCGGTCGGGCGGTCGCGGCGGGTGAGCCAGCCGTCGAGCTGCCAGCGGATGCGGTCGGCGGTGTCCTCCGGCGTGAGCGGGCGGGCGCAGCGCCAGATCCGGGACAGCTCCTCCCCCGCTTCGGTCCGCGCGGAGACCGCGAGCCGGGTGCAGGCCACCCCCGCCGCGGACAGGGTCGCGTGCAGCCGGGTGGCGAGCAGGCGTCCGGTGAACGCGGCGGCGTCGACCCGGTCGATCGGCGGGTCGCAGACGTGCTCGACGGCGAGGTCGGCCTCGGGCGGGCGGGCCGAGGGCGGCCGTTCGGGCAGGGCTCGCGCGCAGCGGTGGGCCAGCGCGGCGTCGGCGCCGAAGCGCGAGGTCACCTCGGTGGCCGAGAGCCGGGCGAAATCGCCGATGCGGCGTAGGCCCAAGCGGCGCAGCAGGTCGACCAGCTCGGTCCGGTCGACCGGCGCCAGCGCGGGTTCGGCGGCCAGTTCGCCGACGGGCAGGGGGGCGAGGAACCGCGCCCCCCTGCCCCGGCGGGACGACGGCGGACCGGCGGGCGGCGAGCACCGCGGTGGACACCTCGTCGGCGATCCCGACCTGGGCTTCCGCGCCCGCCGCCGCCACCGCGTCGAGCAGCCGCTCGGCGGCCGCCTCCTCGCCGCCGAAGAACCGGGCGGCGCCGCGCGCCCCGAGCACGAGCAGGCCGGGCCGCAGCACCTCCACCCCGGGCACCGTGGCGTCGACCGCCTGCACCACCGGTTCGAACAAGCGCGCGTCCCGGTCCGGGTCGGCCTGCGCGATCACCAGTTCCGGGCAGCACGACTGCGCTTCCCGGCGCCGCAGCCCGCGCCGGACCCCGGCGGCCCGCGCCACCGCCGAGCACGCCACCACCCGGTTGGCGTGCAGCACCGCCACGGGCTTCTCCGCCGACACCCCGGCCACCGCGGCCGCCGCGACGGCGGGCCAGTCCGGACACCAGACCGCCAGCACCCGCCTGCCCGCGCCGCCCGGCCCGGTCACCGCCCCGCCCGCCGCGCGCCGAGCCGCCCGCCGGAGGGCACACGACCAGTTACCGCGACGATCCCGACCGCGCGGGCGGGCGCCGACCGGCGCGCGTTCCCGGCCGACACTCCGGCCACCATCGATGAAGTGGGTGAACAGCAATCCGGCGAGATCATCCGCCCCATCACCACCACCTACTCCCGCGACGAAAGACACCCAGCGCAGCGACACATCAGCATCGGTACAGCTATCGATCATATTCGAATATACGTTCGAACGTCCAGGAGTCGAGGAGCGGGTCAGGACACCGCTTCGCGGGCCTCGGCCACGCCGGCGCGGCGGGCATCCGGCCCCGCGCCCGGCCGCCACTCGGTGCGCCCCGCCCTGGCGCACAGGTCGAGCCGCCCGTGCCGGGGCGGACCGGAACGGGAGCGGACGCGCACGTCGAGGCAGACCGAGCGGAGCAGCCCGCGGCCCGCGCCGAGCCCCGCGTAGCCGGTGACGCGGGTATCCAGCCGCAGGGTGGGGTTGTCCCAGCGCCCGCCGGTGACCAGCAGGGTGGCGGCGCGATTGCGGGCTCGCGCGGCCAGCACCCGGCAGCGCGCGGGCGCGACCGAGGTGCCGCCCAGGTCGAGCAGGACCAGGTCGAGCCCGTCGAGGAGGACGGCGGCGACCTCGACCGGATCCGGCCCCGGATCGGGGATCACCGCGAGCCGGGACAGCTGGGCGCCCATCTCGGCGGTGGCCAGCAGGCCGAGCCCCGGCATGCCGACCACCGCCGCGTGCCCGCCCGCCGCGGTGACCGCCGCGAGCAGGCCGGAGAGCAGCGCGTTGGCCCCGACATAGGCGACGACCGCGCCCTTGGGCAGGCCGCCGTCGGGCAGCAGGTCCGCGAGCGCGGCGGGCACCGGCAGCACCTCCCGGCGCAGCGGCTCCCGCGCCGGGGCGCGGCGCGTGGCCTGCTCACCGCGGCCGGGCAGAGCGGCCATCCGTCGCCGCAGCTCATCGATGGTTTTCGCGTCCGAACCCATCAGCACCACCTACCTCGACGACGGACCCGAAGCGGGTCGGCCGCCGCTCGGCACCGATCCGGCTTATCGATCGTCATTCGAATATACGTTCGAAGATCGCGGGGCGACACCCCACCCCCGGGCGGCGGAAAATGGGTGGCACCGCCCCCGCGGCCCGCGCTACCTTTCCAGCACAGCAACCGAAGAGGGGGCGGGCCGGATCCGGTCGGTTACCGTTTCCCACGGAGATGTCGCGGGTTCGAATCCCGCCGGCGGCCCGCGCCGCCGTAGCTCAGAGGTAGAGCACTCGAACATCGGTCGGAACACCACGACCGCTCCTTCTTCGGTTGTCCCGGGCGAGTGGACGGGCCGGAGCCGATCGGTTATCTGGCCCTCAGGTTCGACTCCTGGACACCGATGGCGACATCGGTGTCGATCCGGACGGCACACCACGACCGTCCGCTCGCCCGGGTCCGGGGGATTCACCTGCCCGCGTCCGCGGGCCGACACCACAGCGAGGGGGAACTCGTGAACATCCTGCGTACCTTCCACCGCCGCGACACGGCGCAGACCGCGCCCGCCGACCCGCGCCAGGTCCGCAACGACGCGGGCGGTTTCACCTTCCCGGTGACCCCGCTGACGCGGTTGCGCCGCTTCCTCGTCCTCGGCACCGACGGCGGCACCTACTACCGGACCCCGCAGGCGCTGACCGTCGAGAATGCCGCCGTTGTCGTCGATTTCGCGCAGCACCGCACCGCGGAGCTGGTCGCCGAGATCGTCGCCGTCTCCACCTCGGGCCGCGCGCCGCGCCAGCAGCCCGCGCTGTTCGCGCTCGCCGCGGCCGCCTCGCTCGGCGACGCCGAGCACCGGCGGCTCGCCCTCGACGCCCTGCCGCTGGTCGCGCGCACCGGGACGCACCTGTTCCTGTTCGCCGGCTACATCGAACAGTTCCGCGGCTGGGGCCGGGCGCTGCGGCGCGCGGTCGGGCAGTGGTACGTCGGCAGGAGCGTCGACGACCTGGCCTTCCAGGTGGTCAAGTACCGCCGGCGGGAGGGCTGGACCCACCGCGACCTGCTGCGTCTGGCGCACCCGGTGGCCGAATCCGACGAGCGGCGAAGGCTTTTCGACTGGATCTGCGGTCGCGAGGCGGCACCGGGCGGGCCTGCCCTCGTCGAGGGCTACCAGCGGGCGCAGACCGCGTCCGCCGACCGGGTCGCGGAGCTGGTGCGCTCCCACCGCCTGTCGTGGGAGATGCTGCCGGACGAGGCGCTGAACCGCGCCGACGTGTGGGAGGCGCTGCTGGACAACGGCCTTCCGCAGACCGCGCTGCTGCGTCAGCTGCCCCGGCTGACCCGGCTCGGCCTGCTCGCGCCGGGCGCGCCGCGCACCGCGTCCGTCGTCGCGCAGCTGACCGACGCCGAGCGGCTGCGCAAGGCGCGGGTTCACCCGGTGAACGTGCTGGTCGCGCAGCGCACCTACGCGAGCGGGCGCAGTGCGCGCGGCGCGGGCGAGTGGACGCCGTCGGCGCCGGTGGTCGACGCGCTCGACACCGCGTTCTACCGCGCGTTCGCCGCGGTGGAGCCGACCGGGCAGCGGTACCTGCTCGCGCTGGACGTGTCCGGGTCGATGACCACGCAGGTGTCGGGCCTGCCGGTCTCGGCGCGGGAGGTCTCGGCGGCGCTGGCCCTGGTGACCGCCGCGACCGAATCCAGCTGCGACATCGTCGGATTCACCAGCGCGTCGGGGTCGTGGGGCGAGAGCGCCCTGCGGCCGCTGGCCATCAGCCCGCGGCAGCGCCTCGACGACGTGCTGCGGACGGTGTCCGGCCTGCCGTTCGGCGGCACCGACTGCGCGCTGCCCATGCTGTACGCGCTGGAGCGGAAGCTCGAGGTCGACGTGTTCCTCGTCTACACCGACAACGAGACCTGGGCGGGCGAGACCCACCCGCATCAGGCGCTGCGGCGCTACCGCGAGCGGATCAACCCGCGGGCCAAGCTCGTCGTGGCGGGTCTGACCGCCACCGCGTTCAGCATCGCCGACCCCGACGACGCGGGCATGCTCGACATCGCCGGTTTCGACGCGGCGCTGCCGAGCGTGCTGGCCGACTTCGCGCGGGCCTGAGCGGCCGCCGTCCGGGAGAATCACGCGAGATTTTCCCGGACGGCGCCGCGATATGTGAAAATCTGTTGCGCCACTGTGGATCACACCCGCCGTGACCTGCGTCGCAGCCGGTCCTCCGGAGTGAGCCAGGAGGCAGAATCCGGCCAGCTACCCGGGATTTCCGATAGTCTCGCACCCGTGACCGAACGCGCTCGTCCCATCGTCGGCCCCGACTACCTCGTCGCGGGCCGCTATCGCCTGCAGTCGAAACTGGGCGGCGGTGGCATGGGCGCGGTCTGGCTGGCCACCGACCGGCTGCTCAACCGCGAGGTCGCGATCAAGCAGGTGCTCACCACGGCCGGGCTCAGCGAGCGCGAGGCCGAGGAGGTCCGCAGCGCGATCGTGCACGAGGGCCGGGTCGCGGCCAAGCTGTCGCACGAGCACGCCATCGCCGTCTACGACGTGGTGATCGAGGCGGGCGAGCCGTGGCTGGTCATGGAGTACTTACCCTCGCGCAGTGTGGCCAAGGCCATCGCGCTCACCGACACCCTGTCCACGGTGGAGGTCGCCCAGATCGGCGCCCAGGTCGCCGACGCGCTCGCCGCCGCCCACGCCGCGGGCATCATCCACCGCGACATCAAGCCGGGCAACATCCTCGTCGCCGACCGCGGGCCCGGCGTCGGCATGGCCAAGCTCAGCGACTTCGGCATCTCGCGCGGCGCGGGCGAAGGCGGGGACGAGCCCGACGGCGTCATCACCGGCACCCCCGCCTACCTGCCCCCCGAGCTGGCCCGCGGCGCGCGGCCGACGCCGGCCAGCGACGTCTTCTCCCTCGGCGCCACCCTCTACACCGCGCTCGAGGGGCAGCCGCCGTTCGGTTTCGACACCGAGGACAACGACGTGGTCGCCCGCTCGGCCATGGGCCAGATCATCCCGCCGACCCGCAGCGGCGTCCTCACCGCCGCCCTGCTGCACATGCTGGAGCCCGCGCCGCAGCGCCGGCCGACCATGGCCGAGGCCCGCGACGAGATCCTCACCGCCGCTTTCGGTCCCGGCACCGCCACCTACATCCTCAACGCGCCGGTGCGCACCGAGGACGGCACCATCCCCGCCTGGGCCGCCCGCAATTCCGCGTCGGGGCTGCGCAGCCCGCACTCCATGCCGCTGCCCCGCCCGCAGCGTCCCCAGTACTCCCCCGCCGCGACCCAGGCGCCGCCGCAGCGCGCCGGCAGCTTCTTCGACAACCTGCCCAACGGCGCCCCGCTCGCCATCGGCGCGGGCGTGCTGATCGGCCTGGTCATCCTGATCGGCATCATCCTGGCGATGATGTGACCGCGCCGGGCGGACGCGCCCGCGCGAAACGCCGCATGATCGGCCGGTCCACACAGCGGAAGACCAGGTCGGCGGCCAGGACCGAGAGCACGAGACACACCGCGACCCAGCCCAGCCAGCCGGCGAACGCGTACCGGTGGCCGCCGACGCACAGCCGGGTGACCGCCACCATCACCGGGAACTGGATCAGGTAGAAGGCGTAGGAGATCTCGCCCAGCCACACCAGCGGCCTGCTCGCGTTCAGCCCGCGGATCCCGGCCAGGTCGCGGGCGGCCAGGGTGGCCACCACCGCGGTCATCGGGCCGACCAGCAGCGCCGACATCTTGTAGTTCACCGGGACGAACCAGGTCGCGGCGTAGGCGAGGGCGAGCGCGCCCAGCGGCGCCGCCAGACCCGTTCGCCGCCAGCGTCCTTCGGCGACCATGCGCGCCGCCAGCACGCCGAGGTAGAACTCCGGCAGCCGCGACGGCGGGAACGTGTAACTCAGCCAGTAGGCCGGCGAGACCGGGATGTCGGGCTGGGCGAACCACTGGGGCGAGGCGTGGATCTCGTACGCGGGCGAGACGTCACCGGCCAGCAGCCGGGGCGCGAAGGTGTTGGCGATCCCCTTCGGGCCGTCGGCGACCAGGTAGAAGCCGGTGTGCAGGCACAGGATCAGCACCAGCAGACCGCCGATCCACCACAGCAGCCGCTCGCCGGGCACCCGTGCCACCAGCGGCAGCAGCAGCGGAAAGCTCAGGTAGAACAGCAGTTCCGCGGCCAGCGACCACGAGGGCACGTTGAGCCCGCCCACCGTCGTCCACTTCGGCACCCAGGAGTGGATCAGCGCCAGATTCGGCAGCCACACCACCAGCCGCGCCAACGGCACCGGCGCGACCACCAGGAACACCGCCGCCGCGACCAGGTGGGTGGGATAGATCTTCAGCACGCGCCTGCGCGCGTACCGGCGCACCGAGGAGCCGGGCGTGAACGACCAGTAGATGATGAAGCCGGACAGCACGAAGAAGAACGTCACCCCGGCCGCGCCGAACTGCATCGGCACCGCGCGATGGATCGCGCGGAACAGCTCCGACTTCTGGAACGGGTACACCGGCAGGAACACGAGGGCGTGCAGGACGAACACGGCGAAGGCCGCCCACCAGCGGGCCCCGGTCAGCGAGGGCAGGACCGGCCGGTCCGGCGCGGCACGCCCGGCGCCGGCGAGGATTTCGACGGCCATGCGGCACCGCCGCCCCTAGAGCCCGGCGCGGCGGATCAGCGCCTCGGCCACCAGCGCGTCCCCGCGCCCGGACGGGTGCGCCGGGATGCCGGTGAGGTCCGTGCGCGGGTCGAGGACCCCGTTCACCAGCGGCTCGGCCGAGCACAGGCCGTGTCCGGCCGTGAGCCCGCGCGTGTCGAGGAAGTCGATGCCCAGCAATTCGGCGGCCCCGCGCTGGGCCCGGTCCAGGGCGTCGAAGTAGGCGATGACCCCCTCGGCGCGCGGCTGCGTCACCCGGCCGAGCCCGGCCACATCGATGCACGCCGACGTGCCGCCGGACGGCCAGATCTCCGGGTAGCCGACCAGCACGATCCGCGCGGCGGGCGCGTAGTACTTCGCGTACTCCACGATGGCCCGCACCCGCTGGGCGAGGTTCTCGGCGGTGACCCCGAGGTAGTCGGGCAGGCGGTTCTGCGCGGGCGCGTCGAGCCCGCAGCCCGACACGAGGTTCAGCAGGCACTCGGTGAACGCGTGGATCATGGTGACCGAGTTGGCGCCCCAGGCGTCGTTCATCCCGGCCTGCAGGGTGATCACCCGGGTGGCGGGCCCGAAGGCGTTCGCCGCGGCCGCCTTGCGGGCCTGGTGCAGCAGCGTCCAGCCGGGCGGGGTGTCGACGGCGCCGCCGGAGCAGGACAGGTCGAGCAGGTCGGCGGTGTCCGCGATGCCGAGGCGCCTGCCGACCTGGGTCGGCCAGGAGGTGGCGCCGTGCGCGCAGGGCGAGGGTTCGTAGGCGATCTCGGCGCTGTTGGCGGAGTAGGAGTCGCCGAGCACGATCACCGCCGCGCCGGTCCCGGCCGGTTCGGCGGCGGCCGGGACCGTCGGGAAGACGGCCACCGCCAGGCAGGCGGACAGTGCTGCGGCGCAGCGGAGGAAGGACATGGCGACCTCGGAGTTCGGCGACCGGTTGCCCGGAACGTGGTGCGCGCCGGGGGAAACGGCGCGCGAGGGTGCGGACCGCCTGCGCGGACCGACGGCGGAGCGTGCGGCGCCCGGTCAGTAGCCCGGGCGGGGGGCGAACTCCGGGTCGGGCAGGGTGGGCGGGGCCTGGGTCTGGGGTTGGGGCGCCTGGAGGGTCTGCGGCGCGGGGGCGCGGGTGGCGGGCGGCGGGGTGTAGACCGTGGTCGGCGCCGGGATGATCGCCGGGCCGGGCGCTTCGGTGGGCGGATTCTCGGTGGTGGGCGCCGGGCCGGTGGTGGAGGGCGTGGGCGGCGGTGTCGTGGTCGGCGGTGTCGTGGTCGACGCGGGGGTCGTCGTGGTGACGGTGGTGGACGGGGCGGGCGCGGTATCACCGTCGCCGCATCCCGCCACGAGCAGCGCGGCCCCCGCGACCGCCGCCACCGCGCACCGGAAAGTGTTGGGTGCCATCATGATCGATCCGTACCTCCCCGCACGGGACGGTGCCGAACGCACCGCCTCGACCCCATCGATGCTAGCAAGCTATGACCGGGGAAGGAGGCCGGTCGGGACGAGACGGCCGGAACCCGCGCGCCGAAACGCGTTGCCGCAGCGAGCGACTCACGAGTCAGGGCGATACTCGTCGCCGCTCAGTCGATCCGGCGCCGGTGCGCCCAGCGGGTGAGGGCGTTGCGATTGGACTGCTGGGTCTTGCGCAACACGTTGGACGCGTGGGTCTCCACCGTCTTCACCGAGATGAACAGGGTCTCGGCGATTTCCCGGTAGGTGTAGCCGCGGGCCAGCAGCCGCAGCACCTCGAGCTCACGCGGGGTCAGCGAGTCCAGTTCCGGATCGAGCGGCGGCTCGGGCACCGGGGACCGGCCCGTGAACGAGTCGAGCACGAAGCCCGCCAGCCGGGGGCTGAACACGGCGTCGCCGCCCGCGACCCGGCGGATGCCGTCGGCCAGCTCGGCGCCGGAGATGGTCTTGGTGACGTAGCCGCGCGCCCCGGCCCGGATCACCGCGATCACGTCCTCGGCGGCGTCGGACACGCTCAGCGCCAGGCACACCGGGCCGTCGGCGATGCCGTGCAGCACCGCGACGCCGCCGCCGTCGGGCATGTGCACGTCCAGCAGCACCACGTCGGGGGTGGTGGCGTTGATCCCGCCGACCGCCTCGGCGACCGCGCCCGCCTCGCCGACGATCTCGATGTCGGCCTCCCGGCTCAGCTCGGCCCGCACCCCCGACCGGAACACCGCGTGGTCGTCGACCAGAAACACCCGCACCGCCACTGCCTGCTCACTCCTCGTCCCGCCGGTCACCCGGCCACCGGATTGCTGCACATCACCTATCACACGCATGCCCGCCCCCGCGCTCACCGGGGCAGCGGGGTCGTCGGCCGGGTGCCGTCGGCCTCGTCGCGCCCGGGGACCCGGCCGCGGGCGAGGATCGGCGGGGCCTCCCCCGCCTCCGTGCCGCTCCGCGCGGACGCGCAGGCACCGTCACCCGAACCGGTAAATCCGGCCGACGGAGCGGGCGGCGCCGATCCGGACTCCGCTTCGGAGTGCCGCGTGACAGACGCCGGTCCCGGTGCCGAGGCAGCCTGCGTGACGGACGCCTGTTCCGGCCGCGCGACGGGCTGCACGACCGGGAACGGTTCCGGCTCCGGCTCCGGGGCAGCCCATGCGACGGGCGCGGGTCCCGGTGCCGAGGCAGCCCGCGTGACGGACGCCTGTTCCGGCTGCGCGACGGGCGCCGGTCCCGGCCCCGAGGCAGCCTGCGTGACGGACGCCGGTCCCGGCCCCGAGGCAGCCGACGCGGCGGGCTCCGGTCCCGGCCCCGAGGCCGCCTGCGCGACGGGCGACGATTCCGGCTCCGGCGCCGCTTCGGGTTCCGTGCCCGAATCGGTGCGGGGCAGTTCGATGCGGACCTCGGTGCCACGGCCCACGGTGGACAGCACCTCGACGGTGCCGCCGCGGCGTTCGACGCGGGCGCGGATGGATTTGGTCAGGCCCTGGCGGTCGACGGGGACCTCGTCGGGGTCGAAGCCGGTGCCGCGGTCACGGACGAACACGCTGACCCGGTGGGGCTCGGTCTCGGCGAACAGGTCGATCTCGGGGACCCCGGCGTGCTTGGCCGCGTTGACCAGGGCCTCGCGGCTGGCGCCCAGCAGGGCGGTGAAGTGTTCCTTGGGCAGGCCGGCGCCGGTGTCGCCCGGGTCCATGCCGACGTCGCCGACGGTGACCGCGACGACCTTCACCCCGTGCTGGTCCTCCACCTCGCCCGCGATGGTGCGCAGCGCGGCGGACAGGCTCGCCTCCACGGGGGCGCTGTCCTCGAACAGCCAGCGCCGCAGTTCGCGCTCCTGGCTGCGGGCCAGCCGCAGCACCTCCTGCGGGTCCTCGGCCTGGCGCTGGATCAGGGCGAGGGTCTGCAGCACCGAATCGTGCAGGTGCGAGGCGATCTCCTCGCGTTCCTCGTTGCGGATGCGGGCGGCGCGTTCGGCGTTCAGGGCGCGGACCATGCGCAGCCACAGCGGCACGGTCAGCAGCCCGGCGCCGATCAGGGTGACCGCGACGGCCAGCAGCGCCGAGCCCAGCGAGCTCAGGTCGATGCGGGCCAGCACGACGACCCCGAGCCCGACCACGATCAGGGTGACCCCGCCGACCACCCGCGACCAGGTCACCACGCTGGCGCGCACCGGCATGCCGAGCAGGGCGCGCGGGGTCGCCATGTCGTATTCGCGCCACACCAGCGCCGCGCCGACCGCGACCACGATGATCGGCGCGAGCACCCGCGCGGCCGTCCCCTGGAAGAGGGTCGTCACCGACACCGCGAGCGCCAGGCCGAGCAGGGCGAGGCCGATGGCCTGCTTGCGCTCGTCCGCCGACGGCTTGGCCGCGTCCGGGCCGCCCGGGGTGAAGATCCACAGCAGCCCGTAGGCCACGAGTCCCGCCCCGACCAGCGCCGAGAGCAGCACGAAGACGATCCGGACCTTGAAGACGTCGACCCCGAGATGATCGGCGATGCCACCGGCCACGCCGCCGACGATGCGCCCGCCGGACCGGCGCACGAGCCGCGGCGGCGGGGTCAGCGGCGGCCGGGCGGGGTCGGGCAGAGGGGCGGGCGGGGTGGAGCGGGGCACACCGTAGCCGGGGACCGGCCCGTAGCCGGGGATCTGGCCGTAGCCGGGGTAGGGCCGGTAGCCGTAGCCGGGGGGCGATCCGGCCGGACGGTACCCGGCGCCGTAGGCCTGCTGCGCGGGGTAGGCGGCGGTGCCGGGCGTGGCGTAGTGCGGCGCCGGGAACATCGCGCGCTTGGTCGCGTCGACGGCACGTCCCAGCAACCCGGCGCTGCCGGGTCCCCGGGGCGGAACCGCACCGGCGCCGGGCACGGGAACAGACGGAGCCATGCCTTCGATACTGGCACGGTCGGCCCGCGGTGGGCATCAGGTGAATCCCTGAGGCCACCCCCTGAGTCGTGGTTCCGTCCGCCGACCTGGGGCGATGGCGTCCGGTCCGGACGGATCACCCTCCTGACCTGCGTGTTCCCGGAACGCTCCGGCGGCCTTCCGGCGGCCGCGATCCGCCGGACCGGAGATCCGCTCCCCCCCGCGTCCACCTGCGGTTTTCCCGCCCGGACGGGCCCGGTCGGCTGGGCCGGGGACCCGGCCGATTCCTACCGTGATGGCAGGCCGAGGGCAGCTCGGTTCGAAGGGTTCGTTCGGGGAGGAAACATGAGAACCATCACGGCTCTGGTCACGGCGGGCACCGTCGCGTTCGCCGCACTGGGCGGCGGCGCGATGGCGGCGGCCGGACCGATGGCGCCGCACGAGACGACCTATCAGGGGCCCGGGGGATTCGCGCTCACGATCGGGCACACCGACGAGTCCTACCGTCAGGTGCCCGCGCTCAACGCGATGCCGACCAACCGGGAGGTGTTCCTGAACAACACGGTCTACGCCACGCCGCCCGCGGGCGCGACCGGCGAGATCTCCTCCGGGTACTACGTGGCCTGCGCGGTCGACCTGAAGGTCACCGTCGGGCTCAGCGGCGGCATCGATGTCGACGCCGGGGCGAGCATCGGGTTCGGCTCCTCCGGCCCCGACGCCTCGGTGGACATCGGGCCCTCGGTCAGCGCGGGCATCGACCTCACCCTGTCGATGACGCCGGGCGAGATCAAGAAGATCGACGTCGGGACCAAGCCCCTCGGCGCCGGCACCACCTACCTGGTCAACCGGGACTTCCACCTGATGGTCGGCGACTGCGCGGGTCCGCTCGACGTCTACTCCTGGGCGACCGTTACCGCGACGACGCCGCAGGTGACGGCGAAGAACTCGGTGGTCGGCGACACCATGTTCCTGTGAGCCACGTGGGCCCGGCGCGCGCCGGGCCCACGACCGGCTGGCCGTAGCGCGCAAGCCCCAAATATCATTCCCCCCGGTCGTTTTCACCGAACGGGGGGTTCCTTGACCATCGAGGATGAAGAAAGCCTGTCGCCGCGTGCGGTTTTCGCGCAGCGCTTCGCGGAACTGTACGCGGCGGCGGGTAATCCGACACTGCGTCGCGTCGCCACGGCGACCGAACGCCGGATGAAGGGGGCGGGCGCCGCCGCGCCGTCACCCCAGCGCATCAGCGACTGGAAGGCCGGGCGCAACGTGCCCGCCCGCTTCGAGTCCCTGCTCCCGGTGGTGCTGACCCTGATCGAGCTGGCCCGCAAGTCCGGGCGCGATCTCCCCCGCAGGCTGGGCGACCCGCACGAGTGGCGCCGGATCTGGCAGTCCTCGGTCACCTGGACCGCCGACACCGCCGACGAGGGCGCCACCTGCCCCTACCCCGGCCTGCGCGCCTACCGGGCCGCCGAGCGCGCCCTCTTCTTCGGCCGCGAGCGCGCGACCACCGAATTCACCGACCTGGTCCGCCGGGCCGACGGCATCGTCGTGCTCATCGGCGCCTCGGGCGCGGGCAAGTCGTCGCTGCTCGCCGCCGGGCTGGTCCCCGCCCTGGACGGCGAGACCGTCACCGTCACCCCGGGCGCCGAGCCGCTCGCCCGGCTCCGCGCCGCCCTCACCCCGGCGACCCGCGCGCTCGTCGTCGACCAGTTCGAGGAATTGTTCACCCACTGCGCCGACGAGTCCGAACGCGCCGCCTACCTGGCCGAGCTCGCCGCGTTGGCAGGCCGGGACGACGAACCGCTCGCCGTCGTCCTCGCCCTGCGCGCCGACTTCTACGAGCGCTGCCTGCACCACCCCGTCCTGCGCGACAGCCTCCAGCACCGCGGCTACGTGCTCGGCCCCATGCGGATCGAGGAGATCTCCCGCGCGATCACCGGCCCGCTCACCGCCACCGGCCTCAAACCCGAACAGGGCCTCGAGGAACTCGTCCTCACCGAACTGCGCGGCCTCGGCGGGCACGCGGGCACCGCCCCCTACGACGCGGGCGCCCTGCCCCTGCTCTCGCACGTCATGGCCGCCACCTGGCAGCAGCGCGAGGGCCGCAGACTCACCGTCGCCGGCTACCGCAAGGCGGGCGGCGTGACGGGCTCGGTGGCCGAGACCGCCGAACTGGCCTGGAGCGAGCTGACCCCCGCCCAGCAGGCCGCGGCCCGGGAACTCCTCGGCGCGCTGGTCACCGTCGGCCAGGACTCCCGCGACACCCGCCGCACGGTCGCGCGCGCCGAACTCCTCAACCGCAGCAGCGACCCGCGCTCCGCCGCCGAGGTCGTCGAGATCCTCTCCCGCACCCGCCTGCTCGCCCTCGACGCCGACTCGGTCCAGCTCTCGCACGAGATCGTGCTCGACGCGTGGCCGCGGCTGCGGGGCTGGATAGACACCGACCGGGTCGGACTGATGGTGCGGCAGCGGCTCGAGCACGATGCTGCCGAATGGGCCGAATCGGCGCGCGACCCGGCGCTGCTCTACCGCGGGACCCGGCTCCAGGCGGCGCGCGAGCACACCGCTCGGTCCGGTGTCAGCGGGCGGGCGCAGGACTTCCTGGAACACTCCGCGCGCGCGGCCCGACGCGGCACGAGAGGCAGACTCGTGGCCGCGGGCGCGGCGCTCGCGCTGTTGGCGACCGGTCTGGTCGCCTACGACCGGGGGCGGCTCGCCGACGCACGCACCGCCGATCGCGACTACGCCGAACTGGTGGCAGCGGCTGCGCGAACCCGGTCGACCGATCCGTCGCTGTCGGCCCAGCTGTTCCTGGCCGCCTACCGGCTTCGGCCGGATATCACCTCGCGCAGCCAGCTCCTCACCACGCAGGACACGCCGCTGGCACGCACCGTTCCCGCGCACGAGCACGGAATCAGCACCTTGGCCGTGCACCCCGAAGGCGGACTGCTGGTCGCGATCGACTCCGAGCGGAACGCGTACGCCTGGGACATCACGGATCCGACACAGCCACACCGGGTGTCCGATCGCTTCGGCGCGGAGATCTACCGCCTGGAATTCATACCCGGAACCAGACTCGCCGCGACAGACGGGCCCGAGGGACTCCAGATCTGGGACCTCACCCGGCCCGCGGCGCCCCACGTGCTCCACACCTTCGGGGTCAAGGGGGCACAGGCGCTGGCGATCAGCCCGGACGGACTCGTCCTCGCCGTCGCCACCGTCGACCACCTGACGATCTGGGGCATCGACGACCGTACGCACCCGGTCCGGCTGGCCGACCACCCGATACCTGGCACGACCACCCAACGACTGCACTTCCTGCGCTTCGGCCCGGACGCACGCACACTCGCCGTGGGTGAGTGGATCACTGCCGGGGAGAACGGCACCGGCTCCGTCCAATTGTGGGACCTGCACGATCCACGTGCCACACACCCCGTCGGCGCACGCATTCCCGCACCCGCCGACAGCTTCTGGGCGATGGACATCAGCCCGGACGGCACCGTGCTCGCCATCGGCGGTCGCGCCGAGTTCACCTCGTCCAGCGGCCGCAGCGCCCAGGTCGCGCTCTGGCAGATCGGTGACCCGGCCGCACCCCGCCTTCTCGGGACACCGCACCAGGTCGGGGACGAAGCGGTCGACACGCTCGACTTCAGCCCCGACGGCCGACTACTCGCCATCGGCTCACGTGACGCAGGCCGGATCTGGAGTCTGGCCGACCCGGCCCAGCCTCGCCCCGTCGGACCGGCGCTGACGATCACCCCCGGTTGCGACCGGTTCAGCACGCTCTACTGCAAGCGAGGTCCCCGCAACCTCGCGTTCCTTCCGGGGGGACGCACGCTGCTGGGCGCCGGGGACGACGGCGAACTGCGCGGCTGGTCGTTACCGCAGGCGTGGCTCGACAGCATTCCCACATCGGCGCTGGCACCCCAGTTCTCGGATTCCGGCGGCCGCATGATCATCCAGACCAGGGCGGGAGACGTCACGATATGGAACACCGCCGACCCCGACAGGCCGACCCCGGCGACCGCGGTAGCCGCGCCCCCGGACAGTGGCACCGCCGCACTGAGCCTCGATCATCGGACGTTGTCCCTTGCCGGCCGGAACGGCAGGCAGGTCTACGCGCTCGATGACCCGCGCATGCCTCGGCAACTCGCCCCCTGGACCGCGAGTGACACACGGTCCACGGTCTCCGGCGACCGAATGCTCGTCGAGGAATCGGGTCGAGCCCAGCTGTGGGACATCTCCGATCGCGACGCTCCGGTCCGCCTCGGCGTGCCCTTCGCCACGGTGACAACCGAGACCTACGGCATGTACCTCAGCGACGACGGGGCACGCGCGGTCCTGGTCCAGGGAGATTCCCTCCTGCCCGCGACACCGCCCCGCATCCGGGTATGGGACCTTCACGACCCCGCGAATCCGGTCCACGCGGGCGATGTCGAGGCGACCGACCGCGCCGCACTCCAGCCCATGCGCTTCCTCCCCGACCACCGCACGCTCGTCGTCGCGGACTCGGGAAGGATACGACTGTGGGACACCGCCGCTCACGACGGTCCGCGACCGTTGACGGACTGGGTGCTCACCGACGCGGGCACGATCGTCTCCGTCAGCGTGGACGGAACCGGTTCGCTTCTCGCCCTGTCCGATGACAACGGCAGCATCATGCTGTGGGACATCTCGAATCATCGCGCACCGCGAAGGCTCACCGGCCCGTTCGGGCTCGCGCAGGGCAAGAGCGTCTCCTCCGCGCTCCACCCCGACGGGCGCCACCTGGTGACGGTCGGCTACGACGGAGCGGTCGAACTGTGGATACTCGATGCCGACGAAGTCGGCCGGCGGATCTGCGTGGCCACAGGCTCGGCCCTGACCGAAGCGACATGGCATCGACTCGTGCCCGACGTCCCCTACCGTCCGCCCTGCCCCTGAACCGGGGCAAACCTCAGGGTTACCCCCGATGCGCAGGACGCGCACCGGTCACACCATGGAACACATGACGAGAACGAGCTTCGGCGACCAGCTTGCGCAGATGTGGCACACGCGGCCCGTGCGGCTGCCGCGACAGGGGCCGGTCGCCGGGGTGGCGGCCGGGTTCGGCCTCCGCTACGGCGTGGATCCGGTGCTGGTCCGGGTCGCGTTCGTGGTCTCGACCATCTTCGGCGGGGCGGGCATCGTGCTGTACCTGCTGGCCTGGCTGCTGCTCAGTTCGGCGGGGGACGAGTCCTCGGCCGCGGAGTCGCTGGCCGGGCGCGGCACCAGCTCCCACTCCCCGACCAAGACGGTCGTGCTGATCGTCGGCCTGGCCATCGCGGTCTCCACGATGGGGCCGGTCGGGCTCGGGCTCGGCGGGTCGGGGGTGATCAGCATGGCGTTCCTGCTCGCCGGCTGGTGGCTGCTGTATCTGCGGCATCCCGAGCTGCCCACCGGCTACGACCGCTTCCTGGCCGAACCCGTGGCGGGCGGTCTCGGATACGCGGGCTACCCGGCGACCGGGTACGGCACCTACGCGGGCGACCCGCTGTACACCCCGTACACGAAACTGCCCGACGAGTACGTGCCGGCGCCGCCGACCGCGCCCGCCGAGCCCGCGCCGTTCCAGCGGGCCGACACCGCTGCCACGGAGTCCACGCCGTTCCAGCAGGGTGACACCGAGTCCGCACCGATCCGGCGCGTCGACACGGCGAACACCGAGGTTCTGGCCGCCGACACCGACACCGCCGTCCTGTCCGTCGACACCGACACCGACACCGCCGTCCTGTCCATCGACACCGATTCCGCCGTCCTGCCCGCCGACTCCGACATCGCCGCCCTGTCCGCCGACACCGACACAGTCGCTCTGCGCAAGGACCCGGGGCCCCGGGAGGCGCCCGCCGCCACCGAGCCGGGCGACGGTACCGAGCGCACCGACGGGACGGACCTGCAGGCGCGTCCGGGCGACGTCACGTCACAGGAACCCGGCACTCCCGCGCATCCGCGCACGCCCGAGCCGGATCCGGCCGATGCGGGCACCCGCGATCCCGATGCCGAGATGCCGCGCGATGCCGAGGGCTCGGCGCTCGCCCCGACCGGCGCGGACCTCGCGCGACCGGCCGAGCCGGACGCCCCCGGCACGACCAGCCTGGAGAAGGTCGCCCGCGACCTCGCCGCCTCGGAGTCCGCCCCGCGCGCCGACCTGGGGAAGCCGCCGCACACCGTCGCCCCGCGCACGATGGCGCAGGTGCCGCCCGGATGGGATCCGCTCGGCGTCGCCCCGCTGGCCTGGGAGCTGCCCGCCCCGGCGGGACCGCGCACCATGGTGGCGCCCCCGCCTCCGCCGCCGCGTCCGCGGTCCCGGTTCACTCCGGTCGTGCTCGGCCTGGCGATCCTGGCCGCCGCGGTCGCGGGCGGAGTGGCCGCGGCGGGCGCCGACTGGATGACGCCGGTGCGGATCGCCGCCGTCGCCCTGTTCGTGCTGTGCGCCGGACTGGTGGTCGGCGCGTTCCGGCGGCGCGGGGGCGGGCTGGTGATCGCGGCGGTGCCGCTGGCGGGATTCGTGGTGCTCGCCTCGGTGGTCGGGCCGGTGGACATCAGCGAGAACAACGTCGGCGACCGGCAGTGGGCGCCCGCGACCGTGGCCGAACTGCAGCCCCGCTACGAATTGGCCGTCGGCTCGGCCGAACTCGACCTGCGCGGCCTGAAACTCACCGAGTCGCGGGCGGTCACGGTGGCCGTGAACGTCGGCGACAGCCTGGTCCTGCTGCCGCCGGACATGACCGTGCGCACGACCTGCGATGTGCGCGTGGGTGATCAGCGCTGCCAGGAGGGCCTGACGGGCCCGCAGACGCCGGGCGCGCCGGTCCTCGACCTGACCGTGGAGACCAAGATGGGCGACGTGGAGGTGCGCCGTGGCTGACACCGAATCCGTGAGAACCGGTCGCGGGCCGTCGTTCTCGCTGCTGATCACCGGACTGCTCGGGCTGGCGGTGAGCGTCTGGGCGCTGCTCGGCTCGCCCACCCTGCCCGCGCTCGGCATCCCGCTCGGCTGGGTGCTCGTGCTCGGTGCCGGGATCACCGGCATCCTGCTCGTGCTCTCCCCGCGGAAGCGACGGCGGTCGTGACCCCGCTCGGCATCCCGATCGGGCTGCTGCTCACCAGCGAACGCGCGGTGCCGCTGGCCCACCTGGTCCGGGCCCGCGCCACGGGCACCGAACCGCCGCGCGGCGAGAAACCACCGCCGGACGAGACCGCCCGCTGACGAGAAAGACCCGGTACTCCCTCGAGTACCGGGTCTTTCTCAGCGGAGGTTGTTCCCGCTCACTCCCATTCGATGGTGCCCGGCGGCTTGCTGGTCACGTCGAGCACGACCCGGTTGACCTCGGCGACCTCGTTGGTGATGCGGGTGGAGATCCGTTCCAGCACCTCGTAGGGCAGGCGGGTCCAGTCCGCGGTCATGGCGTCCTCGCTCGAGACCGGGCGCAGCACGATCGGGTGACCGTAGGTGCGTCCGTCGCCCTGGACGCCGACGCTGCGCACGTCGGCCAGCAGCACGACCGGGCACTGCCAGATCTGCTTGTCCAGCCCGGCGGCGGTCAGTTCTTCGCGGGCGATCGCGTCGGCCTGGCGCAGCAGGTCCAGCCGGTCCGCGGTGACCTCGCCGACGATGCGGATGGCCAGACCCGGGCCGGGGAACGGCTGGCGCGCCACGATCTCCTCGGGCAGGCCCAGCTCGCGGCCGACCGCGCGGACCTCGTCCTTGAACAGCAGGCGCAGCGGCTCGACCAGGGAGAACTCCAGGTCGTCGGGGAGGCCGCCGACGTTGTGGTGGCTCTTGATGTTGGCGGTGCCGGTGCCGCCGCCGGACTCGACGACGTCCGGGTACAGGGTGCCCTGCACCAGGAACTCGACCTTGGGCGCGTCGCCCTCGCCGCCCTGCTCGGCCACGATGCCCGCCACCGCGTCCTCGAAGGAACGGATGAACTCGCGGCCGATGATCTTGCGCTTCTCCTCCGGGTCGCTGACGCCCTTCAGCTCGCCGAGGAACTTCTCGACCGCGTCCACGGTGACCAGCTTGGCCCCGGTCGCGGCGACGAAGTCCTGCTGTACCTGTTCGCGCTCGCCGGCGCGCAGCAGGCCGTGATCGACGAACACACAGGTCAGCCGGTCGCCGATGGCGCGCTGCACCAGCGCGGCGGCCACCGCGGAATCGACACCGCCGGACAGGCCGCAGATCGCGTGCCCGTCGCCGATCTGCTCGCGCACGCTCTCGATCAGCGTCTCGGCGATGTTGGCCGCGGTCCACTGCGCCGGGATGCCCGCCAGCTCGTGCAGGAAGCGGCTGAGCACCTGCTGCCCGTGCGGGGAGTGCAGCACCTCGGGGTGGTACTGGACGCCCGCCAGCTTGCGGGCGCGGTCCTCGAACGCCGCGACCGGCGCGCCCGCGGTCGTGCCGGTGACCTCGAAGCCCGCGGGGGCGTCGGTGACGGCGTCGCCGTGGCTCATCCACACCGGCTGCACGGTGGGCAGACCGCCGTGCAGGACGCCGCCGTCGATGTTGAGCTCGGTGCGGCCGTACTCGCGGGTGCCGGTGTGGGCGACGGTGCCGCCGAGGGCCTGCGCCATGGCCTGGAAGCCGTAGCAGATGCCGAAGACCGGGACGTCGAGGTCGAACAGGCGCGGATCGAGCTGCGGGGCGCCCTCGGCGTACACGCTGGACGGGCCGCCGGACAGGATCACCGCCAGCGGCTGCTTCTCGGCGATCTCCTCCACCGTCAGGGTGTGCGGGATCACCTCGGAGAACACGCGCGCCTCGCGCACCCGGCGGGCGATCAGCTGGGCGTATTGGGCGCCGAAGTCGACGACGAGGACGGGTCTCTGGGTTTCTGCCACCGGCCCAGTTTAGTGAGCGGGCACCACGGCGGAGCCAGCGGGCTGAGCACCGAAACCGACCGCGTGGGGAAACTCACGCGTATGTCAGCGCATCTGGCTATTGTCGAGCGCGTGCCATTCGCCCGCGCGATCGATGCCGACATCTACTACGAGGACAGCGGTGGCACGGGCCCGGTCGTCCTCCTCGCGCACGAATTCCTCATGGACCGCACCATGTTCGCCTCCCAGCAGGCGGCGCTGGCACCGGAGTTCCGCATCGTGTCCTGGGACGCGCGCGGGCACGGCCGCACCGAGGACCAGCGGCTGCCGTTCACGTTCTGGACCGCCGCGCGCGACGCGCTCACCGTCCTCGACACGCTCGGGGTGGAGCGCGCCGTGGTCGGCGGCACGGCGCAGGGCGGGTTCACCGCGCTGCGGGCCGCGCTCGTGGCGCCCGAACGCGTCTCCGGGCTGGTCCTGATCAGTACCGAGGCCCACGGTCCCGCCCGTGAGATGTCCACGGCCACACGGCGATTCCTCGACGTCTGGAACGACCACAACTCGCGCGCGCACGCCGCCGAGCGGCTGGCCGACTGGCTCATCGGCGAGGACGAGTGGTACCGCGACATCTGGATCCGGCGCTGGATGGGCGGCGACCACAGCGGGCTCGACGCCGCGGTCGGCTGCCTGCTCGGCCGCGACGGTGTCCTGGAGCGGCTGTCCGAGATCACCTGCCCGGTGCTGGTCATCCATCCCACCGCCAGCGGCATCGCCGATCACCGGGCCCGCGCCCTGGCCGAGGGGCTGCCCGCGGCGACCTATCTGGAGATCACCGGCGCCCGGCTTGGCGTCTCCATGACCCATCCGGATCTGGTGAACACCGCCGTGCGCCGGTTCCTGCGCGAGCACGTGCTGGGCGATCCCCGCCCCATGAGCGTCAGCGGACGCTGAGGCCCACCTTCTGGAACTCCTTGAGGTCGGAGTAGCCCGCCTTGGCCATCGAGCGACGAAGGCCGCCGACCAGGTTCAGCGAACCGAACGGGTCGTCGGACGGGCCGTAGAGGACGCGCTCGAGGCTCGGGCGCGGCGTCTGCCCCTCCGGGCCGTCCAGCCAGGACTCGTCGACCGGCAGGAACGAACCGCGCGGCACCGACGGGTGCGCGGCCGCCGACGGCCAGTACCAGCCGCGGCCGGACGCCTCGGCCGACACCGACAGCGGCACCCCGAGCATGACCGCGTCCGCGCCGCAGGCGATGGCCTTGGCCAGCTGCCCGGAGGTCGCCACGTCACCGTCGGCGATGACGTGCACGTACCGGCCGCCGGTCTCGTCGAGGTAGTCGCGACGGGCCGCGGCCGCGTCGGCGATGGCGGTCGCCATCGGCACGCCGATGCCGAGCACCTCGCCGGTGGTCGTCGCGCCCGGGTACGAGCCGTAGCCGACGATGACGCCCGCCGCGCCGGTGCGCATCAGGTGCAGCGCGGTGCGGTGATCGCTGACGCCGCCCGCCACGACGGGCACGTCCAGCTCGGCGATGAAGGTCTTCAGGTTCAGGGGCTCGCCGTCGCCGACGTGCTCGGCGGAGATGATGGTGCCCTGCACGACCAGCAGGTCGATGCCCGCCTGCACCAGCGCGGGGGTCAGGGCGCGCGCGTTCTGCGGGCTGACCCGGACCGCGGTGGTGACACCGGCCGCGCGCACCTCGGCGACCGCGGCGGCCAGCAGGTCGGGCTGCATCGGCGCGGCGTGCAGCTGCTGCAGCAGGGTGACGGCCTGCTCGTAGCCGCCCTTGTCGACCAGGTCGATCAGCTGGTCGATCTTGGCCTGCACGTCGGCGTGCCGGGCCCACAGGCCCTCGCCGTTGATGACGCCGAGGCCGCCCTGCTTGCCCAGCTCGACGGCGAACTTCGGGGAGACCAGCGCATCGGTCGGGTGCGCGAGCAGCGGGATCTCGAAGCGGTAGGCGTCGAGCTGCCAGGCCACCGAGACCTGCTTGGAGGAGCGGGTGCGACGCGAGGGCACGATGTCGACGTCGTCGAGCTCGTAGGTACGCCGGGCCGTACGGCCCATGCCGATCTCCACCATGTCGCGCATATTGTCGTGTCTCCTGTGTTCGTGGAGCGCCGGCGCGCTCGCGTCGCGGCCCCTTGTGCCCCACCGGACAGCGGACCGGCACTCGCGCCTACGGCGCATGGTCTGGGTCCGCTGTCAGGCGGGGCGGCCGCGACCCGCCGCTGCGCGGCGGGGGCCTCCTCGAGGTCGGCCCGTGCGGGGGCACGTTGGGTTGTCAGCGCAGCACTCTGTGTGCGCGCCCGCACGCCGGATCCGGCGCGCGAGCGCATCCATCCTACTCAGCCGCGACCGGTGTAGTTCGGTGCCTCCACCGTCATGGTGATGTCGTGCGGGTGGCTCTCCTTGAGACCCGCCGCGGTGATCTGCACGAACTGGGCGCCCTGCAGGTGCTCGATGTTCTGCGAGCCGGTGTACCCCATCGCCGCGCGCAGGCCGCCGACCAGCTGGTGGATGACCTGGTTGACCGGACCGCGGAACGGCACCCGGCCCTCGATGCCCTCGGGGACCAGCTTGTCCTCGGCGAGCACGTCGTCCTGGAAGTAGCGGTCCTTGGAGTAGGACTTGGCCTGGCCGCGGCCCTGCATCGCGCCGAGCGAGCCCATGCCGCGGTAGCTCTTGAACTGCTTGCCGTTGACCAGGATCAGGTCGCCCGGCGCCTCGGTGGTGCCCGCCAGCAGCGAGCCGAGCATGACCGTGGACGCGCCCGCGGCGATCGCCTTGGCCACGTCGCCGGAGTACTGCACGCCGCCGTCGGCGATGACCGGCACGCCGTGCGGCTTGCACGCCGCGACGGCCTCGAGGATCGCGGTGATCTGCGGGGCGCCGACACCGGCGACCACGCGGGTGGTGCAGATGGAGCCGGGGCCGACACCGACCTTCACCGCGTCGACGCCCGCCTCGACCAGCGCCGCGGCGCCCGCCCGGGTGGCGACGTTGCCGCCGACGATCTGGATGCGGTCGCCCACCTCGGCCTTGACCTTGGCGACCATCTGCAGCACCTGGGACTGGTGGCCGTGCGCGGTGTCCACGATCAGCACGTCGACGCCCGCGTCGGCCAGGGTCATCGCGCGCGACCAGGAGTCCTCGCCGACACCGATCGCGGCGCCGACCAGCAGGCGGCCGTCGCGGTCCTTGGTGGCGTTGGGGTACTGATCGGTCTTGACGAAGTCCTTCACCGTGATCAGGCCGCGCAGCTTGCCGTTGCCGTCCACGATCGGGAGCTTCTCGATCTTGTGGCGGCGCAGCAGCCCGAGGGCCGCCTCGGCGGTGACGCCCTCCTGGGCAGTGATCAGCGGGGCCTTGGTCATGACCTCGTCGACCCGGCGGTCCTGATCGACCTCGAAGCGCATGTCGCGGTTGGTGATGATGCCGACCAGCGAACCGACCTCGTCGACCACCGGCAGACCCGAGATGCGGAAGCGGGCGCACATGGCGTCGACCTCGGCGAGGGTGTCGGTGGGGCGACAGGTCACCGGGTCGGTCACCATGCCCGCCTCGGAACGCTTGACGGTCTCCACCTGGGCGGCCTGGTCGGCCGTCGACAGGTTGCGGTGCAGCACACCCATGCCGCCGGAGCGGGCCATGGCGATGGCCATGCGCGCCTCGGTGACGGTGTCCATGGCGGAGCTCACCAGCGGGGTGCGCAGGGTGATCTCCCTGGTCAGCCGGCTGGAGGTCTCGACGGAACTGGGGATGAGATCCGAGGCCGCGGGCAGCAGCAGTACGTCGTCGAACGTGAGACCGAGCATGGCGATCTTGTTCGGATCGTCACCACCCGTATGGGGGCGCACCGCTACTCGTTCGCCCGACACGGGATTACTCATTCGGATCGACCCCTCCTGGTCGTCGGTAGCAACCGACGCCGGTACAGACGGCGAGACGGTGCTGAACTGGAGTGAAGTGTTGCCGGAGAGAACATCGCTCGCCGACGCGTGTATTCCATGGTATCCGGCGGGCGAATCCGACTGTGAAGTGAGGCCGTGCGCAAACTGGCGGCGCGCATAGCTGGCGCAGACCCCCTGGTTCTGCGTACCGTGGGGATGTGCGTGACCATCTACCACCTGGCTTGCCGCCGGATCCATTCGCCGGAGACCCCTCCGACCCGTCAGCCGCGCTCGATGCGATCGAGCCCGGTGAGCCGCTGGATCCTCACGAGCGCCTCGCGGTCGAGGAAGATCTCGCCGACCTCGCCGTCTACGAGGCCCTGCTGGCCCACCGCGGAATCCGCGGCCTGGTCGTCAGTTGCGAGGATTGCAGGCAGGACCATTACCACGACTGGGACATGCTGCGGGCCAACCTGCTCCAGCTGCTCGTCGACGGCACGGTCCGCCCGCACGAACCGGCCTACGACCCCACCCCCGAGTCCTACGTCACGTGGGACTACTGCCGCGGCTACGCGGACGCCTCGATGAACGAAGCCTTCCACGGCGACGGGTTCGACGGCTTCGACAGCTGAGGGCGCCCGGAGGACCACTCCCCCGCTGAGTCACGCCTGCGCGGGGACGGTCGCCACACGGACACGACGAAGGCCCCGGACCATCAGGTCCGGGGCCTTTCGCGTGGCTCGGTTCAGCGGGCGGGCACGCCCGGCAGCACGAACGACGGCGGCGTCGCGGGGACGCCTGCACCGCCGGTCGGCACGGTGGGTGGAGTCGTGATCGGGCCCGCAGTCGGCTCGACTGCGGGCACGGAGGGCACTGTGGGTTCCGGGGTGACCACCGGCGGGGTGGTCACCGGCGGCGGGGTGGTCACCGGGGGCGGCGTCGTGACGACCGGAGGGGTCGTCACGGGCGGCTCCGTCGGCTTGGTGTCGACCGGATCGGTCGGCTTGAGGTCGACCGGGGGCTTGGTCGGGCTCACGGTCCCCGGGTTGGCCGGCGTCTCCGGCGAGACCGAGTCCGGGGAGGTCCCCGGGGTGCCCGGTGTCACGGAGCCGGGCGATGCCGGGGTGGTCGCGCCGTCGGCCGGCTTCGTCGGCGACGGCGTCGGGAGGTTCGGGGTCAGGCTCTTGGCGATCTCGGGCGCCCGCTTCGCCAGTTCCGCGTGCAGCAGATTCCAGCGGGCGATCAGATCGTCACGCTTGCGCGGATCGTTGATCTGCGCGGCGGTCGCCGAGGCCTGTTCCAGCCGGGCCCTGGCCTGCTCGGGATTGCCCTGGTCCAGCATGGCCTGGGCGGCGACCAGGTCGTCGTCGGTGCGCTGCACCACGGTCGACTGGGCCTGCTCGGAGAACACGACTTCCTTGACGCGCCACAGCGGATCGCCGGGCGCGGCACTGTAGGAGAACGCTGTGAGACCGCCCATCACCACGGCCAGCGCCGCGGCGGCGCCGAAGATGGGGCGGACCAATCGCAGACGCCCGCGCGAAGACGCACCGACCCGGACCTGCCGCGCACCGATCTCCTGATTGACCGCCGCGAACACGGTGTCGAGATCGGGACCGGCCGGCATCGGCTCGGCCAGCACCTCGGCTCGCCAGTCGGCGAGCAGCGATGCCAGCTGGAATTCCGCCGGATCCCCGGTCTGAACCGGTCCGTCGCCCGCGATGGCATCGATCAGCGCGTCGTCCCGACGCACCGCCGCGATGTCGACCGGGCCGGAATCCCCAGTGCCCTCGGCGGCGTAGGGATCCTGCCCGCGCCGATCCTTCCGGTCGCCCCGTCCGCGCTCGCCATCCCTAGCCATACATTTCACCTGCCCTCGCCACTTGTGACTTCAGTTTCGCGAGCGCCCGATGCTGGGCGACGCGGATCGCACCCGCCGTGCTGCCCACGGCGACTGCGGTTTCTTCTGCTGACAGACCCATGACCAAGCGCAGGATCAGGATCTCTCGATGCTTCTCCGGAAGGGTGGCGAGCAGACTGTTCATCTGCCTGCTTGTTTCCGATTCGAGAGCTCGCTGCTCCGGTCCTTGGTCGGTGGATATGACATCTGGTACTTCGGCCATCGCCTCCGCCTTGTTACGGGCGGCGTTCCGATGGGCGTCGGCGACCTTGTGCGAAGCGATCCCGTACACGAAAGCCATGAACGGTCTGCCCTGATCCTGGTATCGGGGCAGGGCGGTCATGACTGCGAGACAGACCTCTTGCGCAACGTCGTCCGCGGAGAGCTGTCCACGCTCCGCGGCCCCGATCCGGGCCCGGCAGTAGCGGACTACCAACGGACGGATCGATTCCAGTACCTGAGCTAAAGCGGTCCTGTCGCCCTGCGCAGCGGCAGCGACGGCGAGGTCCAACTCTTCGCCCGTGTGCGTCATCGTCAGAGATTTTCCTGGCGTTACGAGTGGCGCGGTCCGATGTGACCGAGCTTCCACCGAAGGGGCGGAACGGAACTAACAATAGCGACCTCCGGACGGCCGGCGAGCGGGGCCGGACATCTGACCCGGAAGGACCGATGGGCCGGTCCGGCGACTAGCGGGTATCCGCCACGCGGAACTCGCCGCCGAGGTCCGCGATGCGGGCCGCGCACGCTGCGGATTCCCGGCTCGCGGCCCGGGCTGTCGCCGCGTCACCGACGCCGGCGAGCAGCATCGCGGTCGCCCACCGCAGCGGGAGCAGCCCGTGCTCGCGGCAGTCGGCCGCGACGAGACCGGCCCGCCGGGCGGCGCCGGCGGGGTCGCCCGAGGCGGCGGTGGCCGCGGCGAGCAGCAGCGCGGAC
>NZ_BAGK01000044.1 GCF_000308795.1 Nocardia thailandica NBRC 100428 | reverse complement strand
CACGGCGTGGTGGGCCAGCGCGTCCAGGACGTCCCAGTCGGCCCAGTCGGCCCAGTCGGCCCGGTCGGCGCCCCCGGGCGGGGCGGCGAGCCGGGCGGGGTCGAGGCCGTGCCGCCGTTCGAGCAGTTCCAGCGCGTGCCAGTGCAGGCGCGCCCGGCGCAGGACGGGGATGTCGCCGTAGACGGCGTCGCGGATCAGCGCGTGGGCGAAGCCGATCCGCCCACGCCGGTCGAGCCGGACCAGGCCCGCCACCGTGACGGTGTCGACGAGGTCGGCGAGCTCCTCCTCGGTGTCGCCGGTCAGATCGAGCAGGGCGTCGAAGCCGATCTCCTCGCCCCACACCGCGGCCATGCGCAGGGCCCGCGCCGCGCCTGCGGGCAGCCGGGCGATCCGCCGGGCGAGCACGTGCCGGACCCCGTCGGGGACCGCGTGCAGGTCGCCGACCGAGGCGGCCAGCCGGGCCACCTCGCGGACGAACAGCGGGTTGCCGCCGGTGCGGGCGTGCAGGTAGGCCGCGGTGTCCGCGTCGATCCCCGCCAGCCCCGCCGCCTCGGCCACCCGGCCGACCGCCACCGGGTCGAGCCCGCCGAGGACCAGCCGCTCCCCGGTGAGCGAGGCCAGCGCGGCGGCGGTCGCCTCGACCTGCGCGTCGGCCTCGGACCCGCGCAGGGTGACGACGAGCAGCACCGGTTCCCCGCCCAGCCAAGCGGCGACCTGGCGCAGGATCTGTAGGGTCGCGCTGTCCGCCCGGTGCACGTCCTCGAGGACGAGCAGCACCGGCCCGCTCGCCAGGTGCCGCAGGCACGCCTCGCGGACCGCGTGCGCGAGCGCGAACGGGCTCCGGTCGGCGCCCGTGTCGGCGTCGAGCTCCGCGAGCAGCTGCTGCCAGACCCACGCGGCGGGCGCGCCGTCCACCTCGGGACAGGCCGCCACCGCGACCCGCCAGCCCGCGGCAGCCGATGCGGCCGCGGCCGATCCGACGAGCGTGGACTTGCCCGCCCCCGCCTCGCCCTCGATCCAGACCACCCGTGCCCGCCGCCCCGCGACGACCCGGTCCGCCTCGGCGGGCAGGGCGGCGCGTTCGGCCTCGTAGCCGACGGGTCCGGCGGCGGCACGGAGCCGATGCTCGGCGGCGGGGTCGGCGGGCCCCGGTTCGGCCCCCGGCGGCGCGGCCGCCCGGTCGTCCGGATCGCCGACGGGCGCCGCGTCGTCGCGGGGCGGGGCCGCGCGCGCCCCGGACGTCTCCGGCCGGAAGTCCAGCTCGGGCGCGTGGTGAGGATCGCGAGCTCGAGCGCCCATAGCGCGGGGCCGGGCACGATGCCGAATTCGGCGTCGAGGTGCTCGCGGACGTGACGCAGCGTGGCCAGCGCCTCGGGTTGCCTGCCGAGCCGGTACCGGGCGAGCGCGAGCAGCCGGGCGGCGTCCTCGCGGTCCGGGTGCTCGGCGACGGCACGGTCGAGCAGGTCGACCGCCTCGTCCGGGCGGCCGAGGTCGAGCGCGCACTCGGCCAGGCGTTCGCGGGCGCGGTGATGCAGCTCGGTGAGCCGGGCGACCTCGGGCGCCACCCACGCGCTGTCGGCGAAGGCCGCGTACGGCTCCCCGGACCACAGGGCGAGGGCGGCGCCGAGCACGCGGTACCGCTCGGCGGTGCCGGCGTCGGCGGCGCGGCCGAGCAGGCGCTCGAAATGCCAGGCGTCCACGGCGGCGGTGGGCAGGCGCAGGGCGTATCCCGGCGCCTCGGAGACGAGCACCGCGGCGGGCGCGCGCCGCGGGCGGTCCGGTTCGAGGGCGCGGCGCAGGTAGGAGATGTGGGCCTGGAGCGCGGCCAGGGCCTTGGGCGGCGGATCGCCCGCCCACAGGTCCTCGATGAGCCGGTCGGTGGACACCACCTCCCCGCAGGCGAGCACGAGCCGGGCCAGCAGGGTGCGCTGCCGCGGCCCGCCCAGATCGGCGGGTCCGCCGCGCACCTCGACCCGCAGCGGGCCGAGCAGCTCGATGCGGACGGCGGGCGCGCCGCCGTCCGGTACTCCTGTGTCGATGCCGGGAATCTACCCGGCCAGGCGCGCTCCCGCGATGCCGAAGGCCAGTCCCTGCGCGACCGTGCCGGGGATGATCCACCAGCCCTCCGCGCCGGGCAGCACACCGGGCGCGATCGCGGTGACGCCCATCGAGACCGTGCCCGCCAGCACCAGCGCGCCCGACGCCGGACCCCACACCGGCGCCGGGCGGACGAAGGCGTAGACGGCGAAGAGCAGGAACCCGAGCAGCACCGCCATGGCCAGCGGCGCGAGCAGGGCTTCGGAGGCCGTGGCGATCTCGGTCTGGGCGTGATGGTCGAGGTGGGTGCTGACGAAGACCTCGTGGTACGCGCTCACCGGGATCAGCACGACCAGGCCGGCGAAGAGCAGCCCGTGCGCGGCGGTCAGCAGGACCCCGGCCCAGCCGCCGCCCGGCCTGCGGATCGACCGGGTGAGCGCGGGCAGCCCGACCGCGAGCAGGACCGCGCCGATCGAGAAGGTGATGTGCGCGGCGGCCCAGGTCGGGGCGTGCTCGGCCGCCTCGGAGTGGGTCAGCGGATGCAGCAGGTTGCCGACGGCCCACAGGGCGGCGCCCGCGGCGAGGGTCAGGGCACGGACCCGGTCGCCGGGCGCGACGGCCGGGGACTGCGGGAGGAGCTCGGTAGTCATGGCGTGAGGGTGACAGCGCCGGATTGGCCCGCACTTGCGAACGAATTGCCGCGCGCGACCGGCCCGCGCGTCGGCACGCGCGGGCCGGTCGGCCGGGAGGTCAGACGCCGACGGGCACGGCCATCCGCTCGTCGCCCTCGACGAGGTTCTCGGGCTTGTCCCTGATCATCAGCGCGATCACCACGGCGGCGGCGAGGAAGAAGCCCGCGCCCACCGCGAAGGCGATGTCGTAGCTGTGGATCGCGGCGCGTTCGGCCAGGTGGTCGACGGTGGGGTTCCCGGCCGCGTAGTCCTTGGCGGCCTGCACCGAGATGGTGGTCAGCAGCGCCGTGCCGACCGCGCCGCCGACCTGCTGCGCGGCGTTGAGCAGGGCGCTGGCCACGCCGGAGTCCTCGGCGTGCACCTGGTGCAGCGCCACCGCCTGCATGCCGACGAACAGCGGGCCCATGCCGAGGGCGATGAGGACCTGGGCGGGCAGCACGCTGACCAGGTAGCCGTCGCCGTAGCCGAGCTGGGTCAGCCACAGCAGCCCGGCCGTGCCGAGCAGCGCGCCGGTCACCATCACCGGACGGGGCCCGACCCGGGGCAGCAGCGCGCTGGTCACCCCGGCCGACACCGCGATGCCCACCGGGAACGGCAGGAACGCGACGCCCGCCTTCAGCGGCGTGTACCCGAGGGTGTTCTGGTAGTAGAAGCTCAGGAACAGGAACATCGCGAACATGGCGATGGGGATGAGCAGCGCCGCCAGCAGCGCGCCGCCCCGGTTGATCTCGCCCGGGATCCGCAGCGGCAGCAGCGGGTTCGAGGACCGGGCTTCGACGGCGACGAACGCGGCGAGCAGGGCGGCGCCCGCGCCGAGCAGGAACAGGGTGCTGCCCGCGGTCCAGCCGTCCTCGGCGGCGCGGGTGAAGCCGTAGACGATCGCGACGAGCCCCAGGGTGACCGTGAGCGCGCCGGGCAGGTCGTAGCCGCCGGTCCGCGGCACGGGGACGTCCCGCACCAGGAAGGCCAGCGCGCCGATCAGGGCGAGGATCGCCACGGGGGTGTTCATGAGCAGCGTCCAGCGCCACGAGACGTACTCGGTGAGCGCGCCGCCGACGATGAGGCCGAAGGCGACGCCGCCCGCGGAGATCCCGGCGAACACGGCGAACGCCCGCGCCCGCTCCTTGACGTCGGTGAAGGTGACCGACAGCAGCGACAGCGCCGAGGGGGCGAGCAGCGCGGCGAACGCGCCCTGCAGCCCGCGGCCGAGGAACAGCTGCGTGCCGGTCTGCGCGAGCCCGGCCAGCGCGGAGGCGGCGGCGAATCCGACGAGGCCGATCAGGAAGATCCGGCGCCTGCCCAGGTAGTCGGCCATCCGGCCGCCGAGCAGCAGCAGGCCGCCGAAGATCAGGGTGTAGGCGGTCAGTGCCCACTGTTTGTCGGCCTCGCCGATGCCCAGGTCACGCTGGGCGAACGGGAGCGCGATGGTGACGACGGTGGCGTCGAGGATGACCATCAGCTGCGCGGAGGCGAGCACGACCAGCGCCCACCAGCGCGCCGGATTGCGTTCTCCCACAGATTCTTTCGATACGGACAGGGTTTCGGACACCAGGGCCTCCTCGGCACGGCAACGACTGCGCCAATCCTGACACCTGCCGACATTTGGCGTCAAGAGAAAAATGTCTGACTGCGACATTTGACAGATTGAGACACCGACAATCCGGACGCGATACAGTGGGGGGATGCTGGACTCGACCACTCCGATCAGCGCCGACCGGACCGCCGAACCGGCTGCACCCGCGGCGCCGGGCCTGCGCGAGCGCAAGAAGCAGCGGACCCGCGCGGCGATCGTGCGCGCCGGCCTCGACCTCTCGGAGGCCAACGGGTTCGACGCGACCACGGTCGAGCAGATCGCCGCGGTCGCCGACGTCTCCCCCCGCACGGTCAACCGGTACTTCGAGACCAAGGAGGACATCGTCCTCGCCCCCGTCGTCGACTTCGGCGCCATCGTGGCCGCCGCGCTGCGCGACCAGCCGCGCACCGGCGACGAGCTGCACGCCCTGTGCCGCGCGTACCTGAGCGTGGTCGACCGCGCGGTCGCCGAGGAGGAGGGCGGCCCCTCCTTCCGCCAGTTCCAGCAGATGCAGCGGATCATGCGCGCCAGCCCCGCGGTCAACGCCCGCGCCCTCGACTACGCCGACACCAAGAACCAGGCCGTCTTCGAGGAACTCGCCGAACGGATGGACACCTCGCCCGAGTGCCTCACCGTGCGCCTGATCGGCGGCACCTGGCAGGTGCTGTGCCACCTGTCGCTGTCGGCGGCCGAGGACGTCATGCTGACCGGCGCGCCGGCCGAGGCCGCCCGGGTCGCCCGTGAGTCGATCCTGCTCGCCTATCGCGAGCTCCGGCGCATGTGCAGCACCTCGCTGCCCGAGGACGCGACCCGCGACATGTGAGATTCGCGGCGAAATCGCCGGAAATTTCCGACTCCCACAGACCGCCGGTTAACATGTGCTCCAGGTCATGAGTACCAGCGTCAAGCCCCGGCTCGCTGGTCGGCAACCCTCCAGCTGCGGCGGGGTGCTCCGGGTGATGACCGGGCTGCCGAAGGCCGGGAGCAAGCGCGCCATCTGGAGGTTAACCATGTGTTGTTGTTCGTCGATCCAACCCAGACACCCCTGACGTACAACCCCTGGAGCATTCCGTGACCGACACCGCGAACTGGTCGTTCGAAACCAAGCAGATCCACGCCGGCCAGGCCCCCGACGCCGCCACCGGCGCCCGCGCTCTGCCGATCTACCAGACCACCTCCTACGCCTTCCGCGACACCGACCACGCCGCCGCGCTGTTCGGCCTCGCCGAGCCGGGCAACATCTACACCCGGATCATGAACCCCACCCAGGACGCGGTCGAGCAGCGGATCGCCGCGCTCGAGGGCGGCGTCGCGGCGCTGCTGCTGTCCTCCGGCCAGGCCGCCGAGACCTTCGCGATCCTGAACCTGGCGGGCGCGGGCGACCACATCGTGTCCAGCCCGCACCTCTACGGCGGCACCTACAACCTCTTCCACTACTCGCTGCCCAAGCTGGGCATCGAGGTCTCCTTCGTCGAGGACCCCGACGACCTGGCGCAGTGGCAGGCCGCGATCCGCCCGAACACCAAGGCGTTCTTCGGCGAGACCATCGCCAACCCGTCCTCGTCGGTGTTCGACCTGCGCGGCGTCTCCGAGGTCGCCCACGCGGCGGGCATCCCGCTCATCGTCGACAACACCGTCGCCACCCCGTACCTGATCCAGCCGCTGGCCCACGGCGCCGACATCGTCGTGCACTCGGCGACCAAGTACCTCGGCGGCCACGGCGCGGCGGTCGCGGGCGTGATCGTCGACGGCGGCACCTTCGACTGGACCGTGCGCGACGCCGACGGCAACCCCCGCTTCCCCGGGTTCACCGAGCCCGACCCCAGCTACCACGGCGCCGTGTTCGCCGACCTCGGCGCGCCCGCCTACGCCCTCAAGGCCCGCGTGCAGCTGCTGCGCGACCTCGGCTCGGCGGTGTCGCCGTTCAACGCCTTCCTCATCGCGCAGGGCATCGAGACGCTGAGCCTGCGGGTCGAGCGCCACGTCGCCAACGCCGAGGCGGTCGCGGCCTTCCTCACCGAGCAGGAGGCCGTGGAGAAGGTCCACTACGCCGGCCTGCCCGACTCGCCGTGGCATGCCAGGGCCAAGGAGCTCGCGCCGCGCGGCGCGGGCGCCATCGTGTCCTTCGAGCTGCGCGGAGGCGTCGACGCGGGCAAGAAGTTCGTGGACGCTCTCAGCCTCCACAGCCATGTCGCTAACATCGGTGATGTGCGTTCTCTTGTGATTCACCCGGCGTCGACCACGCACTCGCAGTTGACGCCCGAGGAGCAGCTGGCCTCCGGTGTCACTCCGGGGCTGGTCCGGCTCGCGGTGGGCATCGAGGGAATCGATGACATCCTCGCCGACCTGCGAGCCGGTTTCGCGGCGGCGACTGCGTGACTGTGAGCACCGAACCGAGCATTGCCCGATCCGGCGGTGCGGCCCTGCTGCCGCCGCCGGACGGGCAGCTCGGCGTGATCGCCATCGGGGACGTCGCGCTGGAGAACGGCGCCGTCGTCCCCGATGTGCGGCTCGCGGTGCAACGCTGGGGGACGCTGTCGCCCGAGCTGGACAACGTCGTGCTGATCGAGCACGCCCTCACCGGCGACTCCCACGTCGTCGCGGGCGCGGGCAATCCCGCGCCCGGCTGGTGGGAGGGCATGATCGGCCCGGGCGCGCCCGTCGACACCGACGAATGGTGTGTCGTGGCCACCAACGTGCTCGGCGGCTGCAAGGGCAGCACCGGCCCCTCCTCGCTCGCGCCGGACGGCGCGCCGTGGGGCTCGCGCTTCCCCGACATCTCGATCCGCGATCAGGTGACCGCCGAGGCCCAGCTGCTCGACCGGCTCGGCATCGAGCGCCTCGCCGCCGTGGTCGGCGGTTCGATGGGCGGCATGCGGGTGCTGGAGTGGATGGTCGGCAGGCCCGAACGGGTCGCGGCCGCACTGGTTCTCGCGGTCGGCGCGCGCGCCACCGCCGATCAGATCGGCACCCAGACCACGCAGATGGCGATCATCACGGCCGACCCGGACTGGCAGGGCGGCGACTACCACGGCACCGGCCGCGCGCCGACGACCGGCATGGGCCTGGCCCGCCGGATCGCCCACCTGACGTACCGCACCGAGGGCGAGCTCGACCACCGCTTCGCCAATTCCGCCCAGGGGGACGAGGACCCGTGGGGCGGCGGCCGCTACGCGGTCCAGAGCTACCTCGAGCACCAGGCCGACAAGCTGATCCAGCGGTTCGACCCGGCCACCTACGTGCTGCTGTCGGAGGCGATGAACCGCCACGACGTCGGCCGTGGCCGCGGCGGGATCGCGGCGGCGCTGGCCGCGACGCCGGTGCCGTGCGTCATCGGCGGGGTCGACTCCGACCGTCTCTACCCCCTGCACACCCAGGCCGAGCTGGCCGAGGGTCTGCCGGGCTGCGCGGGCCTCGAGATCGTGCACTCCCGCGACGGGCACGACGGTTTCCTCACCGAGGCCGCCGCGGTCTCGAAGCTGCTGACCGAGACCATGCGGCTGTCCAGGGAGAACCGCTGACGCGGACCGCTCAGATGACGCCGAGGGTGTTGATGGTGGCGGCCAGGAAGACGATGGCGCTGCCGAACGCGACCAGCGCCCCCACGTCGAAGGCGCGCCCGCGCACCGCGAGCAGCCCGACCTGAGCGGTCGGCAGGCACAGCCGGAACGCCGCCGCGACCAGCGCCGCGCTGCCGAAGATGATGGCGCCGCGCCGCCAGCGGTCCCACGCGACGAACACCACGGCGATGACGATCAGCACGGTCACCACCGTCATCGGCAGATGCGCGCGCAGATACTGCTGCCACGCGCTCAGCCGCACGGCCCGATGCTTGCCGGTGGTCTCCGCCTTGTTCACGGTCGCGATTCTTCCAGAAGCCCGCGCGAGTCGTGCCGGAGCCCGGAACCGGAACGCGCCGAGTCGCGTCCAATCCTCGTATGGAACCTTCGACCGAGGTGACGCTCGAGGTGCAACCGTTCTTCTTCGACGATCTCGCCGAACGGCGTCTGCGCCAGCTCGCCTTCGCCCTGCCGCTACCGCCGGTCTGCGCCCCGCACGGCGAGCGGGCGGCGCGGTGGAAGCCGGTGGAGCTGCGGTTCTGGGGCGAGCCCGGCGACTTCCGGCAGCAGGGTGTCGGCCGGTCGCTGTGGGAGGAGTTCAAGAAGCAGTTCATCGTGGACTCCGGGCCGATCACGCCGGACGCGATGATCCGCTCGCAGTGGCCGATGTGCCCGCGGTGCGCGAGCGCGGACCGGGCGGCCGAGATCCGGCGCCGCTGGAGTCTGGTCGGGTTGGTCCTGCCGCTGATCGTCGGCCTGCTGAGTCTGCCGACGGGGTCGATGTGGGCGTTGATCCTGTGCGCGGTCGGCCTGCTCGTGCTGGCGGTGGGCGGTTTCGTCGGTGTCGTGCTCGGCAACGCCGAGCGGGTGGTCACCGGGCGGCTGTCCGGCGACGCGCGGTCGTTCACGCTCCGGGCACATCCGGCCTTCGCGGCCGCCGCGCGGCCGCCTGCGCCGGGACAGGCCGACCCCGGTCTCTGGGCGGGTCCCGGGCGGTGGGGCGAGCCGGGCGGGTGGGCCGGGCCGGGCCCGTGGGTCGGCCCGTGACAAGCTGATCCGGTGCTGCATCTGATCTTCCATCAGCCGGTGATCCCGCCGAACACCGGCAACGCGATCCGGCTGGTCGCGGGGACCGGGAGCTGGTTGCACCTGATCGAGCCGCTCGGCTTCGACCTCTCGGAGTCCAAGCTGCGCCGCGCCGGCCTCGACTACCACGACCTCGCCTCGGTGACCGTGCACCCCGATCTGGCGACGGCGTGGGAGAAGATCGCGCCGGAGCGGGTTTTCGCGTTCACCACCCAGGCCACCACCCGCTACACCGACGTCGCCTACCGCGACGGCGACGCCCTGCTCTTCGGCACCGAACCCACCGGTCTGCCCCCCGAGGTCCTCGCCGACCCCCGCGTCACCGACCAGCTCCGCATCCCCATGCTCCCCGGCCGCCGCTCGATGAACCTGTCGAACTCGGCCGCGGTGGCGGTCTACGAGGCGTGGCGCCAGCTCGGCTTCCCCGACGGGGTGTGATCTCCGCGTCGATGGCGTGATCATCCCGGCCGGATCCGTCCGGCCCGGTCCCCGGTCCGGCGGACCCGGCGGTGTTGACTGTCCGCATGCCGGAACAGCGTGGGGAGAAACGGAACACGGTCGCCGCGGGGGCCGCCCTCGGCGCGTTGTGCGCGGTGACCGCGATCGCGGTGGCGGCGTTCTGGTGGTGGCAGGGACCGTCGACGGTCAGCTGCTACTACGCGAGCTATGAGCCGGCCGACGGCGCCTTCGGCGATATGGCGTCGCGCATGTGGCCGACCCGATGGTTCTGGGCGGGCCTGGTTGTCGTTCCCGTGGTGACCGGTGCGATCGCGGGGTGGATCGCCGCGATGTTCGGTGTCCGGGTCAGTCGTCGATCTCGAACCGCTTGAAGCGTGACGTCGCGCCCGCCGAGAGGCGGACCGACGACTTGGGCACGCCGAAGTGCGCGGCCAGGAGTTCGGCGGCGGCCCGGTTGGCGCGGCCCTCCACCGCAGGCGCCCGGACGTAGAGCGTGAGCGTCCCGTCGTCGGCGACTTCGACGAGCGGTCCCTTGCGGCTGTTGGGTTTGATGGTCGCGCGGACGGTCGGCACGAATCCTCCTCGGTGTCGGGGTCGCCCGGCTATCGGGTCCCGCCGTCGCCGTCCGGCGCACCGCCCGCCGGGCCTGCGCCGGACGCGGCCGAACCGCCGGTGGAACCCGCGCCGGTGGGACCCGCGACCGTGCCCCGGTTCGCGGCGGCGCGCGCCCGACGGCGGCGGCGCAGCGGACGCACCACGAGCCACAGCAGCGCGCCGATCACGGCGAAGAAGCCGAGCCACGGGATCGCCTTGCCCACGAAGACGACCGCGTCGTGCAGCCAGTCCAGCAGGCCGTGCCAGCCGGCGACGACGCCGCCCCAGAAGCTGTCGTCCTCCCGGGCGACCGGCTTGTCGGTGGTGATCGAGAGGGTCAGGGTGGACAGCGCGACCTGATCGTCGAGGAGGCGTTTCTGGGAGGTGAGCGAGTCGAGCTCGCCCTGCCGGGACGACAGGGCCTGCTCGGCGGCGAGCAGGTCGGCGGTGTCGGTGGCCTGCGACATCAGGGTGCGCAGCCGGTCGACGGAGGTCTGCAGGGCGCGGATGCGGGCGTCGAGGTCCTGCCACTGCTGGGTGACGTCGTCGCGGTTGGTCGTCACGCGGGTGACGGTGCCGACGCTGCCGAGCCCGTCGAGGAAACCGTCGGTCCGGTCGGCCGGCACGCGCACGGTCAGCGAGGCGCTCGGCTTGCTGTCCCCGGTACCGGTGCCGGGCTGTTCGGTGCGGCTGTCGATCCGCCCGTTCAACGCCGTGACCTGGCCGGCGATCGTCGCCGCCGCGGCGATCGGATCGCCCGCGGTGATGCTCACCGACCCGGTGACCACTTCCTTCCGGTCGGCCGTAACCGACGGCGCCGGACTGTCTTTCGGCGACTGTTCCCGCAGCCCGGGTGCCGCGGCGGCGGGTCCGCGCACCGTCGGCGCGGCACCGGACCCCGCCGAATCCGACGAGGTCTCCTCGCCACCGCACCCCGCGAGCAGAAGCAGCCCGAGCAGCCCGACCAACACCACGGCAACCTTGCGCATGCTTCGCAGCGTAGTGCGCGGATCCCGCCGGCGAGGCTCAGCGGAAGTCGCGGGATCGGGCGGCGATGCGCAGGTCGAGGTGTTCGAGGTGGTCGGCGAGGATACTGACCGCGCCCTCGGCGTTCTGGACGCGGCCGCGGACGAGCAGGGCGCGGGCGGATTGGGCGAGGCGGCGGTAGCGGGCCCACAGGCCGGGCGAGCAGACGATGTTGATCATGCCGGTCTCGTCCTCGAGGTTGAGGAAGGTGACCCCGCCCGCGGTGGCGGGGCGCTGGCGGTGGGTGACCGCGCCGCCGACCAGCACCCGGGTGCCGTCCTCGACGAGCAGCAGCTCGGC
The DNA here is from genome assembly GCF_000308795.1 of Nocardia thailandica NBRC 100428. Taxonomy (GTDB): domain Bacteria; phylum Actinomycetota; class Actinomycetes; order Mycobacteriales; family Mycobacteriaceae; genus Nocardia; species Nocardia thailandica. The sequence goes on along the minus strand of NZ_BAGK01000044.1, from coordinate 5,049 downwards.
GGCGGGGATCACGCCGCGCGAGTCCAGGTAGGCGCGCAGGAACTCGGTGGGGTAGCTGCCGGGCGAGATGCCGCTGGCCCACACGTCGGCCGCCGCCAGTTCGAGCGCGCTCATCCCCGGCAGCGAGGGCGCCGCCACGGCGGGCCCCGTGCCCGGCAGCAGAGACGACCGTTCCCGCGCCGCCGCCCCGGCCGCCCACAGCGCCGCCCGCCGCAGTTCCGCGGACGGCCGCGCGTCCTCGGCGGGCGCCCGGCCCGTCACCGGATCGGCGGCGGCGCCCACCGGCGCCCCCGCACCGGACCCGGCGCGTTCGCCGACCACGCCGTCGAGGGCGCCCGCCGTGGCCAGCGCTTCGGCCTGCGCCACGGTCAGTTCCACCCGTCCGGTCAGATCCAGCATCGAGACGTAGGGTCCGCCCTCGTCCCGCGCGGTGACGATCCGTTCGGCCAGGTCGGCGCCGATGTGCCGGACGCCGGAGAGGCCGAGGCGCACCTCGAGTCCGGCGTTCTCCAGGGTGGCCCCGGCCAGGCTGGCGTTCACGTCGGGCCCGTGGACGAGCACGCCGTGCCTGCGGGCGTCGGCGACCAGGGACTGCGGCGAGTAGAACCCCATCGGCTGGGCGTTGAGCAGCCCGGCGCAGAAGGCGGCGGGATGGTGCAGCTTGAACCAGGACGAGTAGAAGACCAGCGAGGCGAAGCTCTGCGAATGGCTCTCCGGGAAGCCGAAATTGGCGAAGGCGTAGAGCTTCTCGTAGATGCGGTCGGCCAGGTCGCCGGTGATGCCGTGCAGGTCGCGCATGCCCTGATAGAGCCTGCCGCGCAGGCGCTCCATCTTCGCCGGTGACCGTTTGGAGCCCATGGCGCGGCGCAGCTGGTCGGCCTCGGCGGCGCTGAAGCCGGCCACGTCGACGGCCATCTGCATGAGCTGTTCCTGGAACAGCGGGACCCCGAGGGTCCGCTCCAGAGCGTTCTCCAGCGCCGGATGGTCGTGCTCCCATTCCTCGACGCCGTTGCGCCTGCGGATGTAGGGGTGCACGGAGCCGCCCTGGATCGGGCCGGGCCGGATCAGCGCCACCTCGACGACCAGGTCGTAGAACTCGCGGGGCTTCAGCCGCGGCAGGGTCGCCATCTGCGCGCGCGACTCGACCTGGAACACCCCGACCGAATCCGCGCGCGACAGCATCTCGTATACCGCGGGCTCGCTCAGGTCGAGGCGGTGCAGCTCCACGACCTCGCCCTTGTGCTCGCGCACCAGATCGATCATGTAGTGCAGCGCCGAGAGCATGCCGAGGCCGAGCAGGTCGAACTTCACCAGACCGACCGCGGCGCAGTCGTCCTTGTCCCACTGCAGCACGCTGCGGCCGGGCATCCGGGCCCATTCCACCGGGCACACGTCGGCGATGGGCCGGTCGCAGATGACCATGCCGCCGGAGTGGATGCCCAGATGCCGTGGCAGCCCCTCGATCTCGCCGGCCAGCGCCAGCACCGGGTCGGGGATGTCGGTGCCCTCCTCGGCGCGCACCCCGGTCCACCGGCTCACCTGCCTGCTCCAGGCGTCCTGCTGGCCGGGCGAGAAGCCGAGGGCGCGCGCGGCGTCGCGCACGGCGGATTTGCCCCGGTAGGTGATGACGTTGGCGACCTGCGCGGCGAAGTCGCGGCCGTACTTGGCGTAGACGTGCTGGATGGCCTCCTCGCGGCGGTCGGACTCGATGTCGACGTCGATGTCGGGCGGGCCGTCGCGCTCGGGCGAGAGGAACCGCTCGAACAGCAGGTTGTTGGCGATCGGGTCGACGTTGGTGATGCCGATGGCGTAGCAGACCGCGGAGTTGGCGGCCGACCCGCGGCCCTGGCAGAGGATGTCCTGCTCGCGGCAGAACTCGACGATGTCGTGGACGACCAGGAAGTAGCCGGGGAAGTTCCGGCCCCGGATGACCGTGAGCTCGTGCTCGATCTGGGCGTAGGCGGCCCGGTTGTTCTCGGGCGGGCCGTAGCGGCGGGCCGCGCCCCGGTAGGTGAGTTCCCGCATCCAGGAGTTCTCGTCGTGTCCCGGGGGGACGTCGAACGGGGGCAGCTCCGGCGCGATGAGTTTCAGGTCGAAGGCGCACTCCCCGGCGAGCGCGGCCGCGCCGGACACCGCCTCCGGGCAGTCCGCGAACAACCGCGCCATCTCCGCCCCCGAGCGCAGGTGCGCGCCCCCGGTGGGCGGCAGCCAGCCCGCGATGTCGTCGAGGCCGGCGCGCGAGCGGATCGCGGCCAGCGCCATGGCCCGGTGCCGCTGCGCGGGGCCGGCGAAGTGCGCGCCGGTGGTGGCGACGACCGGCAGGCCGAGCCGTCGCGCCAGCGCGATCAGGTGCGCGTTGCGCTCGTCGTCGGTGGGGACGCCGTGGTGGGTCAGTTCCACGCTGACCCGGTCGGCGCCGAACCGTTCGACGAGGTCACGCAGCGCGGCCTCGGCGCGCGGCAGCCGGGTGTCGCCGAGGCGCAGGTCCGCGGACAGGGCCCGGCGCAGGTGGCCCTTGCGGCAGCCGGTGAGCACGTGCCAGTGCCCGCCCGCCGCCGCGGTCAGGGTGTCCTGGTCGTAACGCAGGATGCCCTTCTCCCCCGCGGCCAGGTGCGCGGCGGCGATCTGGCGGGACAGGCGCCGGTAGCCCTCCTGCCCGCGGGCCAGGATCAGCAGGTGGGTGCCCGCGGGGTCGGGAGTTCCCGTGCGCGGCAGGGAGTCCGGGGCGAACAGGTGGCCCGCCTCGTCGCCGGGCGCGGTGCGGCGCCGGGCCGCATCCCCACGGTCCGGCGCCGTCCGCGCCCCGGTTCCCAGCGAGAGTTCCGCGCCGAAAACCGTTGGTATATCCCATTCCCGGGCCGCCTCGGCGAACCGGACGGTGCCGTAGAACCCGTTGTGGTCGGTCAGCGCCAGGGCCGACAGGCCAAGGCGCACCGCTTCTTCCACCATCTCCTCGGGGTGTGCGGCACCGTCGAGGAAACTGTATGCCGAATGGGCGTGAAGTTCCGCGTACGGCACAACGGGATTTTCCGGACGGGTGATCTCCGCACGTCGATACCCCTCTCGCTTGCGCGACCAGGCCGGGCTGTCGCCCCCGTCACCCACCGTGCCCGCCGGGGCGCGCCCGGACAGCACCCGCTCCATCTCCGCCCAGCTGGGCGGACCCTCACCCCAGCCCACTCACCCACCTCCTGCGGCACGAGGGCACCCGAACCCCCGTGCCGGACACCTCAATTCGCCGGCAGCCGCTCGGTCGACCCCACCGACAGCGCCGCCTCCACGTGGCCGAGACCGGATCGGATCACCGCGCCGTAGGCATCGTCGGCGAGGACGCCGAGATGGCCGCGCGCGATGGTCAGCTGCATGCGCGCGGCGTCGAAGTCGCCGACCCGGCGATGGCTGTCGGCCAGGTTGAGATACAGCGAGGGCAGGAACCCGCGCAGCCCCTCGTCGAGCGGGATGCCCGGGCCGAACACCGCGGCCAGCGCGCGCTGATCCCACATCAGCGCGTGTTCGGGGGAATCCTGCACGTCGGCGAGGTGGTGCGCGATCACGCACCGGTAGAGCGGCTCGCCGCTCGCGCCCACCTCGTCCCAGAGGCGGGTGAGCGCGGCCCGTGCCGCCGCCTGATCCCCGCCGTTCACATTGCCGAGCCGCACCGCGGCATAGATATCCGCCATCCGATCATCCGCCATGACTCCATTATCGCACATACGTTCGAATCAGCACCAGCGACATTCGAACAAATTTTCGATAACCGAAGGACCCCCTGGCGGGTAAACTTACTTTGGAGTAAGTTCCAGGGTGATACCCCGAGTACCGGGATCTACCTGCAAAGGAGCAGCGATGGCCCCCGCCCGCAACACCCGAGATCTCACCGGCCTGCACGTGGTGATCACCGGCGCGTCCTCCGGCATCGGCCGGGCCGCCGCCGAGGCCGTCGCGGCCAAGGGCGCCGTCGTCCTACTCCTGGCCCGCAGGCCCGAGGAGCTCGAGAGCGCGGTCGCCGAGATCCGGGCCGCGGGCGGGCGCGCCCACGCCTACCCCTGCGACGTCACCGACGGCGAGTCGGTCGACACGACGATCGCGGCCGTCCTCGCCGAGCACGGTCACGTCGACATGCTGGTCAACAACGCGGGCCGGTCCATCCGCCGCGCCATCCACCGCTCCACCGACCGGTTGCACGACTACGAGCGCACCATGGCGGTCAACTACTTCGGCGCCCTGCGCATGACGCTGGCCCTGCTGCCGCAGATGCGCGAGCGCGGCTTCGGCCACATCGTCAACATCAGCAGCGCGGGCGTGCAGGTCGCCACCCCGCGGTACTCGGCCTACCTGGCCAGCAAGGCCGCCCTGGACAAGTTCACCGAGGTGGCCGCCGTCGAAACCCTCGCCGACGGAGTCGGTTTCACCACCATCCACATGCCGCTCGTGCGCACGCCGATGATCGCCCCCAGCGGTCATCAGGGCCGCACCGAGTCGCCGGAATGGGCCGCGGCCACCATCGTGCGCGCGCTCACCGAGCGCCCCAAGCGCATCGACGTCCCGCTGGGCACCTTCGCCGAGTACGGCGCCCTGCTCACGCCGCGCCTGCGCGACCGCATGCTGCACCGCTACTACCGCGCCCTGCCGGACTCCCCCGCCGCCAAGGGCGAGCAGGAGACCGTCGCCGCGGCCACCGAGCCGCAGGCCACGGCGCCCGCGCCGCGACAGCGGTCGGCGGCGCGCAAGGCGACCGGCTCGGCCCTGCGCCGGGCGGCGCGCTGGGTGCCCGGGACGCACTGGTAGTCGCCCCCGCCCTCAGAGCGGGGTGAGGCAGGCGAGTTCGAGGGTGGTGGCCGGCTTGGGGGCGGCCCCGCAGCTCGCCTGGCGCGGCGCGAGGGCGACGGTGCGCGCGGTGACGCGCCAGGCGCGGCCGTCGCGGTGGGTGACGACGGCGGCGCCCGCGTAAGCGGGGTCGGGATCGGACCAGTCCGGGTCCGGCCGGACGAGCAGGTCGTCCAGGGCCGCGGGCACCTGCCCGCGCACGGCGATCTCGGCGAGCTGGGC
>NZ_BAGK01000045.1 GCF_000308795.1 Nocardia thailandica NBRC 100428 | reverse complement strand
GCTGATCGAGGTGCTGTCCCGGCAGCTGCTCGGCACGCCGTACCGGGCGGACATGCTCGTCGGTTCGGCGACGGTGCCCGAGCAGCTGGTCGTCGACCTGCGCGCGGTCGACTGCTTCACCTACCTGGACTACATCGAGGCGGCCCGGCGGTCGGGCACCCGGGACGAGTTCGTCGCGAACGTGATCGCGGCCCGCTACACGGGCGGCCTGGTCGACTTCACCCGCCGCAAGCACTTCTTCACCGACTGGGCGAACACCGACCGCGTCGCGGCCGACGACATCACCGCGAGCCTGGGCGCCGCGACCACCGTCACCAAGCAGCTCAACGCCAAGGCCGCCGGCGGCGTGTACCTGCCGGGGATTCCGGTGACCCCGCGCGCGGTCGCCTACCTGCCGAGCGGCGCGGTCGACGCGGGCGTCATCGCCGGCCTGCGGACCGGGGACTACCTGGGCGCCTACGCCGACGCGCCCGGCCTGGACGTCACCCACGTCGGCATCTTCGTCGACACGCCGGGCGGGCCGGTCTTCCGCAACGCCTCGTCGCTGGCGGCCAACGGCAACCAGGTGGTCGACACCCCGCTGCGCGACTACCTCGCGACCGTCCCCGGCCTGGTCGTGCTCCGTCCACGGGCCTGAACCAGATTTTCTTTACAGGTATTACTAAACGGTATTCACGAATAGCTCGTCCGTGGTTCCATCCTCATGGAACGTGTTCCACCCCGCGTCGCCCCGGCACGCGGCCGGACCGGAGGAGAAGACCGTGAGCAGCCCCGCCATCCCCGCAGGATTCGATTTCACCGACCCCGACCTGCTCGCAGGCCGCGTGCCGGTCGAGGAGTTCGCCGAACTGCGCCGCACCGCGCCGGTCTGGTGGTGCGCCCAGTCCGGCCGCGCCAGCGGCTTCGACGACGGCGGCTACTGGGTCGTGTCACGGCTCGAGGACATCAAGGAGATCTCGAAGAACCCCGAGGACTTCTCCTCCCACGAGAACACCGCGATCATCCGGTTCAACGAGGAGACCACGCGCGAGCAGATCGACATGCTCGGCAACATGCTGATGCTGAACCTGGATCCGCCGCAGCACACCAAGATCCGCCGCATCGTGTCCAAGGGGTTCACCCCCCGCGCGGTGGAGAGCCTGCGCGCGGCGCTGACCGAGCGCGCCGAACGGATCGTGTGGGAGGCCAAGCGGACCGGGCGCGGCGACTTCGTCGAGCAGGTCGCCTGCGAGCTGCCGCTGCAGGCCATCGCCGAGCTGGTCGGCGTCCCGCAGGAGGACCGCAAGAAGCTGTTCGACTGGACCAACCAGATGATCTCCTACGACGATCCCGAGTTCGAGGGCGACCACCACACCGCCACCGCCGAGGTCATGGGCTACGCCTGGAACATGGCCGAGCAGCGCCGCGCCTGCCCGGCCGCCGACATCGTCACCCAGCTGGTCAACGCCGACGTCGACGGCGAGCACCTCGGTTCGGACGAGTTCGCGTTCTTCGTCATCCTGCTGGCCGTCGCGGGCAACGAGACGACCCGCAACTCGATCACGCACGGCATGAAGGCCTTCGTCGACAACCCGGACCAGTGGGAGCTCTACAAGCAGGAGCGCCCGCGCACCGCGCCCGACGAGATCGTGCGCTGGGCCACCCCGGTGACGGCCTTCCAGCGCACCGCCACCCGCGACCTGGAGTTCGGCGGGCAGCTGATCCGCAAGGGCCAGCGGGTCGGATTGTTCTACAGCTCCGCCAACTTCGACGAGTCCGCCTTCGTCGACCCGTTCCGTTTCGACGTGCTGCGCAACCCGAACCCGCACGTCGGCTTCGGCGGCACCGGCACCCACTACTGCGTCGGGGCGAATCTGGCCCGGCTGGAGATCGATCTGATGTTCAATGCCATCGCCGATGCCATGCCGAACCTGCGCCAGGTCTCCGAACCGGTGCGCCTGCGCAGCGGCTGGCTCAACGGCATCAAACGATGGGAAGTCGAATACGCTTGAGCCGGCTGGGTTCACGGCGAGACAGGGGTGGTGACCGGTTGGCAGGCGAACGGCAGCGGGGGCGCGCACCGGTGGTCTCGGACGCCGACATCGTGCGGGTCGCGCGGGTGCTGCTGGCCGGGCAGGGCCCCGACGCGGTGACCCTGCGCGCCATCGCCCGCGACCTCGGGGTCACCGCCCCCGCGCTCTACCGGCACTACGCCTCCCACGAGGACCTGCTGGAACGGCTGCGGCGCGAGTTCTGCGCCGAGCTCGCCGGCGCGCTGTCGGCCGAGATCGAGGACCTGCCCGACGACGCGGCGGTGCAGTTCCTGGCCATCTGCCGGGGCTTCCGGCGCTGGGCGCTGGCCCATCCGCGCGAGTACACCCTGGTCTTCGTCTCCCCCGGCGACCGGCAGCCGCCCCTGCTGCGCCGCTTCGACGAGCCGTTCGGCCGGATCTTCCTGGCGGCCGCGGGCAGGCTGCTCGCCGGTTTCGACATCGCCACCCCGCCGGGCGACGCCATCCCGGGCGCCCTACGCGAGGACCTGATCGCCTTCCAGGACGAGCTGGTGCTGATGCTCTCGGAGTCCGGGCAGAAGTTCCCGGCCGAGAAGCTCGATCTCGGGGTCACCTACCTCATGGCCCAGACCTGGGCGCGGATCTTCGGCCATGTCACCCTCGAGGTGTTCGGCAACTACCCGTTGCCGCTCTCCCGGCCCGAGGTCATGTTCGACGCCATGCTCGGCGAGCTTGCCCGGACGGCCGGGTTCGCCGGCTGATTGGCCGGGCTCAGCGGTCCGGCGGCGCGGTGGCCCAGGTGTCGCCCGCGACGACGACGTGGTCGAGGAAGCGGAGGCCGACGGCGTGCGCGGCGTGCCGGAGCAGGGTGGTCGCGCGGCGGTCGTCCTGGCTCGGCTCGGCCTCGCCGGAGGGATGGTTGTGCACGACGGCGAAGGCCCGCCCGTCGTGGCGCAGCACGGTGTTGAGGATCTCGCGGACCGGCACGGCGACGTGGTCGATGGCGCCCTCGGCCACGAAGATCCGGTGCCGCAGGCGGTTGCGGGCGTCGCAGACGAGCACGAGCAGCCGCTCCACCCGCGCGGCGGCGAACAGCGGGAGGGCCGCGCGGGCGATGTCGTCCGGGCGGCTCAGCCGGGGCGCCGCCGCGCCCGTCCGGGAGCGGGTGCCGAGGTGGAAGGCCGCGATCACGGTGGCGGCCTTGGCCGGGCCGATCCCGGCGCGGTGGGCCAGCTCCTCGGGCCTCGCCGCGGCCAGGCCCGCCAAGCCGCCGTGCGCGCCGAGCAACTCGGCGGCCAGCTCGAGGGCGGATCGCCCGCGGGTGCCCTGCCCGAGCAGCAGGGCCAGCAGTTCGGTGTCGCTCAGCGCGGCGGCGCCCAGCGCGAGCAGGCGCTCCCTCGGCCGCTGGCCTTCGGGTATCCGGGCGATCGGCACCGACATGGTCCCCCTCCGATCCGTCGTCGACGACGCGATCATGGCAGAGGGCACCGACAGTCACCGGCCCCGGCAGACCCCTCGCCGCCGGGACCGAACGCCGGTCAGTTCTCGATGGCCGGGTCCACGGCCAGGACGGAATCCGCCATCAGGCGTTCGAGATTGCGTAGCTGCCGCTCGTGCACGACGATGCGGCGCAGCGCCTCGTTGACGGTGGCGTTGCTGTCGCCGGTGCCGAGGATGTCGGCCGCCGCGGCAAGCAAGCGCTGGTCGAGATCGATCTGCAGGGTTCGCACGCGTCCTCCTTCGTACGCGGCCATCTTCCGTCACCGGCCGCGCCGGTGTCCGGCGAATGTCGGGCCCGTTACCGAAACCAGACGTTCGCAGAACCACACAGCAAACGCCCTACCCGCCGGTAACCGGCTACTCCCGGCCCGCCCGCCAACACCTGGAAAACACTGGTGAACGCCGGAATCCCGGCCGCGCGGGCGGCCGAACTGCACAGTTTGCGCAGTTGTGCGGGTCCCGGTTGTCCGAATCGGTGCGCGGTGCTTGCCTGGAGTCATGTTCACCGAGGCGCAGTTGTACTCGCCCGTGACCCGCCGCGACGACGGCGACGTCACCGTGCACCTGAGCGCCGACCACCCGGGGGTCGGGGATCCGGACTACCGGGCGCGGCGCAACGCCATCGCGGCGCTGGCGCTGGACCACCGCCCCGGCGCGCCGGTGCCGCGCATCGACTACACCGCCGACGAGCAGCGGGTGTGGCGCATCGTCTCCGCCGAGCTGCGCCGCAGGCACCGCGCCTACGCCTGCGGTGAGGTCCTGCGGTCGGCCGGGGCGCTCGGGCTGCCCGGCGATCACATCCCGCAGCTGGACGAGGTCACCGCGCTGCTCGCGCCGCACACCGGGTTCCGCTACGTGCCCGCCGCCGGCCTGGTCCCGCTGCGGGAGTTCTTCGGGTCCTTCGCCGACCGCACCTTCCACTCCACCCAGTACATCCGCCACCACAGCGCGCCGCTCTACACCCCCGAACCCGACGCGGTGCACGAGATCATCGGCCACGCCAATCAATTGGCGAGCCCGCGCTTCGCCGCGCTCTACGAACTGGTCGGCGCCGCGGTGGCGCGGCTGGAGACCGACGCCGCGCTGAAGTTCCTCGCCGACGTGTTCTGGTTCTCGCTGGAGTTCGGCGTGGTCCGCGAGCACGGCGAGATCCGCTGCTACGGCGCGGGCCTGCTGTCCTCCTACGGTGAGATCGAGGAGTTCCGCGCCGCGCGGCTGCGCCCCCTCGACATCGCCGCCATGGGCACCCTGGCCTACGACATCACCCACTATCAACCGGTGCTGTTCTGCGCGGAGTCGGTGGCCGAGATCGAGGACGTGGTGGGCGGATTCTTCGCCGAGATGGACGACGACACCCCGGACCGATTGGGCGCATCTCGCGCGGCGGCGTCATAGCCTGATCGAATTCGATTGTCACAGAACACAGTTGGTTCCCACCGAGTGAGACGCGGCAGGCGGCCCGACCGGTCGGCTGTTACCTTCGACCGGTTGTTTCGCGTTTCGAAAGGTCGGGGATTCCCAAAATGACTGTGGACACTACTGATACGCAGGAACCGGTGTCGGAGGAACCGCAGGCGCCCCTGTGGCTGCAGGGCCGTGACGCCGTGATCGCGGCGGCCGCACCGGAGGACTGGCGGGCCGAGGCGCCCGGCTACCACCTGTCCAAGGAGGTCATGCCCGCCCAGCGCAGCACCGACCACGCCCCCGGTTCGCTGGAGGAGATCGTCGAGAGCCTGGTTCAGGTCTTCGAGATGGAGGTCTCGCACAAGAAGGACCCCGCCACGTGGGTCTCGGTGGTGGCCGAGCGCTACCGCGGGCAGGTCAACGGCGGGCCGTGGCAGGACGCCGAGGAGTTCGCCCGCATCGGCTCCTACAACATCCTCATCGGCGACAACCCGTACTACGAGAGCTCGCAGGAGACCTTCGAGTCCTCCCACGAGATCTTCCACACCGCCTTCCCGAACGGCTTCTACTGGGAGGTCCTGGAAGTGCTGTCGGGCCCGCCCACCGTGTCCTTCCGCTGGCGGCACTGGGGTCACTACACCGGTGAGTACAAGGGCCACCAGCCCACCGGCGAACTCATCGAGATGTTCGGCGTGACCATCGCCCGGGTCTCCGAGGACCTGCGCATCGTCGAACTGCAGCACTACTACGACAACAACCAGCTGCTCGGCCCGCTGGCCCACGGCTGCCCGGTGCAGCACAACTCCTGAGACCGCCCGGCGAGACCGTCCCGCACCGACGTCGTTGCGGGACGGTCTTTCTCATTCGCGGGGGCCCAGCGGCATGCCCGCGGACAGGAACCGCACGACGCGGGTGAGCACGGCGGGCTCGAACTCGATCTCGCGCACCACCGCCGACAGCGCGCCGACGAGCGCGCCGGCGACCACCCGCACCTCGAAGTCGGCGGGAGCGCGCCCCGCCCGGGCGGCCAGGGCCGCCGCCACGATCTCGATGTTGCGTTCCTGCTCGCGCACCAGGGCGCCGCGCAGCTCCGGGACCGCGCGGATCAGGTCGAACCGCGCGCGCTCGAAGGCCAGTCCCTCGGCGGGCATCCGGTCGAACACGGTCTCGATGGCTGCGCACAGGGCGTCGAGCGGGGCGAGGTCCGCCGGCTGGGCCTCGATGGCCTCCAGCATGATCGGGTCGACGTCGTCGGCGAGGACGACCTGCTCCTTGGACGGGAAGTAGCGGAAGAAGGTGCTGGGCGAGACGTCGGCGGCCGCGGCGATCTGCTCCACCGTGGTCTCGGTGTAGCCCTGCTCACCGAACAGCCGGAACGCCTCCTGCCGGATGACCCGGCGGGTCCGTTCCTTCTTCCGCTCCCGGAGCGACATCTCAACCGACATGCATCGATTCTGCCGCACCCGCCGTCGCCGGGATCCGGGGAACCGAACGCAGCAGGAACGCGGCGGCCGCGGCCGCCAGCAGGCACAGACCCGCGCAGACGGCCAGGGTGGCGCTCATCCCCGAGACGAAGGCGCGCTGCACCAGCTCGACCGCGGCCGGGTCGCCCAGCCTGCGGGTCACCGCGACGCCCGCGGTCACGCCGTCGGAGATCGGCGCCCGGTCCAGCGGACCCAGCTCGGACCGGTACCGGGTCAGCGCGACGGTGCCGAGCACCGCGACGCCGATGGTGCCGCCCGCCTGGCGCAGCGCCTGGAGCAGGCCGGAGCCCGAGCCCGCCCGTTCGGCGGGCAGGTCAGCCATGGCCATGCCCATCGCGGTGGGCATCACCACGCCCATGCCGATGCCGAGCAGGGTGGTCCAGGCCGCGGTGTAGCCGTAGCCGCTGTCCACGGTGGTGAGCGCGCCCAGCAGCAGCGCGCCGCCCAGGATCACCAGGCCGGCCGGAACGGCGACGCGCGCGCCGACCCTCGGCAGCAGGGGCTCGATGGCGCGGCTGCCGATGAGCAGGCCGCCGATCATGGGCAGCAGGCGAAGGCCGCTGCCGAAGGCGTCCGCGCCGAGCACGGCCTGGAAGTACTGCGGCACGGTGAAGAACAGGCCGAACATGGCGAAGTTGACCAGCACGGACAGGGCCGTCCCCCAGCGGAAGCGCGGGGAGGCGAACAGGCCGAGGTCGACCAGGGGCGCGGGGGCACGGCGCTGCCACCCGGCGAAGGCGACGACCGCGAGCACCCCCGCGCCGATCACCGTCCAGGCGAGGGCGTCGCCCCAGCCCCGCTCGCCGAGCCGGATGAATCCGTAGGTGAGCCCCAGCATGCCCGCCGCGGCGAGGACGGCGCCGGTGACGTCGATCGGGAATCGTTCGGCCGCCGAGGATTCCGGCACGAGCAGGGCCACGGCCGCGGCGCCGACGGCGACCATCGGCACGTTGATCAGGAACGCCGAGCCCCACCAGAAGTGCTGGAGCAGCCAGCCGCCGACGATCGGCCCGAGCGGCAGCCCGACGGCGGTGGCGGTGACCCAGACCGTGAGCGCGCGCTGACGCTCGGCCGGTTCCGGGAAGAGCACCGGCAGTACCGCCATGGACAGCGGCATCATCACCCCGGCCGCGACCCCGAGGATCACCCGCCCGGCGATCAGCTGACCCGGCGCGGTGGCGAAGGCGCACGCCAGCGAGGCGAGGCCGAAGACGATCAGCGCGCCGAGCAGCAGTTTCTTGCGGCCGAAGCGGTCGCCGAGGGCGCCCGCGGGCAGCATCACGGCGGCGAGGGCGAGCGTGTAGGCGCTGCTGAACCACTGCAGCGCGCTGGTGTCGGCGTGCAGGTCGGCGGCCAGCGTGGGCAGCGCGACGGTGAGCACGGTGACGTCGAGTCCGATGGTGAGCATGGCCACGGCCAGTGCCCCGAGGGCGAGCCGGCGGCGGCGCGGGGACAGTTCCACGATTTCCTCCAGATGAGAGACGAAACTATTTGATAGTAGCTTTCATTTGAGAGAGTCTGTCAATATCTCGGCGCGATCCGGGCGCCGCGAACCGGCGCGTTAGTCTTGGATCCCGATGAATCTCCGCGTGCACGCCGCCTGCCTGGCCGTCGCGGCCGCCCTCGCCGCGCTGACCGGGGCCCCCGCCGCCACCGCTGTCCCCGCGAACGGCGCCCCGACGACGACCACCCCCACCACGACCCCCTTCACCACGCCGAACACCGACGCGTGTCCCCAGCGCACGCTGCCGCCCGCCCCCATCGACACCTCCGAGGTGCCCGCGCCCGGCGAGCCGACCCCGCAGCCGCTCCCGGTGCCCTCGGCCCCCGTCGGCGGCAAGCGCCTCGGCGAATGCGGCGTCGTGACCCCCGACGGCGCCCCCGCGCTACCCGCCGACATCTCGGCCACCGCGTGGATGGTCGCCGACCTCGACACCGGCCGGATCCTGGCGGCCAAGGACCCGCACGGGCGGTACCGCCCGGCCAGCACGATCAAGGTCGCGCTGGCCATCGTCGCGCTGCGCACCCTCGACCTGGACAAGGTCGTCGTCGGCACCCAGGCCGACGCCGACGTCGACGGCACCCGCGTCGGCATCGGCCCCGGCGGCCGCTACACCAACCGCCAGCTCATGCAGGCGCTGATCATGTGCTCGGGCAACGACGCCGCGCACGCCATCGCCACCCAGCTCGGCGGCGACAAGGCCGCGACGGCGAAGATGAACGACCTGGCGAAATCCCTGCACGCCCTCGACACGCGCGCCGCGACCCCGTCCGGCCTCGACGGCCCCGGCATGAGCACCTCCGCCTACGACCTGACGACCCTGTTCCGCGAGGCCATGCGCATCCCGCTGTTCGCCGAGCTCATCCACACCGAACAGGTCGACTTCCCCGGCTTCCCCGCCGACCCGGCGATCCCCGGCGACACCGATCACCCCGGCTTCCCCATCGCCAACGACAACCAGCTGCTCTACAACTACGACGGCGCGCTCGGCGGCAAGACCGGATTCACCGACGACGCCCGCCAGACCTTCGTCGCGGCCGCCCAGCGCGGCGGCCACCGCCTGGTGGTCACCCTGCTCAAGGCCGACGTGCGCCCGATCCGGCCGTGGGAGCAGGCCGCGCGGCTGCTGGACTACGGATTCGGCCTGGGCGAGGACGCGACCGTCGGCTCCCTGCCGTCCGAGGGCGGGCCCGCGCCGACCTCGGTCGCGCTGGCCTCCCCGCCGCCGGGCGCCGGCGACCGCTACACCGCCTACGAGTCCGAACCGGTCCCCAGCCGCATGCTCGACGCCGTGCTCATCGGCGGCGGCGCCGCGCTGGTCGTCCTGCTGCTCTGGTGGGCGCGGCGGCTGTTCCGCAGGCGCTGACCGGGACTACCGACGGCGCCCGAGCAGCATGAGGGCGACGGCGGCCAGCGCGCCCGCGCCGAAGGCCGCCGCCCCCTCCCCCGCGCTGAGTCCCGCGGTCACCCGTGGCTGGATGATCGCGGGCCCGGGGGCGGGCTGTTCGGCGGGCCGGTCGTTGTCGGAGGAGGTCGCCGCCCACGCGGTGGCGAACAGCAGGATCCGGTAGGTGATGTAGCTGAACACCATGAGGCCGATGATCGAGCCGAAGGTGGCACCCGCCGGGCTGGAGACCACCGACTGCAGGTAGATCACGCCGACCAGCTTGAAGATCTCGAAGGCCACCGCCGCCAGTGCCGCCGCCTTCGCCGCGCTGGCCAGCGACACCGGCTCCCGGGGCAGCCGCGCGATCATCCACGCGAACACGGCCCACGAGGCGAGGAACCCGAGGGCGACGCCCAGCAGCGAAACCAGCAGCGACGCACCGGGAATCGTGTCCAGCCCGACCCACTCCAGCACCCGCGAGCCGAGGCCGCTCGACCCCAGCGTGGACAGCCCGAGCGACACGACGAAGGCCAGGCCGAGGCCGACCAGCGCGCCCAGATCGGAGAGCTTGGCCTTCCACCACGGCTGCTCCGGGCTCTTGACCGCCCACTGCTCGGTGAGCGCGGCCCGCAGGTTGGCCATCCAGCCCAGCCCCGTGTAGAAGCCGAGCAGCAGGCCGAGCACGCCGACCGTGCGGCGCGAACCGATGGCCTGGTCGATGAGGTCGTTGAGCTGATCACCCAGCGAACCGGGGATGTTCTCGACGACCTTCTCCTGGAGCTCGGTCAGCCAGGTGGGGTGCCCGGCCAGCAGGAAACCCGCCACCGAGAACGCCACCATGAGCAGCGGAAACAGCGACAGCACCGTGAAATACGTGATGCCCGCCGCGTAGTAGTCACCCCGCTGGGACTGGAAGCGGCCACCGGCCCGCACCAGATGATCCAGCCAGGGCCGCCGCTTCACCTGCTTCTCGACGGTGGCCGAGATGTTGTCGAGCACCTGCACTGTCGTTCCCTTCGGCCGAGAAGCCCTGGTGCGACGACGATTACCGGGGCAGGAAGCCCACCCGGTCGTACACCTGGGCCAGCGTGTTGCCCGCGATCTCGCGTGCCCGCTCCGCGCCCGCGGCGAGGATGCGGTCGAGTTCGCCCTGATCCGAAAGGTACTCTTGCACCTTCGCGCGCAGGGGTGTGACAAATTCGACCAGCGCGTCGGCCACATCGGCCTTCAGCTCGCCGTAGCCCTTGCCGTCGAAATTCTTCTCGAGCGTCTCGATCGGAGTGTCGGTCAGCGAACTCAGGATGACCAGCAGGTTGGAGACGCCGGGCTTGTTCTCCACGTCGTAGCGGATCTCGCGCCCGGTGTCGGTGACCGCCGAGCGCACCTTCTTGGCGGTGACCTTCGGGTCGTCGAGCAGGTTGATCAGGCCCGCGTCGCTGGCCGCGGACTTGCTCATCTTGGCGGTCGGATCCTGCAGGTCGTAGATCTTGGCGGTGCCCTTCACGATGTGCGGCTCGGGCACGACGAAGGTCTTCTTGAAGCGGGTGTTGAAGCGCTGGGCGAGGTTCCGGGTCAGCTCCAGATGCTGACGCTGGTCCTCGCCGACGGGCACCTGGTGCGGGCGGTAGAGCAGGATGTCGGCGGCCATGAGCACCGGGTAGGTGAACAGGCCGACGGTGGCGTTCTCGGCGCCCTGCTTGGCGGACTTGTCCTTGAACTGGGTCATCCGGCTCGCCTCACCGAAGCCGGTGATGCAGCTCAGGACCCACGACAGCTCGGCGTGCTCGGGGACCTGGCTCTGCACGAACAGCGTCGACTTCGCCGGGTCGATGCCGAGGGCGAGCAGCTGCGCGGCCGCGGACTTGGTCCGGGCGCGCAGCGCCTTGGGCTCCTGGCTGACGGTGATCGCGTGCAGGTCCGGGATGAAGTACAGCGCGTCGTAGTCGTCCTGCATGGTGACCCAGTACTGCAGCGCGCCCAGGTAGTTCCCGAGGTGGAAGGAATCACTGGTCGGCTGGATGCCAGAGAGCACCCGCTGCTTGCGTTCGGCGGTCTGGGCCGGGGCAGGACTGGACATACCCCGATCTTTCCATGCGCGTCGAGGGGAATTTCGCCGCACCCGGTCGCACGGGCGGCGTCCGGCTCAGGAGCGATCGATCAGGGGGATCGCGGGGAAGCCCGTGCCCGGCCCCTGCAGGACGACCCGGAAGGCGACCTCGCGGCGATGCCAGTAGGCCGCCGCGTCGGTGACGGCGGCGGTGAACCACTCGCGTTCGGTGGGGACCTCCGCCAGCAGGCCGTCGGCGTCGCGGACGGCCGCCACGTAGCCGGGCGCCTCGCCGACGAAATCGTCCAGGTCGCGGAGGCATTCGTCGAAGGCGTCCTTGTTGGCGCCGAAGTAGTACGGGAACTGGAAGGCGGCGGCGAACTCGTCGAAGAGCCCGGCCACGGTGCGCATCCGGTCGCCGCGCAGCTCCCGGACGACGTAGGCGGCGGGCGCGGTGTAGCGGATGCCGCCGAACTGCGCGGCGTCCGCGGGCAGCGCGCCGAGGACGGCCGGCCCGCCCGCCGAGGGGAGCTCGGCGGCGGGTCCGGCCAGGAACTGCGACAGCGGCATGGGCTCCGGCATCAGCGCATCCTCGTGAAGGTCTCGTAGTGGTCGGCGGTGTACCAGGCGGTGCCGTCGCTGCCGGTCACGATGCGTTCGGCGTCGCGGGAGCGATTGCGCTGCTTGGGGTTGACGTCCCACTCCTGGTAGCGGACCGCCTTGCCCGCCGCGTCGGTGGCGGGCAGGGTCCTGTCGCGGTTCATCCACTGCTCGCCGCCCTTGGTGCCGGGCGCGTTCGCCGAATCGGGCCAGCGGCCCGCGTCGATCTCGGCCAGGGTGGCGTAGGCGCGGTCGGGCACGCCGGGGGCGCGCGAGCTCGGCGAGCCGACCGGAGCGCCCGGCTCGGGCGCCTTCGTCCCCGGCTTCGCCGAGGTCGCGGCGGCTTTGGTGGCGGTCGCGGTGGCGGTCGCGGTGGCGGTCGCGGTGGCGGGCCCGTCGTGCCTGCCGGGCCCGGCGAACAGGGTCAGCACCAGCGCGGCGAGCAGCAGGCCGAGCCCGGCGAGCAGGCCGATCGTCTTCCGGGACGGACTCATCGGTACTGCACCGTCACCGGGGCGTGGTCCGACCAGCGCTGGTCGTAGGCCGCGGCGCGCTCCACCACGGCCTGCTTCGCCCGGCCCGCCAGGTCACCGCGCGCGAGGTGGTAATCGATCCGCCATCCCGAGTCGTTGTCGAAGGCGCGGCCGCGGTAGGACCACCAGCTGTAGGGGCCCGAGACGCCCGGGTGCAGGGCGCGCACCACGTCGACGTACCCGGCGGCGAGCAGTTCGGCGATCCAGGCGCGTTCCTCGGGCAGGAACCCGGCCGACTTCTGGTTGGCCTTCCAGTTCTTCAGGTCCGCCTCGGCGGGCGCGATGTTCCAGTCGCCGCACACCACGAACTCGCCGGTCCGCGCCTTCAGGTAGCTGCCGAATTCGGCCATGAAGCGGTACTTCTCGTCCTGCTTGGGGGTGTTCTCCTCCCCCGAGTGCACGTACACGCTGGCGACGGTCACGTCGTCGAAGTCGGCCTCGAGGTAGCGACCGGACGCGGCGAATTCGGTGCTGCCGAACCCGATCCGGACGGCGGTCGGCGCCCGGCGCGACAGGATGCCGACGCCGGCACGCCCCTTGGACTCCGGCTCCGCGTGACTGAGCACCCAGCCCGCCTCCAGCGCGGGACCCAGTGCGGCCCTTGTCTGTTCGTCGGTGGCGCGGGTCTCCTGCAGGCACACGACGTCGGCCTCGGTGGCCGCCAGCCAGTCGAGCATGCCCTTACTCGCGGCGGCACGGATCCCGTTCACGTTCACGGTAGATAACGTCAGATAGGAGGAGTACTCGCCTGACCAGCCCGAATAGGGCAAATGAAGGGTGCTCACGCCCCTCACCATAGCGGCAGGCGTCCCTCTGACCAGGAGTTCACCCCAATGGCTGCCACTCTCGTTCCCGAACCCACCATCACCGCCACCCGCTACGAGGTCACCTGCCTGCCGACCACCCATCCGGCCTACGCCCGGGCCCGGGTCACGGTCGAGCAGCGCGGCGTGGACAGCTGGGCGGTGATGATCAGCGGCATGGCCCACGACGCGCACGGTGAGCCGTCGCCCGACCTGCGCCCGTCCGAGATCACCGACGAGTGGCGGGCACGGTGGCGCATGGACCTCGACACCGCCACCGCCACCGCCCAGCGCCTCGCCCGGGTCGCGGCCGCCATCCTGACGAATGATGCGCGATGAGCTCCCGCTCCGACCAGATGCACCGCCTCGCCTACACCCTGGACCGCCGGTACAACGTGCGCGTCACAGCCACGTACGACCGACCCGACGGCTGGCGCCTCGAGTGGGTCGACGGCCCGCTCGAGGATGAGGTGCGTGCCGCGATCACCCGGCTCGCTCCGCACCTGGATGCCATCACGACGCTGCGACTCCATCGCGGGTACACCGACCTCAGCGAGGCCGTGTCGCTGCTGCTCTGGATCGACGAGGATCCGGCCCGGCTCTACGACGAGATCCGCTCCTGGCACCTCCAGGAGGCGCGCGGCGAGTGCCGGTATCCGATGTCGGCGCCGGACCGGTGGCTGGCTCGCGGCCGAGCACTGCTGAAGGTCGGCCCTCTGGCGACGGCCGGGGTGGATGCGCTGCGACGGTGGGACGGCTGGACCGACGCGGTCTGGTTTCTCGACCAGCTGGCCGCGCGGCAGCCGATCAGCGCCTGACCGGGCCGCCGCGCGGCCACCCGATACGCTCAGCGGGTGAGCTTCGAGGTCGGTGACAAGGTTCGACTAGGCGAGTCGTTGGAAGTGGTGTACGAAATCGTCGAGTTCGACGAGGCGGACCCCGGGGTCGTGAAGGTCATCCGCGCGGAGGGCAAGGATCACCCCGGGGTCTACGCCCACTGGTGGCGCACCGACATGCTGCGGCCCGCCGACTGACTCACTCGACCGGCCAGGGATACCGCGGCGGGATGACGGCGGTCCGTAGCTCGGCCAGCAGCAGACGCACCCGGACCTGCCCCAGCTGCACCTTCCAGTCGTCCGGGTCGAGCCCGACTTCCTGCATGGCCTGACGCTCGATGTCGTCCATGCATCAGTTGGACGCGCGCCGGGGCGGGGCGGTTCCGCACTACCCTGGCGAGGTGCCCGAGGACGACGACCCGATCCCGGCCGAGCAGGCCGCGGTCATGGCGGTGGTGATCGACCACATCGAGCCGGACCGGCCGCTCACCGCGGAGCAGCTGCACGCGCTGCTCGTCGCCGAGGTGGCCGAGCCGCCGAGCCTGGCCGACGTCCGGGACGCGCTGGCGATTCTGGCCATGCCGCACGTCGGCTACCGGCCGGGCGAGCCTTCGGCCGTCGTGCTGGAGCGGATGCGGGACATGCTTGACGAGGCGGAGTCCGGGCCGCCGCCGATCGACCTCGGCGACTTCCGGTACTGATTCCGCAGCGATACGATCCGCTCATGTGTTCGAATCCGATCGTGTGGCGCCTCGGCTCCACGACCGGCCTCGACCCCAGCCAGCTGTACCGGGTCCGCGGCGGATGGGCCAGCCCCTCCCCCGCCGCCTGCCCGGCCGGCCACTCCCTCGGCCCGAACCGGGTCATCGTCGGCTCGGTCATGTGCCCCGACGTGCCCGGCACCGGCTGCCACCGCTCCTACCGATGCCGCACCTGCGACGCGGTCATCCTGTGGCCGCCTGAGACCGCGAGCTGCGTGCACCGGCCATTCGACGGCCGCTACGCCTCCGGTGAGCCGAACACGTGATCCATCATCCGCGGCGTCCCGTACTGGGCGGTGCGCAGGATATGCGCAGCCTGCTTCGGCCCCAGCCCCAGCCGGTCGATCAGGTCGGCCGGGACCGAGTCGGCATCCTTGCCGATCAGGTCGATCAGCAGCCTGGCCCGCGCCTGATTGGCTGCGTGAATCGCCTCGATGGCGTCGTTGTAGCGGTCACTGCGGGAGGGATGGCGGCCGTCCGAGCCGATGTCATAGGTCTCGCCGGTGGCCAGCAGCGCCATGCGGGCGTCCTCGACGGCTTGGACGACGGCCCGGATTCGCTGCTCCTCGGTCTCGCTCACGCCCTCACGATAGACCGGGCGGCCAGCTGCTCGTCGAGGTCCCGGACCGCGCTCGACTTCTCCCACGGCGCGAGGTCGGCGCGACCGTCCCGGATCGCCGCAGCCAGGCGCGGCGAGCGGTTCTGCTCGGTCAACCGGGCGGCGTGGCCGACAGCCGCGGCCGCCTCCTCGATCTCGCCGAGTGCGATCAGCCCGCGCTCGAGCTCCAGCAGCGTGACCGCCCGGTCACGGGTGTAGGCCACCGGCAGCGCGGCGATCGCCCGGCGCGAGGCGGTCACCGCGTCGCCAGCGTCGCCGATGAGCGTGAGGCAGCCGCCGACGTAGCTGTCGTAGAAGGCGGGCCCGACGTAGTAGGCGCGGCTCGCGGCCGGGGTCGACGGCGTGCAGCCCTCGATCGCCTGGCCGGCCAGGTCCAGCGCGTCGCGGCAGGCGCGCTGTTGGCCCGCGATCGCCGCGGCCTCGGCCATGCGCAGGTGCACGTACGCGGCGAGCTGGCGGTCGTCGGTGTCGGTGATCCAGGAGGTTGCGGCGGCCGCGTGGTCGACGGCGATCCGCGGCTTGCGCTCCCAGATCGCGAGCTGGCTGAGACCGGCCAGCATGTAGGCGGCGAGGTCGTTGTCCTCTGCCTCGTGCGCCAGGTCGCGGGCGAGGTGGTAGAGCCGCGCGGCCGTTGAGTACTCCCCTGCGTCCCAGGCCAACGCGCCTGCGAATCCGAGCCACTCGGCGTGCAGCGACTGCACGGGCTGGCGCAGCTCGGGGCCGCACTCGCGCAGCATCGCCTCAGTCACCTGCTGCTGTGCGACGACGAGCCCCTGAGCCGCGGGCGATCCGTGCATGTCGTCGAGCTGCATCGCGGCGTGCAGAGTCGAGCGGACCAGGTCGACGGCCGTGCGGTCGGGGCGTCCTGCGCCGGACGCCAGCCAGGCAGCGCGGTCGGCGTCGAGGCCGACGGCCAGGAGTCCGGCGGCGACGGGCGCGGATCGCAGCAGGTGGCGGCGCTTCACGGGATCTCCTTCGGGCAGCAGGGCTATCCATCGCTCCCGCTCAGCGTCGGTGAGCCGACTCAGCAGGATGTCCAGATCGGCGGCGTAGTCCGCGCGGATGCGGCCGCCGGCCTCCCACCGCTTCACGGTGCGCACGTGCACCTCCATCGCAGTCGCGAAGGCCAGCTGGCCGATGCGCAGTGCCTCGCGCAGAGCCTTGGTGCGCGCGCCGGTCCATTCACCAACCGTAGACATCGTCGCCCCTGTCGAGTAGCCCGAGAAGTGAAGTGTCACCTAGGTGTCCCCTGCGTGCCACCACCTGTCACAGCGGAGTCCGGAAGGGTCAGTTGTAGATCCAACCGACCCTAGCGAGGTGACTCGATGACCGCCCTCGAAAACGTAGATAGCTCGGGTGATTTGACCCGCTGCCAGAGCTGGATACTCACCGCCCTGGTGCGTCACGGCGACGGCGGCCGGATGACAGCGGACGATCTGGCCGGGCGGCTGGGCCACAGCGTGCCGCACACCGCGCGCTACCTGCAGCAGCTGTGCGCGATGGGCCTCGTGCGAGAGCACACCGACGACGGCGGCGCAGCTTGGGGGCCGTCGTCCGACGGGCTCACGTTAGGCACCGTCGCATGAAGGCCCCGGCGATCGGCTACCTGCGCCGCGACGTCTCGGGGCACGCACAGGCCTGGCACGAGACCCAGATCCGCTCGCTCGCCGCGAGATACGGCTACGACATCCGCAAGGTCGTCGCCCTCACCGGCGAGACGCGGCGGCCCATCGAGCAGGTGATCGACGTGGTGCGCGGCGCCGCGATCGAGGCGGTGTTCGTGCCGAGCGCGGACCACTTCGCCGACGGCGAGATCCCCGAAGAACTCATCCGCGCCGCGGATGTGATCACCGTCG
This sequence comes from Nocardia thailandica NBRC 100428, assembly GCF_000308795.1. Taxonomy (GTDB): domain Bacteria; phylum Actinomycetota; class Actinomycetes; order Mycobacteriales; family Mycobacteriaceae; genus Nocardia; species Nocardia thailandica. The sequence goes on along the minus strand of NZ_BAGK01000045.1, from coordinate 54,908 downwards.
CAGACGAGGCGACCTACGCGCGGCGGCTTCTCGATATCTGACCCGACTCCGGAGGATGGCATGGACGTTTTCCTGGCCGTAGTCGCGATCGGCATAAGCGTGGGCGCCGCCTACATGCTCTGGCGCACCCTGCGTGGATGACCTGCTCTATTCCTGCGACGAGCGAGAGGAGGTGAACGTGGAGGAGCTCATGCTCCCCGGCCCGGACAGCAACACCGGTCAGCGCCGGGAGGGGGTCGACGGCCGTCAGGCGTCGCTCGACTGGCAGGGCCTGGCCGGTGTGCAGCGTGCGAGCCGCGGCGCGGCCGAGGAGGACTGACCCCGGACATGCGAAAAGCGCCCCACCGTCTCCGATCCGGTGGGGCGCTTTCGTGTCATTTGCGAAGCGACAGGCGAAGCGGCGTGCGAGACTCCCCGACGTGACGACCGGGGATCCCACCACTGCACGCAAAGTCCGCTTTATCTGGATCCTGTGCGGTGCTATCGCGCTGGCTCTCGTCGCTGCCGCGGCGATCGTTGCGATCACCCTCACCCGCCCGACAGCATCGAAGTCGTCGGCCGAGGTGACTGGTGAGCTGATTACCACGCACGTCGGTCCGGCAGGGGACTCGTGTGCCGTGTCTGTCGACGGCCGACTGCTGACTACCGGTTCCCGCGTCGAACTGTGGACCGTGGTCGGAGCCGGGGATCTGGGCGTGGTTGCGTCGAGTTCAAAGCTCAGCTCTGGCGTCTACCGAAAGGGTGACCTTGGGCCTGCGCTCTGCACCTTCTCGTTTCGGCTGCCAGCGCCGTCAGCCGACGCTCTCGTGTACCGGTTGGTGATCACCGCAGGAACCCCGCCGGACGTGGCCACCTCCGCCTGGACGTATGCCGCCAGCGACATCTCTTCGGGCAGGACCCTCTCGCCGAAGATCTAGACGATGTCGGCGGCGGCCCAGGAGTCGATGGCGTAGCCGCGGGACAGCTGGCCGATGCCGTTGGTCTGACCGACGGTGAGGTGCCCCACGGACCGGGTCGTCGAGCCGATGGCGATCAGGTTGCCGCTGTCGGTCCAGGTGCAGGCCGCGGTCCCGCTGCCGTTGATGTACGCGGTGTACACGTTCCCGACGGCGGTCATCCTCCCGCTCGTCGGCGTGCCGATGCTGCTGTTCACCGCGCGCTGTGTCCGCACGCCGGCGATGAAGCTGAGGATCTGGACCGTGCCGGAGATGATGGCGATCTCGACGCGGTCGCCGCCGGTGGTGCTGCGCAGGAAGGCCCCGCCCGACAGCGCGGTCGAGCCGTTCGCTGTGGCCGTGGTGAGGACGACCGATACTTCCTGCGAATCGGTGGCGAGCACGGTGTTGTGCCGGGCCGCGTAGACGACGGTCAGGTTCGTGCCGCCGGGGTTCCCGGCCTGGCTCCGGTTGGTCGCAATCGTCGGCGCGGTGCTCGCCGCGGTCCAGTTGGACCCGAGCGCGCCGTCCGCGCGGTTGAAGTCGTCGGCCAAGCTCACGCCGACCTTCGTCGCCGTCGCAGCGAGCGTTCCGGAGCCGGTGAAATCCGCCGTCACAGAGAAGGTCTGCTGAGCAACAGCCAGCGCGCCGCTGCCGGTGAACGCGGCGGTGACCGCGTACCGGTAGCTGGTCGTGGCCGACAGCACGCCCGCGCCGGTGAAGGCCGCGGCCACGGGGATACCGCCGAGGGCGACCGCCGACAGAGTGCCCGCGCCGGTAAAGGCTGCGGCCACGGCGACGCCGACCGCGCCGACCGCCAGGCCGCTGCCGGTGTACGGCGCGGTGGTGGTACCGACGGGCAGCACCCCGGCCGTGAGCGCGCCGCTGCCGGTGAAGCCCGCGCCGAGCTGGCGGCCCGGGCGGGCGATCGCCGACAGCACGCCCGCGCCGGTGAAGCGTGCGGGCAGCGAGGCCGACAGATCGACGGTGCCCGCGCCGGTGAAGACGGCGAGTACGGAGACCTTCACCGACACCGCTGCGGCCAGCTCGCCGCGGCCGGTGAAGGTCGGGTGCAGGCCCGGCTTCGCAATGAGTGCAGCGGCGGCCAGGCCGACGCCGGTGAAGTTGGCGACGACTCCGTCCGGGATGACCACTCCCGCAGGCACGCCGGGGATCACCTCGACGGTGGGCCCGGGCGCGTCAGCGCGCCAGCGGCTGACCGGCTGGTCGGCGTAGTCCGTGCTCGGCTGCGGGAGGTCGGCGCGCATCAGCTCTGGGTGTAGCTCGGGGTGACGAGGATCTGGCCCTGGCTGCCCAGTGTGGTGCTGGTGATGGCGACCTTGTCGATGAAGTTGCCGCCGCTCACCGCGTCCCACAGGCCAGCGTAGGTGTAGGTGCCAGCGGGCACGTCGATCACCACCTGCGAGCCGGTGAGCGCGCCGCCGCTGCCGCTCGTCCAGGTCGACTGCTTGCGGGCGTAGGCTGGTGTGCCGCCGGATGCCTCGGCCGTGCCGGTTGAGCCGGGGTCGCCGGTGTGCAGGGACACCCAGACGGTACCTGCGCCGCCTCGGGTCTTGTAGGCGTCGGCGAGTGCCTGCCGAGTCACGGGTACTGCGATGGCCATGGGGACCTCCTGATACGACGAAGCCCCCGGCCGGAAGGCTCGGGGGCTGAGGGGGGACGGGGTGGGCTACTTGCGGATCACGGCGCCGGTGGCCCAGAGGTAGGGCAGCGCGGGCGCGGTGGGGTAGGTCAGGTACAGCCGGTAGCGGGAGTGCTCGGGGATCGCGCCGGTCGAGGAGGGCTCGATCGCCCACTCGATCAGCGAGGTGGTGACCGTGGTCGCGTCCCAGGTGTCGAGCAGCGTGGCCCAGGTGGAGTCCCACAGCTCGATGCGCGCCTCGATCCCGGCCGGGAACGGAGTTGTCCGCGGCTGGATCTGGTGCACGAAGGCGGCCGCGGTCGACAGGACGATCGGCCGCTGGATCGGGTCGTGCCCGAAGGTGTCGCTCACGCCGCGTCGTCCTCGGGCTGCGGCTCCGGCTCGGGCTCGGGCTCGACGATCTGGTAGCCGCCGAGCATGCCGAGCGCCCACTGGTGTGCACCAGACACGTACTCCGGCTGACCGGCGTAATCGTCCTGGAGCACGAAGCTGCCCGCCCGGCGGATGATGCTCCCACCGACGGCCGCCCCGCGCTCGGTGCTCCAGATCGCGACGACCTCGGCGGCCTGCCAGCGGGTGGCATCGTCGATCCAGATAGTGACGTGGTCGTACTCGACACCGGCCGACAGCCGCGGCGGGTCCAGCCGGTACACGGTCGCCGGGCCTGCGTGCCCGGCCACGTTCTCCAGCACCTTGGTGGCGGTAGCCATTCAGTCCTCCTCTGCGTAGTACTCGATGACGGTCACGACCCCGTCGGCGCCGACTGCACCGGCACCGCCTCCGCCGCAGGGGTAGCCGCCGGCGCTGGCGCTGTTGCCGCCGCCGCCGGACTGGCACCACTCCCACCAGATCGGGTGGTCTGTGTTGCCGGGGACGCGGCCGGAGCCGCCGCCGGTCGATCCGGATCCACCGCCGCCGCCACCTGCTGCGAGCAGGCGTACGACTCCAGCGGTCACCGTCTCCCCTGGCTGGCCGCTCGTACCACCGTTGCCGCCGCGGGCGAAGGTGAGTCCTCCTGCGCCGCCGCTGGTGCCGCCGGATCCGCCCGGCGCGGTGAGCAGGCTGCCGAAGGCACTTCTGCCGCCGTTGCCGCCGGAGGATCCGCCAGCGCCGACGGTGACGGCTACCGTGTCCGGCAGCTCGAGTGGTGAGATCCGCCTGGCGGTGTTGATGGCGAGCGCTCCCCCGCCGCCGCCGGTGCTGGCCGATCCGCCGCCGCCCGCGCCGCGGACGATCACGTCCAGGGCGCGCAGCCCGACAGGTTTCGTCCAGGTGGCGGACGTGGTGTAGACGCGCATCACCGCGACGACCTGCATCAGGCCATCCGCTCGATGACGTAGACAACCCCGTTGGCCCCGTTGCCGCCGAAGGTTGCGCCGCCGGTGTCGCAGGCCGACCCTCCGCCGCCCCCGGCGGGGAAGCCGCCGTTGCCGCCGCCGGCCGAGCCTGATGCACCGCCGCCACCGCCACCACCGCCGGTGGCCACGATGGTCGACGGCGATTCGCCTGCGGCGCCAGGCGTTGCGGGAGCGCCGCCGGGCGAGATGCCGCCGCCGCCGCCGGGTGAACCGCCGCCACGGCCCTGTGCGCCGCCGCGGCCGCCGCCACCACCGCCACCGTGCAGGTCGTAGGCGCTGGTCGAGTGCCCCGCGCCGACTCCGGCGCCAGCCGGGCCGAGGCCGCGGTCACCAGCACCGCCGGGGATCATCCCCACGCCACCGGGGGCGACCGGGCCCGAGTTGCCCCAGGCGCCGCCGTTGCCTCCACCGCCGAGCAGCCACGATTGCGCGATGCTGCCGACCTCGGGCCCGAACCGGGTGTGACCGCCGCCGGTTCCGACACCGGAGTCCGACGTCGCGCCGGCCCCGCCCGCGCCGACGATGATCTGGATTCCCTTGTAGGTCCCGTCGATGTTCGTCGGCAGCAGCGAGGCCGGCACGTTCACGTGGGTCTCGCCACCGCCACCGCCGCCACCGCCGGAGCGCGTGCCGTCGATCAGAGCGTCATAGCTTCCGCTCGACCCGCCGCCGCCAGCGCCGATCAGGATCACGTCGACAGAGACGATGCCTTCGCTCGGGACGTAGGTGTTGTTCGACGTGAACTTGATCGCCACGCCCTGCAGGATCAGCGCCTCGACGGCCTGCTCCAGCTCGGTGATGGACTGGGTGTGGTCGTTGATCGTCGGCATGCCGGCGATGTAGGCGTCATCGACGGTGCCGAAGATCGCGTCCAGCACGGAGGCGAAGCCGCCGAGGATCGCGCCGACAACCCCGGCGACCAGCGACAGCACGAGGTTGATCAGCATCCCACCGAGGCCGCCCCACGAGCTGCCCTGCAGCGCCTCGTTGGCGATCTGGTCGGTGACCGCGCCCTGGCTGAGCTGGTTCATCCGCGGGATGCCGCCACCGGCCGAGACGCCCCAGTTGCCGGGGTTCGTGCCGCCCGCGCCGACCGGGAAGGTCACAGCTCATCCTTGAGGAGGTCGGGCAGAGGCGGCTGTTCCGGGGGCTCGACGCCGCGCTGGTGGGCGATGTCGCGCTGATCGCTCCACCGCCACAACTTGCGGATGTATCGCATTGCTGCGCGGCCTAGCTCCTCGGCGGCCGACAGTTCCTCTTCGAGCTTCTCGATGCGGCCCTGCAGCTCGGCGACCTTCTTGCCCTGGAAGGCGGTCCAGGCAGCGAGTATCGCAGCGATGATGCCACCGAAGGCAGTGATTTGCTCTGGGCTCACTGGCCGCTCCGTAGACCGACCTGGTCAGAGACCGGGGTAACCGCGCGGCGGATGAGGAAGCCGGCGATGACCGGCGCGGCGAGCCCGTAGAGGGTAACCAGCGGCTCGATCCAGCTGACGTCGATGTTCTTGCCGAGGATGAAGGCGACGACGCCGGACAAGGCGACCAGCGTGGAGCGGACCAGCGCAGGCTCGGGGACGCGGGAGTTCATCAGGCACCGACCTTCCGGATCAGCTTGGCGAGGCCGGCCCGCAGGGTCAGGCGCTGACCCTTGGCGTTTCGGCCCAGGTCTCCGTCTTCGCCCCAGTCGTCGACGCCGGGGCCGAGCTGGTCGCGGATGTAGCGCACGCCGTCGAGCAGTTCTCGCTGCTCCTCGGGGGTGAGTGCGGCCATGGTGGAGTCCTCCTCGGGTAGCAGCGCCGCGCCGAGTGCGCGGGCGTGGTTCCATCGGTCGACGCGGTCGTCGAGGTTGGTGAGCCCACCGTTCACGGCGCGGGTGGCACCCTCGATGTCAGCGGCGTCGGCGAAGCGGTTCATCTGGCGCGCGACGGTCCAGTACCAGGTCACGCCGGCGAAGGCGTAGCGGTCGGTGCCGAGCTCGGCCGGGTTGTCGACGAAGTAGGTAGCCGTCGGTACGAGGCCCTGCGCGAAAGCCCAGGCGGACACCGCGGCGTAGTTGTGGCGTCCGGTGATCTGGATCGGACCGCGGCCCTTGAAGCGGCGGCCGTCGCCGGGCTGGGTGTTGCCGAGGTCGGCGCGGCCCTCGTAGGCCGAGCCGTCAGCCAGCTCCTCCATGTACCGCAGGCCAGCGGACTCGTGGCCGACCTGCGCCATCCACATCGCGGCGCGGTCGACGGTGGTGCAGCCCGCAGCACGCAGGGCCTCGGTGACGGCGGGCAGCAGCTCGCGGTACCGCTCGAGGGGCAGCGCCGCGCCCATCGCATCCGACAGCACCTCGGCAGTGAGGCCCGGCGGCGGGGGCGGCGGCGGACCGACCGGCGCGGCTGCGTACCCCTTCGGCGGGATGAGCGTGGCGAGCTGGGCGAAGCTGAGCCAGTAGCCGAACGGGCGGAAGCCGCTGTCGGCGATCCACACCGAGCGCGCGCCGTCCTCGTCGCTGTAGCCCATCACCGCGATGTAGTGGTAGACCGTGCCGCCGGAGTACGACGGCGAGACCGAACCGCGGACGCCGCGCGGGTAGTTGTCCACCGGCGCGACGATGTTGGCCACCACGCCGAAGCCCGCTTCGATGCTGGCCACGATGTCGCGCCACAGCCGCTCGACCTGCTCGGGCGCGGCCGGGTCGACCTCCAGGTAGCGGGAGACGTAGACGTCCTGGCCGAGGTGCGCGTTCAGTACCGGCTCGATGAGCCCGACGTAGTCGGTCCCGTTCCAGGTGGTCCCGATCTCGCGCGCGAGCTGGGACTCTTCGACGAAGATCCCCCGCGACTGCAGGATGGTCTGCGCCGACGCCGGGCCGCAGTACCAGCCCGTCTCCTGCGTGACCCAGCGGCGGTCGTAGGGCAGAACCTTCTCAGCCATTCTGGCCACCTCCGTGCTGCTGCTGGATGCGGGAGAGCACGTCGCCGATGGCGACGGCCTGAGCTGCCATCGCGTCGCGCTTCTCCGGGTCGGTCATGTCGGCGATGCGCTGCGCGAGACCGGGATCCATGCGCTGCAGCGCGGCCTCCATGTCGGCGACGCGGCCGGCGCGCGCGGCCTCGTGTTTGTCGTATTCCTCGCGGCTGACCCACTGCACCGGTGAGAGCCAGCCCATCGGGTTCGGCTTGTCGTCGACCACGGGGAAGAGAACCTGGCGGGACGGGTCGTAGACCAGCCCGAGTTTCGTCAGGAACTCCGACCAGGCGGGGACGACCTTGGGCGGGATGCCGACCGGCTGGCCGCCGGGCTGATGGGAGGGCATCGAGCCGAGTGCCCAGGCCAGCGCCTGCTGAGGGTCGCTCATGTCCAGGTGCTCGAAGCCAGGTGGCGGGGGCGGTGTGGCCATGGGGATCTCCATCACGAGACGAGGTGCACGCCGATGTTGCTGAGCGTGGTGAGTGCCTTGGACAGCAGGCGGCTGCTGCGCTCGGCCTGGGACATGGCGGCCTTGGCCTGGCCGACGGTGACCTTGATGTCGAGCTGCTTGCCGCTGGTCCAGTCCCAGGAGGGGTCGATCTCCTCGACCTGCTCGACGAAGATCCGCTCATCGACGTAGGAGTCGACCGAACCGATCCGGTCACCGATCACGAAGTGCAGGCCGGGTAGGTGCTGAGCGCCGATGCCCATCGAGAACTGGTGGGCGGTCTCGGCTCTCGATGCGAGGAACCCGGCGCGCAGTGCGGCGATCGCGCTCAAACTCCAGGCGTTGTTCTCGGCGCCCTGCTGGTACAGCTCGTACAGGTGGACCCAGCCGAGGTTGTGGCCGCGGCCATAGTTCTCCCACTGCAGCCAGGCCAGAATGGTTCCCTGCAGGAACGGCATCGCGATATCTGCCGCGATGGATCCGAGCGCCGAGAACCCTCCGAGGAGGAAATAGCCGATCAAGGCGGCCGTGGATTCGATGGCCAGCTTGGCCAGCGAGTCCGCCATGGGATTGTCGCCGCCGACGATGACGCCCACGGCGGTCGGGGGCGAGTAGACCAGCTGCGATGACTGGATCGCCGTCCATTGCGAATCCCGCACGACCACCCACGGGAATCCCGGCTTGGTGCCGACGAACCCGGGGGTGCTGTACTCCTCGGGGTGGACCGTCGGGTCGTCCATGACCAGCACCGAGGAGTCCTCGATGAACCCGGCGGTGAACGCCTGGACAGTGCGGATGAATCCGCCGGCGACGCCGCCGCCGGTGCCGGTGCCGTCGGCGTTCCAATACCCCGACTTGTCCTGGACCTCGAGGACGAGCGCGCCGTTGGCGACTTCGGGGACGCCTGGGACATCGGAGGTTTCGCCATCGACGGTGAGGATGCGCCGGTAGGTCATGACCAGCTGCGCGTCGTCGAGCGCATCGGCGATCACCTCGTCGATGCGGTTCATGCGGGTCGCGAGGATCGTCCACAGCGAGCTGTCGTCGAGGTCGAACGGGTTGGCCTTGATGAGGACCTGCCAGTCCGACCAGTCGAATAGGTCGTCCCAGGACTCGACGGCGAATGGGTCGTCGGGCAGGGTCCACAGGTTCCCGTTCAACCGGATGAGGTTGATCAGGATCAGCATCGAGATCGCCCATTTCGCGGGCCCGAAGATCGGCAGCACCCGTGGAAACTGGAACAGGGGAATCGGCAGCAGCGGATTCGGCGGGCCGAGCATGAATTGCAGGAACTGCAGGTCGTCGATCCAGGTGGTTTCCAGGTAGCGGATTCCCGCGCTGTCGCGGATCACCTTCCAGCTCTTCAGCAGCCCGGACCAGCGGAGCTTGCCGCCCATGAAGTCCACCGTGATCACGATGTTCTTCTTCGCGGTGGCGTCGTTGGGGACCCGGACGATCCAGCGGGCCAGGTGATGATCGAGCCGCAGCTTCAGGGTGCCGCCGGTGCCGAAGCTGTTCTTGCGGAACGGGAACTGGCCGGCCATGTTGTCGGCCGCGATGCCGCGCAGCACCAGCCCGGGCGCGCCGTCGGGGCGGTTGGCCCACAGCCGGATCAGGGGCTTGGCCGCGCGCATCTCGCGGTGCTGCTCGCGGATCGCCTCACACTGCAGGCGCAGCCGGGGGATGTCAGCGAGGCCGGTGCTCACAGGCTCACCCCCAGCGGTCGGCTGAAACGTTGCGGCAGCGTGAGCTGGATCGCCGCGCCTGCGGTCGCGCCGGTGACCGAGATGGGCAGCGATACCGGCTTGGTCCGCGCCTTGATCGGGTACAGCAGCGACTTCCCGTTGGCGCGTGCCCAGGCCGGGGAGTTGTTGGCTGTGACGATGTACTCCTCGTCCGGGTCGGAGTTCACGTCGGCGTCCTCGCCGGCCAGCAGCGCGGGCAGCGGCACGTCGCGGCCGAGGTCTGCGCCGACCGGGCGCTGGTGTGCGATCTCCTGGCCCCAGGACCGGTCCGGCAGTGTCCAGGTGCCGGGGGCGGTGACGAAGTACCGCGGCCAGATGATCACATCGCCGCGGTTCTGGTAGACGAAGCTCGTGCTGCCGGAGGTGCCGGAGGGCAGCTCCCACTCCTGCACGATGTCGGGCCCGGACCAGAACGGCTGACTCGCTGCCGCGTTGATCAGCAGCGTGGACTCTGCGTAGAGGTGAGGGTCCTTGCCCTCGTGACCGCCGTTCTCGTAGGCCACCGGCTCCGACAGCAGGCGCATGTTGAGAGTGCGCACATCGGAGCCGATCTCGACGACGATCTGGAACTCCTCGTCATACATCCCGAGGGCCAGCCGGAATCGGCTGTCGATGTCGCGCCAGGTGTCGGGGTTGCCTCTGCCGGTGGGGTCGAAGATGTTCACGACGAACACTGGGTCGCGGCGCTCGAACTGGTGGCCCTGGTAGTGCATCCGCGCACCGCCCTGGACCCAGAACGTCTTGGCGGGGGCGTCGATGAGCTTCTTCGGACCGGGGCGCAGCTCGGCCCCCTGGTCACCCTGGCCCGGGCCGGACAGATCCCACCGGGATCCGTCTGAGCCCTTCATCCAGATGTGCATCTGCGAAGGCATCAGAACGCCGCCAGCGCGCCGACCGACTGGATGTCGGTGAATCGGTTCATCTCTCGGACCAGCCCTTCGTTGTCCATGACGTGCATGTCGCCGTGAAAATTGATCGAGTGGTCGCGGGTGGTCGACGAGGTCGACGTCGAAGACGAGGAGGACGCGCCGAAGCCCGCAGGCAGGGTCGGCACCTGGCCGGCGTTGATCGCCTCGAGCAGGCCGCCGTGCTGCGCGGCCGCCGCGGCGTTGACGACGAACTCCTTGTCGCTGAGCCACGGCGCGAAGATGCTGTCGCTCGTGGTCGACCCCGGCCCGCTGACCCAGCCGCCGGTCGCGTAGCCGGTGCCCTTGCCCCACACGCCGACGGGACTGCCGTAGCGGGCCTGCGTGTAGAGCAGGGCGGCGCCGATGTTGGCCGAGGGGTCCCAGATGTTGTTGGCGTACAGGCTCGATCGGTAGCGCGCGAAGGTCGGGTCGATGACCTGCATGAGCCCCTTGCTCGGCGTGCCCGCTGCGGCGTTCGAGTCGCTGTTGTTGATGGCCCACTGGTTGCCGCCGGACTCGGTGGCCATCTGCTTCAGGCCGAGCTCCAGCCAGCTCGAGGGCATCGCCAGCGCCGAGAGCACCGAGGCGAATGTGCTGCGCCAGCGCTCCACGCCGGTCGTCGAGCCGCCGGTGGTGGACTCACCGGTGGTGCTCTTGCTCGACGTCCCGGTCCCGGTGCCGGTGGTGGTCTCCTTCGGGGTGTAGGAGTAGCCGCCGCCGGTGGTGCTCGACGAAGTGCCGGTCGAGGAGGATCCGGACGACGACGAGCCGGTGCCGTTGTAGTACGAGTAGACGGTGTTGGCGGCCTTGTTGTACGTGTTCGTGCTGGACAGCACGCTGTTCTCCAGGCCGAAGAAGCTGAGGATCCCGGTCGCGATGATCTCGCCCGCCGCCTTGCCGATCCCCTGCGCGGAGTAGCTCTCCGGCAGCGAACTCGACGACCCCGACTTCGAGGTCTTCGTCGATTCGAGGCTGTTCTGCGCCTTCTGGTAGTCACGGTCAGCGCGCGCCTTGTCGGCGTCGGTAGAAGCCGGGTCGTTGTAGACCTGGTTGCGCTTGGCGTTGGCCTGGTCGACGGCGTCCTCGGCGTCGGCGATCGCCAGCTCCTCGGCCGAGACCTTGCCCGGCAGGGGTGCCTGCGGCGCGGGCGCGGTGGAGATGCCGTCCTTCTTGTTCTGCAGCTCCTGGGCCTTGAGCTGGGCCTCCTGCACCTTCAGGCGGGCCTGCTCCTTGTCGGCCTCCGACGCCTTCGGGTTGTTCTCCAGCTTGGTCAGCTTCTCCTGCGCCTGCGTGACCGCGACCTGTGCCTGCTGGAGGTCGATCTCGTTCTTGTCGGTCCACTCGACCGCGCCGCCGGTGGCCATCGGCTTGACCAGGCCGGCCTGCAGCGCGGCACGGAAGCGGTAGACGCCGGCCTGGCCGCCGAGCTTATCGACGTCGGAGGTGGTCAGCATGTGCTCGCCGGGCATGCCCAGGATCGGCACGCTGTCGCGGCCGGCCACGCCGCCGGTGATCGAGCCGCCGGAGGCGTAGTGGACGTACCCGGACTCCGGGCTGTAGGGCGCAGCGCCCTCGCGGAGCGAGGGATTGTCGATGCCCGCCTGGACGCGCTGCTCGATGGTGATGACCTTGGTGCCCGGTGCCTGCAGCGCGGCGATCGACGCCTTCGCCGCGGCGTCGTCGAGGATGATCTTCACCGTGCCGTCGGGCAGCGCCTCGACCGTGTAGCCGAGGTCCCGCAGCCGCTGGATCTCCTCCGGGCTGTTGGTCTTGACCTGCACGGTCTTCTCGTTCGGCACGTTCAGCACCTCGACGCCGAGGTCCTTGAACTTCTGCCGCCCCTCATCGGTGAGCGAGAAGGTCCCGTTCAGCGCGGCGTACAGGCGGCGCTGACCCTCCGCGGCCTGGCCGGTCCTGGTGTCGAGGCCGTTGAGCTCACCACCGAGGGTGCCTGCCGATTCGCCGACGTCGTTCAGGGCCGCCTTGAGCTCGGCCAGGTCCTGGAGGCTGCCGCCCATGCCGCCGCCGGTCCGGCTCCACGCCTGCTCGAACTTGGTGACTGCCTCCGGGATGCCCTGCACGGCCTGAGCGAGGTCGGTCTGTGACAGGCCGAGGCCGGCCGCGGTCTGCTCGAACAGGGCCGGGGCGCCGGTCGAGGTCGACTTGGGGATCTGCTCCAGGATGATCGCGGTGAGGCGCTCGTTGATCTTCGCCTTGCCCGCCTCGTCGATGCCGATGCCCGCGTTGACGTACTGGCCGGGGTCGACGCCGAGAGATTGTGCGCGCTTGAGGAACCCGCGGTCTTCGAGGTCCTTGGCGACGGTGGCGCGGGTTTCCTCGGTGACCGCGCCGGTCTGGTCGTCGAGGGTCTCGCGCAGCTGCTCGAGCTGCCGCTTCTGCTCGGACGCCGCGGCCGCGGCCTCCTGGTGCTTCTGGGCGAGCAGGCCGAGGCCGATGGCGGCGCCCGCCACGGCGATGCCGAGCATGCCGCCGCTGCCGAGCATGGCGGCCAGGCCGGAGCCGGTGCGTGACAGCGTGCTGGCCGAGGTGTTCGCGGCGGCGAAGGCGGTCTGGAAGCGGCCGGCTGCCGCGGTGGCCGACCCGAATCCGGCCTGGAGCGCGCTCAGGATCGGCGAGATGGTCCGGAAGGCGAAGTAGCTCACCAGGATCGTCTGCAGCATGCCGTTGTGGCTCGACAGCAGGCTCGCTCCGGCCTGCAGGAAAGGGAGCAGGATCGCGGACCACTGCTGCGCAGCGGAGTACAGCGATCCCATGATCGTGCCGACCGACTCGAGCACCGGCTTCCACTCCGAGAGGGACTGCTTGCCCTCTGAGAAGAAGGTGCGCAGCTCGGCCTGGCCTTCGGAGCTCTTGAGCCAGGTCGCCATCCGCTCGGTGAGCTTGTCCATCGTGAGGAGGAAGCCGTCGCCGTCGCCCTTCGTGGCGCGGAAGATCGACGCCAGGCTGGAGCCGAGATTGCCCAGCACCGACAGCAGCCGCCCGGCCGCGGTGATGCCCTCCTGCATCCAGCGCGAGAGGTCGCCGGACTGGTTGGCCTTGGCGAAGAAGATGTCCGCCTTGGCGGCCGCGGTCGCGAAGCTGGCGGCGAGCTGCGGCATCACGCTGGAGCCCGAGGTGGCCAGGGTCCGGATCGTCGAGATGATCGGCACGACAGCCCGGTTCAGCTCACCAGCGGCGGCCGAGGTGCTGCCGAAGATCCCGCGCAGCGCGCCGACGCTCTTGTCGCTGCCCGCTTCGGCGATCACGGTCTTGAAGATGCCGTTGAACTGGCCGGCAAGCTGGGTCATGCCGTCGCGTAGGACCGGCTGCTGGGTGGTCAGCAGGTCCTTCAGCGGCAGAGACAGCCCGGACAGCGTGGTGTCCTGGACGGAGTCCTTGATCTTGTCCCACGCTGGGCCGAACCCCTTGAGGGTATCGACGGTCTTCTTGCCCTCGTCCGACAGCGCGGCGTATGCCTTGGCCGCCTTCTTCGGGGAGTCCGAGAAGGCGTCCTTCATCTTGTCGAGGCCGACCGACAGCGTGAAGAAGCTGGCGCCTGCCGCGGCGAAAGCGCCAGGGATCAGCACGATGTTCTGCAACAGCGACTGGACGTCGGCGCCGATCTCGGCGATCGCGCTGGCGGCCGCGGGCAGCAGGCCGACGCCGAGCGCCGCGGCGTTCATCAGCGCAGTCAGCTGCAGGCCCGACCCGCCCGCACCCCCGCCGCTGCCCGCCGACGCGGCAGCGTTCGCGGCACGCAGCGCGGCCATCTGCGCGGCGGCGCGCGAGGTGTCGGCGTCGACGCGCATCGTGTGCGTGCGATTCAGGCGGCGCAGGGCCTCCATCTCGCGCGCGGCCGGGTTGGTCTCGGCGTCCACGCGCATGGTGAAGCGCCTGTTGAGGCGGCGCAGCGCGGCGATCTCGGCCGCGGCCGGCTGCGTGTTGGCCGAGACCCGGATCTCGACGGAGATCTTGCCGAGGCGTGTCCTGATCTTCTCCTCAGCCCTGGTCAGGCTGTCCTCGGATACGCCGACCTCGACCTCGACCTTGCCGTCGACACCGGCCAGCTCGGTCTGCAGCTCGGTCTCGAGCCCGGCCGTGTCGGGCTCGATCTCGACGCCGAGCTTCGCCTGGATCTCGCCCAGCCGGGCCTCCAGGTCGGTGGCGAACCCGGTCATGTCGGCGAAGATCTCGACACCCAGGCGGGCCTGGATCTCGCCGAGGCGCGTCTCGAGCGCGGCCGCGAACCCAGTCATGTCCGGGTTGATCTCGACGCCGTACTTGGCCTCGACCTCCGCCAAATCGGCGCGGAGCTGGCGGATGAAGCCGGAGAAGTCCGGCTTGATCCGCACGCTCGCCGAGCCTGCCGAGTAGGTCGCCATCAGTCGTCGTCACCTCCTGGAATCAGCTGCAGCTCGAGACGGGTCATGCGCCTGCGGCGCAGCTCCTCGCGACGTTCGTGGTGGGGGTACGTCGGCCGGGGCGCGGTCGGGGCTGAGCCCGTCGGGGCTTTCGCTGCGACGTAGAGCAGCTGGGTCAGCCGGTCCTCCAGCGACGCCAGCCGGGCAAGGATCGGGGTGAATCCCTCGATCGGCAGGCCGACGCCGTCGTCTCGCAGCGCGGCGAGCTCTTCGACGACGTCCGGGTCTTGGAGGACGGCCGCGTTCAGGGCCGAGCCGGGGCGACGCCGGATCCGCTCGGCGTACTCCCAGAGGTCACGCCAGTCGGCGTCGCCGCGCAGCCAGTCGTTGAGGTCCAGGCGCAGGATCTCGTGCAGATCCCAGCGGAGCTCGGCCCCGTAGCCCCCTACGAGGTCGACGAGGCCGGAGTACCCCCCGGCACATCACCGGCGCCGCGGCCGAGGAAGTGGTCGCTGATGGCGAGCTGCAGGCCGACGAGCAGCTTCTTGCCGTCCGGCTCCTGCTCGAAGCGGGCGAGGACGCGCACGAAGTCGACGTCGCCGAGCAGCGTGTGCAGGTAGCCGATCACGTCACCGTTGCGGCTGGCGATCTCGAGGGCGACCTCCTCGCTCAGCAGAGTCGGCCAGGTCACGGTGATCGGGGGCTCGAAGCCGGGGATCTCGTACGGGGTGGTCGCGGCGCGCACTCCGAGCTCGCGGTCGCCGGCGCGGGCCCGCAGCGCGGCGAAGGCCGATACCTTCGCCTCGACGGTCTTCGGCTGGGCTGTGCGCGGGGAGGCCTTGCGGGCCGTGGTCTTTCGGGGGGTGGTCATGGTTCTCTCCTGGTCCCTGGTGGTCCTGGTGGGTGCCGCCCCGCGCCGCACCAGGAACGGCGCGGGGGGCGATCGGGGCCGCGGTCAGGCGACGGTGATGGCGGCGGTGTCGTTCAGCGCGCCGAGGGTGGCGGTGATCGTGGCCGCCGAGCCGACGGCCACCGCGGTGACGCGGCCGGTGGGTGAGACCGTGGCGCGGCCCGCGTTGGAGGTGCCGTAGGTGCACTCCGCGGTGCGGTCGAAGCCGTTGTTGTCGATCACCAGCAGCTGCGCCTGCTCGCCGACCGCCAGACTCGCCGCGGCCGGGGTGATGTTGATCGAGGTCGCGGCCGCGGCGAAGCCCGCGTCCTGGGCGATGGCGTCGAAGCCCGCGCCGGCGACACCGAAGTCGTACATGCCACCGAACTCCGGGTCGTCGAACACGGTCAGCGTCGCGGGCAGACCGAGCTCCTTGCCCTGCTCGCCAGCCATCGGCGACCGCTTGGACACCGACACCTTGGGGTAGAGGAAGAACGGGTACAGGGACCCGACGCCCTCGTCCTGGGCGATGAGGATCGCGCTGTAGTAGCGCACCTTCAAGCTGGAGGTCTTCGTCGCGCGGAAACCCTTGCCCGGGGCAGCGGCCACGGCCGACAGGTCGACGTTGTGCCACAGCTCCAAGTTCTTCTTGCGCCACTCCTGCGCGAAGTAGTCGATGGTGAACTTCTCCGCGGTGACCATCGTGCGGCGCGCCGACGAGGAGCCGTAGCCTTCGATGTCGGAGGTCTGGGTGTCGGGCGCCAGACTCACACCGGCGGCCTTCTGCAGCTCACCGGAGGTGAACCACCCGGCGGGCAGCGTCTGCAGCACGCCGCTGGAGTCGGTGAGGTCGGTCGGCATGTAGGGCGCGCCGGGTTCCCAGTCGTGCATCAGGACCAGCCAGTCCTGCGCCGACATCACCAGCGCGTCGTTCTTGTCCTTAAGGGTCCGGAAATCGGTGGCGGCCATGACCGCTCCTTTCGTGGGTACGCCGATGGCCCCGCGGTGCGCGCGGGGTGAGGCGAGGGGATGTCAGAGAGGCAGGGATTCGCGGATGGCCGCGTAATCCGGCAGGTGCCGGTCCCGCCGGCACTCGACGCGGAAGGTCGTCCAGACCATCCGGAAATCAGGGTTCAGCTCGGGGATCTGCTGCGGACCGACCATCTCGGTGATCGAGGTGACGGTGTTGATCTCGCCGTCGGCGCGACGCACCTTCCCGCCGCGGTCGAAGCTGAGCAGGATCTGGCGCAGATACTCCAGCACCGCCCAGCTGTCGGCGCGGGTGGAGGCGATGACCGCGACCTGCATCGCCGCCGCATCCCATTGACCGTCGGCGCCGAGGCCGCCGCGGTAGACGCGCACCACCGGGGTGCCGCCGTCGACCATGTCGCGGTAGCCGTCGGGCAGCCATGTGCACGCCAGTCCGGCCGGTGTGCAAAGGTCGAGGAAGGTCTGCAGCAGGTCGCACATCAGCAGCTCGCGGTCGGGGTAGCCGCCCTCGTACCAGTCCGGGAACGAGATCACAGGGACCCCAGCATGTTCAAGGTGGCGTTGAGATCGAAGAAGCCAGCCTCGACGTGGGCGTCGCCGTCGTCGTACCCGAACTCATGCGGCAGGCCGTAGTGGACGCTCTCGCCGATCGTGAGCTCGGCACACCAGCGGTCGTTTCTCTCGCCGCCGATAAAGGTGCTGACCCGGGCCGAGCGTGCCAGCCGCGCAGTTCGTTTCGACACGATCTCCCGATAGATCGCCTGCGCGATCTCTCCTCGCTCGAACATCACCGCGCGCATCTCACGGGACTTGAGCAGCCCGACGACAGCCGGGTTGTTCGGTGCCGGAATGTGATTCTTCATCAGCTCACCCCTTTCACGCGGGCGACCTTGTAGCCGGGGTTCCAGCCGGTAATCGGATGGACGTGGTCCCACTGGGGAGCGCCGACGAGCGCCCACACGGTGTTGTCGGCCAGGCGCACGCGGTCGTTGGGGAGCAGATCTCCACCACGGGGTACCGCGACGTAGCCGTACACCGTCGAGGTGTCACGGCGGTAGTCGTCATCGGAGATCGACTCCGGCCAGAAGACGGCGTCGTCGATCGTGTGGTGAACGGTCAGGTTCCGGTCGCCTACGCGGTCGCCGGGACCGCGCAGTACCGAGATTGTCTGGCCGTAGGCGATGCCGATGGACTCCATCACAGCCCCGGACACGTCATCGACACGGCGCCGGAGACGTTGCCGCCGAGCAGCGCCCAGATCGCATCCCGCTCGGAGCCGTACAGGTACAGCGAGCCGTCGGGGTTGCGGTAGGAGATCTGGGCCGTGAACGGGCCCATGACCTGCTGCGCCTGGCCCACGCCGTCACCGGCGGAGGTCATTGCCCGCTTGACCATCGCGCAGGACAGGATCTTCAGTCCGTCGGCGAGGGCGGGGTCGTCGGCCGCCAGGGCCGTCAGGTCGCCCGCCGCGACGAACCATGCCTGTAGCCACCATGCCGCGTCGTCGAGTAGCACCTCGGCGCGGTCCTGCTCCGCCGGGGAGAGGGGGCGCCATCGCGCTGCGAGATCCGGGGTGGTGGCGAAGGCCATCAGTCCTCCTTGCGCTGTGCCCTGGTGCGCTTCGGCGCCGGGGCGGCAGGCTCGGCCGCGGTGGACTCGGCCGGCGGTGTGTCGGCGGGCGTCTGGCCCGCGAGGACGTTGAGCCGGTCGAAGCGCGGCAGGTAGTCGGGGTGGACGTCGACGACCTGTCCGGTCTGTGCCAGCCGGTACCGGCCGTCGACGGCGCGGTAGGTGGTCAGGCCGACGCGGACTGTGCGCTCCATGGTCAGGCCGCCAGACCGGTGACCTTGAGCACCGCGTAGGGGTTGGTCACGGCGAAGACCGGCCGGATGCTGGTCTGCACCCACTCGGACTCGGTCGAGTCGTCGCGGTAGGTGACGGTCTTGAGCGCCTGCTCGAAACGCATCTCGCCGACCATGCGCTCCTGCACGACCCACGCCTCGCCGGCGGTGACGCGGTTGGAGGCGATCATGTCGACACCGTTGTTGGTGAGGACGTCGCGCCACCGGTCGCCGTAGGTGATCTGGAAGTTCGTCATCTCCTGCGGGTTGACGATCCAGAGGTTGAACTCGCCGCCGAGCTCGAAAGTCTCGGCCTTCAGCGAGGCCTTGGCGAAGTCGGCCGCGGGCTGGATGTTGTTGGCCGTGGTGGTCAGCGTCAGGCCGGCCGCGTCGGCCCACGAGACACCGGTGATCTGCACGTCCGAGCCGATCGCGGTGACGCTGTCGGACAGCGCCTGGATCGCCCGGGCGTGGATGGTGCGGGTGATGTTGTTGCCGACCTTGGTGCCCTCGTTCTGGATCACCGTGAGGTCGTTGCGATCCCGTGCCTCGTCGGTGACCCGGAAGCGACCACCGATCTTCTTCACGGTCGCGACCTTCGGCTCGGGCCGGTCGAAGGTCAGCTCCGGGAACTCCGCGCCCGGCGCGATCTCCTGCACGTCGCGGGTGGCGTACAGGTCGTTGGTGGTCAGCTGGGTGTACAGCAGCGCGCCGCCGCTGACGCCGCCGCCGGTCGCGAAGATCCGGTCGGCGAAGAACTTCTGCAGCGCGATGTCGGAGATGTACCGGTTGATCCTGGTCGGCTCCTTGAGCATCAGGTCGACCGTGATGCTGTTGCCCGAGACGGACGGGACGCCGAGCGGGAACTCCGGGGTGTACGGGGTGTTCGCCATGATGGGGTTCTCCTTCCTACTCGTAGACGGCGATCAGGACGTCGGCGCCGTTGGTCCCGGTCTCGACGGCCTTGCCCACGGCCTTGCCGGAGGCGAGGGTGATGACCCGGCCGGACGAGCCGACCTCGACCTCGGCGCCCGCGGTGATCGCGCCGCCTGCGGTGACGGGGACGATGCCGCCGCGCAGGATCGCGACCGTCGCGCCGGAGGCCGCGTCACGCACGGCGACGCCGAGCGCCTTCACGCCGGCGGCGGCGGTGGCGACCTTGATGAGGCCGGTGGTCGCGTCCCGCGTTGCGGAGACGTCGACGAAGGTCTTGCCGGTAACACCTGCCGTGGTGAGCACGGTGATGTCGCGGCCCGGCCGGAGCAGTGGAGTGCATTCGTTGGCCACTGATCTCTCCTTTCCTAGCTCTGCTTGCCTCGCGGCGCCCACGCCGCGGGGTATGAGGTGTCCGCCGGTGCGGGCGGAGTGGGTGAGGCGCCGGGCCTCAGACCCTCGACCGGCCGATCACTCGGCGGCGGGGGTGTCGGGGCGCTGGTCTGCCGCATGGCCGCGATGCGCGCGGCGCGGGCGTCCAGCTCTTCCGGGGTGCCTGACCCCAGCAAGTCGTGGTCCTCTTCGGGGATGCCGTACTTGGCGGCCACCCGCAGGACGTTCAGTTCGCGCTCGCGCTCGGCGAGGGCCTGTTCGGCGGCGGCGGCGCGGTCGGTAGCGCGCTCGACCTCGGTCTTCTGCGCCTCGATGGCCTCGTCGTGCGCCTTCGCCCTCGGCTCGAGGTCGCGCACCTTGGTGCGCCAGCCCGCGTTCTCCTTGCGGAGCCGCTCGATGACGCTCTGCATGTCCTCGGGCGTCATCGAGGCGGCGTCCTCGGGAGCGGCCGGTGCGCCGGGCGCCGGGGTCGCCAGCGCGGCCGGGGTCGGCACGGCGGGCGGATCCTGCGGTGCAGGGGCGGCGGGCGCGGCGTCGGCGGCGAGCGGGTTCGGTGCGGCGGGAGCGTCGGTCATGTGCCCTCCTGGGGCTGTCGGGGTCCGTCTCCTGGGCGGATCTGGGCATGACAAAGCCCCGGGTGCAGATGCACTCCGGGGCTCGTTTGGGGGTCGGGCTTATTCGGTTGGCGGTTCGAGGCCGGCCGCCTGGTAGGCGGCGATCTCGGCGGGGCCGGGTGGCAGCTTCTTGCCGATCAGCTGCTCGGTTTCCCGCCGGACGCGGGTGGTCTCCTGGGGCGGCACGTCGATGGGGTGCAGGGCGAGCCGATCGTCACGCAGCGCGGTCATCAGCTATCCCTCCTGCTCTCGTGCACCACGCGGCCCTGTAGCCGCGGCGCCTGGCGCTCATCATCGTACCGAACTCCGATGATCAGGATCCGGACACCGTCGGTGAGCAGCAGCTCGCGTTCCTTCTCGACCATCTCCTGTGTCGTCAGCGAATCGTCGATGGCGACACCGGGGGTGCCCTCGGGCACGATCAGGTCGAGGATGACCGGGTTCGCCCGGTTCATCAGGTACGGCGGGTTGCGGTGGCCGCTGGTCGACATGAACGCCGGTTCTCGGAGCCATTCGCCGATGAGCGACTCGTCGATCGTCCGGCCGTCCAGGCCGAGGTCCGCGGTCTCGGCTGTGCGGGTGACTCGGTAGGTGCGGGTGAGCGGTCGCGCGTCGATCGCCGAGCGCAGCAGGTCGATGCGCCGCTCGAGGTCCGGTGTCATCTCCCGACGGCCGCGCATCGCGTCGTTGACGTCGCGGTAGCCGCCGACGGCGTAGTGCCGCAGCTCGTTCCGCTCCTCGGCGCTCAGGCTGCCGAGGTCCTGGCTGACGGTCCACGGGTGCGGGAACGGCAGCCCGTCGAACGGGTCCTGGTCTCCTGCGGCGGGTCCTGCGTCGCCGGATCCCGGCGGGCCCGGCGGGGGGTTGTCGTCGGGGCCGGGATCCGGGGTGGTCGGCTCGGGGTCGGCCGGCGGGTCGTCGCCGCGGCGAGACGGGCTGCGGCGGCTGGCATCGAGAGCCTCGGGCGGGTTCTCCGCTGCGGCTTGCCCGAACGCGCGCAGTGCTGCGCTGCCCTCCAGGCCCTGGGTCGACTCCTCCCACAGGCGGGTGTAGTCGTCTTCCAGCGCGGGCTCCCGTTGGATCCGACGCCAGGCCCGGTTGAAGGCGCGGGTGGTGTCGCGCGGGTGGGCTGCGCTGGCAGCCACCCACATCCGCTCGAGTCGCTCGAACTCCTCGCGGCCATCCCAGTCCTGGCCCTCGCGGACGAGGACGGCGGAGCAGTCGCAGTGGTCGTGGTAGGACTCGCCGACGGCGCGGGATCCGCGGGCGCGGCCGCGTCGGTCTCCGACGACGGTGAGCGCGCTCTTGTCCGAGCGGTACACCGGGCCGCGGCTGGCGAGCATCGCGCAGAACGGGCAGTTCTCGCCGCCGGACAGTACGCGCGCCCAGCCGATCTCGTCACCGGCGGCGTTGGCGGTCGCGACGACGGTGTCGCGGTCGACGTTGCGCACGTGCCGCTCGACAGTGGCGGCTACGCGGTCGGTGACGGCGCGCACCACTGTCGGCTCGCTGCGGTTCTCGCCGGTGACCTCGACGCGGCTACGCGCCTGGCGGCGGGACTCGGGGTCGAGATCGTTGACCCTGACCCGGGGGCCGGCCTGCTGCTCGGGCGCGGTGACGCTGACACGTGAGCGCGGCCGCTGCGGCTCGGCCGGTGTCGGGGTGACGCTCACGCGGGCGCGGGAGCTGGTCTGGCGCGGGGCTTCCGGCGCGGGCTCGGCGCGGTCCTCGCGGCGGGACTCCTCGGCCGGTGCGGGTCGCTGGACCGGTGCGGGTCGCTCGGCCGTCGGCGCGGCGGGCTGCTCGGCGGGCGCGGGCGGCGTCTGGCGGGCGGGCGCGCTGCGGCGGTCCTCGGCCGGTTGGACTCCGCGGTCCTCAGGGCGCGCGCGGCGTGCCTGGGCGGGAGGCTCGGCACCGGTCGCGCGCTCGATGGCCGATACCAGCGCCGAGGGCCGGTACTGGCGCATCGGCGCGGGCCGGAGCCCCTGCTCGCGTAGCTGCGCGGAGGTCTGCTCGTAGGCCTGGCGGCGGATCCGCTCGACGTGCGGGTGCAGGTTTCGAGCCATCTGCCAGCGCTCGTCCCGGGTGACCGGGACGCCGTAGGTGGACATCCACCGCAGGATCAGGCGGGACAGCTGCGCGGTCCACGCAGCGAGCTGCGTGGGGTCGAGCATGGGCTACTCGCCGTCGTCGGGCAGCGGCACGTCCTGGACGTCGCCGGCGGCGAGGCGCGCCGAGATGGCGCGTTTGACCTTGCTCGCGGTCCAGTCCGGGATGTCTTCCCAGAGCACCTCATCCGGGACGCCGAGCATCGTGGCCAGTTTGCCGAGTCCGTCGATCGTCTGGGCGAAGGTTCTCGCCGAGGCCGCGGCCCACTTCACCTCGGACCCGAAGTCGGCGGCCGAATCGGTGTCGCCGGTGATGTGCGCGCAGGTGCGCAGCATCTGCTCGTGGGACTCGCCGAGGCTGGTCTCCATCTCGCTCGCCTTGCGCTCGCGGCCGGCCTCCAGCCCGGCCAGAGCGGCCTCGGACAGGTTGCTGATCCCGGCGACGCCCATCGACTGCGGCGGAGTCTGCGCGATGGCGGACAGGTCACGGATCGCGCCGGCCTGCGCCTCCTGGTAGGCCTTGCCATCGCTCGGCTCGAACTGCCCGACCTTGACGGTGGAGTCCTTGAACGTCCACGTGTCGGTCACCGCCTGGCGCAGCGCCTGCTCCTCGCTCTGCGGCACCCAGCCGGTGATCCACCGCTGTCGGAACGCCGCATAGTACTGGTTGACCAGCCCGGCGAAGATCGTCTCGTCGATGCGCTCCTGGATCGACAGCAGCGGCTCGATGATGCCGAAGTACTCCTCGCCGTCGAGCAGCATCCGGTCCTGGTAGCGCACGACCGGGCAGACGCCGACGCCGTGGTTGCGGCCCTCGATGTACTCGAAGTTGCCGGTGTTGGCGTAGGTGTACTGCGTCCAGCCGAGCGCGGACTCCGGCAAGTGCTTCACGCCGATGAAGTGCACCGCGGTCTCGTCGTAGAGCCGGATCATCGGGCCCTTCATTTCCAGCGCCATGATCGGCCAGTCGTCGTCAACCGGGCCGCCCCTGCGCGGATCCCACTCCAGCCGTTCGCCGTAGAGCGCGGTCATCTGCCGCGGCGACACCCCGCGCACATACGCGGCAGGGCTCACGTCGTCGCCGGAGGTCAGCGACGGCAGCACCGTCGCGTAGCTGACGCCGTACTGCAGCGCGGTGCGGTGGATGCCGGTCTGCCTGGCGTCCAGCTTGTTCCGCTGCCACCACTGCCACGGCGCCGCGGTCCGTGGTTCGTCGCCGCCGGTCATGTAGTTCGTGACCTTCAGCGCCTGGCCGAAGATGTCGAGGATCAGCGGCAGGAAGTTCGTCTGTGACTTGCGCGCCAGACGAGTGATGGCCGGCTTCACAGCCTGGTTCACACCGGACAGACCGAGCGTCGCCAGGGCGCGGTCCTCGCCCCACGGCTTCATCGCGGCATCGATCCCGTCGAGCCGCGGCGCCTCGAAGGCGCGGGCTTGCAGCATCTCTCGGGCGGCGTCTACAGCCTGCTGGCGGTTCACTTCACCTCGCTCATCAGTAGAAGACGGCTTCGCCGGTCTGTTCGACGCGATCGACGGACAGCCACATCCAGCGCATGAGGCGCGCGCCGACAGAGCCGACAGCCGCGTCCACCTTCTTCGCGCTCTCGCGGTGTTCCTTGCCGAGCGAGACGCCGTACTTGTTCGGCCGGCGCCGCGCGTTGTAGACCTGCTGGGCATGGCGCTTGTCGCCGGAGTGCCGGAATGCTTTGGCCAGCACGTCGGAGACGAACCGTTCCGCGGCCTCGACGAACAGCTTCTGGTGGCGGATCCAGCGCATGTCCCAGATGACCGGGTGGCGGAAGTCGCCGGTGGACACCGCGGGGAGCTCCCAGTCCTTGAGCTTGGCCCAGGCGTCGCAGTAGGACTCCCAGAACCGTTCGCCCGATTCGTCGTCGCGGGCGTCGGAGGGGTCCCACCACAGGCCGAGGACGTTCCAGTGCTCGACGGCGTCCCGGACAGCGTGGTCGACGGCGTCCCGGTCGATGATCCAGCGGTCCTTGGCGTCCAGGCCGACGGGCCGCTGCCAGATGCCGACCGGCCAGACGTTGCCCGTGTCGAGGTCGCAGCCGATCAGCACGGTGGCGTCGTCGCTCTTGGACCCGTCGCCGAATAGAAACACGCGCGCGCCTGCGGCCGGCCGGTAGCCGGTCTCCTCGAGGGCATCCCACTGCTGGCGGGTCATCCAGGCGTCGGCCGTGGCGACGATCTGGTTGTACCACTTGCGGCGGGACTCGCTCGGCGAGTTGGCCGGGTTGAGGATCGACTTCACGATGCGGCCGCCGGGGCGGGTGTCGAGCCAGTACGAGTCCCCCGCGATCGACCTGACCACGGCCGGTGCGGCCTCGGCGGTGAGCGGGGCGTCGGGTGGGGCCTCCAGGCTGTCGTAGAGGAGGCCGAACTCCATGGCGCGGGGGTTGTCGCCCAGGGTGGACTCGTAGCCGTCGCGCACTCGCTCGCCGACGGAGTCCTCGCCGGGCCGGTAGGCGTTGCAGATGTCGAGGATCCGCGCGGCGCCGCCCTCGGACTTGGCCGCGTTGCCCTCGAGCGCACCGGCCATCTCGTGGCCGCCGTTGCTGGAGACCCAGTTCTGGGTCTCGCCGCGGATTACCAGGGTCGGCCGGCCACCCTCGATCGCCAGCGGCGAGCTGGTCACGGCTTCGATCTGCCGAGTGTCGCCGAGCCCGTACACATTCAGCTTGCCGATCTGGATGCCGTAGTGGCGCCGGGTCGCTGCCGGGATGAGCGACGGGAACAGCCGCATGGTGTTCTTCGTCTGCTCCTGGCTGACGGCCACGGCCTGGACCCAGGCGGCCGGCTCTTCCCGGCCGACGGGCCGGTCACCGTCCCAGTGGTCGAAGGTCACCGGGGCGAAGCAAGCGGCCGCGGCCAGGCACGCCGCGACCGGGTCCTTGCCGTGTCCCTTGCAGCGCTGCAGGACGGCCGAGTGGTAGGTGAAGTCGCCAGTCTCGTCCAGCGCGAAGTACCACAGCAGGAACCGCGCCTGCTCGGGCGTGAACTGCCACTGGCGCCCGTGCTTGTCGGTCAGCCACTTCCCGCACCAGGCCAGGACAGTCCAGCCCAACGAGATCCGTGGCAGGTGCCACCCGTTGTCCCACTGCCAGGTCGGACCGATTCGGACCGGCTCCCATTCGAGGTCGACCGGCGGCGGAGTCGAGGCCAGCATGTCCTCGTACCAGCGGATGATCTGCCGGTACTCGTCCTCGTGGGTGTGGATCAGCGCCGGGCCGGCGTTACGCGGTACGGCCACGGTTGCCCCAGCGGGCGTTCGCGGCGTCGCGAGCGGCGTTGGAGCGCTGCTCGGCCGAGGCGCCCTCGTCGGGCAGCTTCAGCTGGCGCAGCAGCTGCGCCATGGTGGCGCGGTGCTGCCGCAGCTCGGGGATCATCGGGTTGATCACCGGCTGCCCCTGCGACCCGGTGACGATCAGCTTCGCGGCCGGCATCTCCGTCTCCAGCCGGTCGATGAGGTCGGCCTCGCGGCAGGCCGCCTCGAGGACGCGCATCTCATCGGCGCGCAGCTGGTACTTCGCGGTGACGTCACGCCACAGCGCCCGGCCGGGAGCGCCGAGCCCCTTCGGTGCGGTCTGTCGAGGTGTCCTGGGTGCCATGTGACCTCCTGGGTCGTGGCCGCCTCCTGGGCGGCTGGCTGATCGGTCGTGCTGGGCAAATCCCCCAGACGGCGCACGCATGGTCGGAGGTGCTATGCGCTCCGCCCGAGCTGGGCGAGGGCGGGGGGTGCACCCCCTCCCCTGCTGCGGGGGGCTGGCTGGCTCGTGGGCTGGCCTGGTGGCTGCGAGGGGGTCGCGGCGACCCTGGCCGGCTGCTCGTGCCTGTCCCTGGCAGCCTGGCGTTACTCGGGACAAACCGCAGGTCAGCCGGGTAGAATCGAGGGCATGATCGAGTGCTCGTGCCAGGTGTGCGGCCGACCCTTCGCGTGGTCGGGCCGTGGTCCTCGGCCGGCCGTGTGCGGTCAGCGGTGCCGCAAGCGCAAGCAGCGCCTGCCTGTCGAGGTGCCCGGGGCCCTGACGGCCCTGCCTCGGTGGACCAGGCGCCAGGGCAAGCGGCCGGTCCAGCTGTCGGGTCGTCCCGCCTCGACCACGGACCCGTCGACCTGGACCGAGCATCGGCACGTGGCCGGCCGTGAGTGTGGCGTGATGCTGGGTGCTGGGCTGGCGTGCTGGGACCTGGACGGCGTGCTGGACGAGGACGGCCGGCTGCATCCTGACGCGGCCGCGGTGCTGTGCCGCGTGGGGCCGCGAGCGCTGTGGGTGGAGAGGTCGATGTCGGGCCGCGGACTGCACGTGTTCGTGCGGGGCGAGGAGGGGCCGGCGGTTGTGGGGCAGCGGGTCTCGTACTACTCGCGGGCCCGGTTCATCGCGGTGACCGGCGAGCGGTTCGCCTCGGTCTAACGAATGAGCCCGGGGTGCTGCTCGACGGGCAGTCGGCCGGCGGCCTGGCGTGCGGCGCGCGCAGCGGCGGCCTCGGCCTGGGTCTTGGCGCGGTGGTGCTCGGCGCACAGGGTGCGCAGGTTGCCGGGGTCGTCGGTGCCGCCGGCCGAGACCGGGGTGATGTGGTCGACCTCGTGGCCGAAGGCACCGCAGTCCGCGGCCTGGCAGGTGTGCTGGTCGCGGGCGCGGATGTCGTCGGCTAGGGCGCGAGGGACGCCGCGGTATCGGCCGGGTTCGGTCGACCAACTCACGGCCAGCGGCTCCAGCCGGCCACAGCGATCAGCCAGGCGACGAGCCTTACGACGGCTCGGTCGAGCCAGTCAGGCATCGTCGGCCTCGTCCTGCAGCAACGCCAGCGCCATGTCCTCGGCGAGTTCCAGCGCTGCGTCGGTCTGTTCCTCGCTGGCGCCGATGGCCATGCTCGCCAAGGAGATGTCCAGCACAGCCTCGGCCGTGGCCAGTGCCATCTCCTCGGCGGTCACAGCTACCAGCTCCACACGCCGAGCGGCGTGGTGTAGACCAGCGGCTGTTCCAGCGTGCGGACCGGCTGGTGCAGCAGGCAAGCGAGCAGGGTAGCGATCACGAGAACGCCACCCAGTGCGTGTATGCCAGCTGAATATCCTCAGCGACAGGGCTAAGGATCTCGTCGATGGCGGACCGGTCGAGGCCGATGCCGAGCATCAGGCACAGCCTCTCGGCCGCAGTGCCGATCGCATCGACGATGGTCACAGCAGCGCGCCGATGATGGCGCCGGCCACGTCCACGAGGGCCTGGCCGAGGAGCTTCCAGTCGATGTCACCGGCGATGGCCGAGAGGGTGCTGAGCATGGCGAATCTCCTTCAGGAGGGCGAGGGATGGGCAGCGCGCAGCGAGGCCCCCGCGCGTGCAGCACGGGTTGGATTGGGCGCGGCCGTCGTAGAGAGCCGGGCCCGCATTGGGCTGCTTGCCGAGCTGTGCCGGTGCGCCAATGGTCGCGCCGGTGGATTCGGGTTGACGCGCTGTCGTAGCAGAGGCGGGATTCGGACCCGCGACCTCCTGGGTATGAGCCAGGCGAGCTACCGAGCTGCTCCACTCTGCTGAGAGCCGCGCGCCGGCCGGGCGAGGTCGGGTCGATGGGACGAGCGCGCGGCAGAAACGCGAACGAGGAGTGAGCCTGTGGCCCACTCCTCGCGCACTCTAGACACTACAGCAGACGTAGCGTGTCAAGCACCGGACACGCCGATCTTGATCCGGCCGGGTCAGAACGGCGTGCCCTGCATGAAGTCCTTGACCTCCATGTACATGCGGTTGGTCCCATCGAGGGTCCTGAAGCCGAACTTCTCGTACATTGCACGGAGCTTGGGCCGGCCGTCCATGGGCTCGATCACCAGGAACACTCCGCCGATGATCTGCATCGCGTCGATGGCCAGAACGAACGCCTCGGCAAACAGCCATTCGCCGAGCCCCTGGCCGCGCAGTTGCTGGTCGAGGGCGATCTTGCCGATGAGTACGCCGGGCGCCTGCTGCCTGGGGAACGACCGGGGCTTGAGCTTCTTCCAGAACGGGCCGTCTTCCTCGCCCACGATGGTCGGCACGAGGGTGAAGTACCCGAAGACCATGCCACCCTCCTGCTCCCAGACGTGGGTAGCGGAGATACCGGCCTCCTGATCGGCAAAGGCATGCTTGACCAGCCAGTCGTCCATTGATGGCTCGCCGCAGTCGAACATGTTGATGTAGTGGTCCTCCCGAAGACGGGCCACCTTGTACTGCTCAATCATCAGCGATGGCGGTTCGCAGCCACCTTCTGAATGGTCGCCTTGAATTGCGCACTCGGACCGGGTCGTTCTGCCCGCATCTGCTCGATCTGGCCACGACGTACCCTCGTGACGTCGACCGTTGCCCGTCGCTGCGCCCCCGCTGCCTTCTCGCTGCCCATTCGGCCACCATAGCGCGCCTTTGCATGATCCAGCATGAGGATGTGACCACAATCTGATCGCGACCAGCCGGGATGGTGCTGAATACCAACCGGTACTTCAGCACCTGCCCCGCTAGGTGGTCAGCTCGCCGCATGGGCGGTGCGGACCGTGTCCAACCGGTCCGGTGGGTCCATCTCAATGGCCACGATCCCCGTCCCACTGCGCACCAGATCACCCGCCCCGACCAGGCGCTTGATCTGCGCGGACACTGTGCCCTTGTTTAGCCCGGTCGCGGCAGCCACCGCGGCCACCGTGGTGTGTCCCTCGCGCACGGCATCGAGCACGCGATCCTGGTTCGAGGCCGGCCTGTCCACCTGCGCCGCTTCGACAGTGGGCACCGCGAACAGGGGCGCGCGGCCCTGCCAGATCGGCCGGGCGGGCAGGGCGATCACCTCGCGCGGAGAGATCGCCCGCACGCGCACCGGGTGTGGCTGCGACTCCGGCCCCGACCGGATCAGCGCATGCCCCGGCCTCGGCAGCTGGTGGGCGTGCCAGCCGAGCTCTGTGGCGTCCTCCCCCATCACCACCCGGCACTCCCCGGCCGTGGACAATGCGAGGGCGACGCGGGTGGTGATCTGGCCGCTGATCTGCGGATCCAGACCGGGCGTCGGGCCGGACATGGTCGGCTTCTGGGTGGTCCACACGACGATGACTTCGACGGCGCGGCCGATGCGGGAGATGGAGCGAAGGCCGTCCATGATCCGCGCGTACTCGCCGCGGGCGACCGCGAGCAGCTCGGAGCCCTCGTCTACCACCACGGTGATGCGCGGCCGGTCAGTGTTGATCTCGATCACGTCCTCGCCGGCCGGGATCACGGCCAGACGGTCGTCCATCTCAACGACCAACTCGTCCACAACGGCGGCGATCTCGTCCACTGTGACGGCCGTGCGGGCGCGGTGCTGCCAGCAGCGGGCTTCGACGCGCTTGAGGTCGATGAGCACGAGCCGGTGGTCAGGGCGCTCGGACGCCTCGGCCATGAGCGGCCGCAGCGACCAGGACTTCCCTGCGCCGCTCACCCCGGCGACCAGGAGGCGCACGCCGAGCAGGAGGTGCACCGGCGAGCCGGTGACCGTGTCGACGCCCCACGGTGCGCCGGGCTCCCAGCCGGTGAGGTCGATGCCGTCGGCGGCCGAGCGGGTGCGCAGCGTGATCGTGGCGCGGTCGCCGTGGCTGCCGTCGGAGACCTCGATGCGCAGATCCGTGCGGGCGCCGAGCAGCGCCCGAATCTCGGCTGTGCGAGCACGCAGCGCGGCGGGGGTCCATCGGCCGTCCAGGCGCACGTGCGAGACCAGCCCGGCCGCCGTGAGCTCGGCCGGTACGGGCAGGGTGCCCGCCAGCCCGCGCTCCTCGGCCGCGGCCGTCCACCAGCGGGGGTCGAGTCGGCCAGCGAGGCGGCGCTCCTCGGCGGTGAGGCCGTCGGGCAGGTCGAGGGGGCCGGGGCTGCGGTGGCCGAGCCACAGCACGGCGAGGTGGCCGGCCAGGACGACCGCCGAGATGGCGAGCGGCCACCATGCCCACCACCACGCGGCCAGCGCGGTGGCGCCGGTGTGCACGGCGTGCACGCGGCCGGTGACCGCCCACAGCGTCGGCGGGTAGTGGCGGTGGGCGGTGCGCAGCGCGGCGCGGGTGACGCGGAGGTGCCGGCGGGCGGCGCGGTGCGAGGTGCGGGCGGCGCGGCGCGAGGACGCCAGCGGCCACCGCGTCGACGCCTTGGCCAACTTGCGTTCGCGGCGCGCGCGGGTCGCTGTCGCCCGCGCGGCGCGGTGAGCGCCCTGTGCCGCGATCAGCGCGGCGAGGTGCTCGGGGGAGCGCAGGTCGCGGCGGCGCTGGGACTCGGCGTCCCACAGCGCGGCGATGGGTGCGCAGCGGGGTGTGAGCGCGTCGGCGACACGGCGGGGTGCGCTGGATATGCTCTTGCGGTCCACGGGTCTCTCCTGAAGGTCGTGGATAGGCCCTGTCACCCCCTGGCCGGGGTGGCGGGGCCGCCTTGTTTCGGGGGCGGAGCCGGGGTTGACCCGGCGGTTGTGAGGTTGAGCCCCTCAACCCGGTTGACCTGCGGAGTTGAGGGGTTGACGGTACTGGGAAGAGGGGGCCTACGCGCGCGAGGAGGGGGTCAGGCCACGGTGCCTCGCCGCCGCGGGTGCATCGCATGCGCCTTGAGGATCGCGCCGAGCCGGAAGAACCGCGTGCCGGTGTCCCGGTCCACCGAGGCCGGCCGCAGCACCCCCGCCTTGCTCAGCAGCTCGACCCGCCGGCGGTTGAGCCCCTCGCCGAGCGGGCCGAGCAGCGGCACCACCTTGTCGATCTGGTACGAGGTCAGGATCTGCCGGTCGGCCGCAGCGATGTCGGCCTCGGTCAGCCCGCCGTCGTCGCGCCGCAGCCGCTGCTGCAGCCGCCGCACGACCGCGCAGATCGTCCGGTGCGCCTCCGGGGCGGCCTCCGACATCGCCAGCGCGGTGGCGTTGAGGTCGAGCCAGCGCGCGGCCTCGATGATCGAGTACAGCGGCGGGGTGCGCAGCGCGCGCTCTTCGCACACCACCCGCACCCAGCCGGTGAGCTCGTTGTGGACCTCCTCGGCCAGCGCCTGGGCGGCGTAGTCGATCGGCGGGGTGGACTGGGGTGCGCGGCGGGTGGTGGCGTCGGTGAGCCCGTGGCGGTCGCCGCGCACGATCGCCAGCGCCAGCCGCTCGATGAGGTCGGGAATCTCGCGCAGGGCGTCGATGATCTCGAGGCGCTCGTCATCGGTGATGAACAGGTGGTGGTCGGTCACGCGGTCACCACCAGGATCAGGCCGACGACCGCGAAGATCGTCACAGCCGCCCACGCCTGCGCACCGATGATCGCCAAGGCGATCTCCCGCGCTGGTGCAGGCATCCAGCGGGTTCCGAGCAGACCAGCCAGCGTGACGGCGGCCCAGATGCCGATCGGCCAGACGTTCGAGTTCATCGCTCCTCCTCAGCGTGCGGTGATCAGGGAGACGATCCAGCCGAGCAGGCTCGGCATGGCGGGGACGAGCTGGTCGGCGTCGTCGGGGTCGTCGGGGTCGTCGATGAGGGTCATGCCACCCTGGCCGACGTGGGTGCCGGTGGGGCGGCCGGGCGCGGCCTCGTAGCTGGCGAACCAGGGCTGGCGGGTCATCGCCGCTCCTCCGTGGAGACAGTGACATATAGGCCCGGCTGCTCGCCGATCTCGGCCAGCCGCTTCCCTGCTCGCAGCTCGATCACCTGCGAGTCGTCGACCCACGCGATGCCGGTCAGCGCGTCGAGCACCGCGCGCGCCAACTTGTCGACGTCGGGCTTCTTCGTCGCGGGCGGCGTGCGCGACTTCGGCGTCGAGACCGGCCGAGGCCGGACGAATACGAGGTCGACGGCCACGGGCACGCCCGCCGGCGCGAGGGTCCAGCCGTGCTGGTGCGCGGCCAGGGCGACGCGCTCGCGCCACGGCCCGACGGCCTTCGACGACTCGACCATGCGACCGCGGCCGACGTGCCGCTTGCTGCCCTGCGGGGCGGCGTCGCCGGGCACGAACAGGACCCCGGGGTACGGCGGCAACTCGACGGTGCGCAGAGTCGGCCGGTGATGGCCGGCGACGGCCAGCTGGTTCGCGATGTCGGTGTCGCTCACTCGGTCACCCCATCGGTCGCCTCAGCCGCCAGATTCGCCGGCCCGTAGATGTGGAGCACCCAGCCGGTATCCACCGAGTGGCCCACCACGTAGCGCCGCTTCCCCGCCGGGGTGTCGAAGACAGCGCAGACCACGCCGGACCAGTGGTAGTCCCCGGTCACCTTCCGGACCTTGTCGCCGACAGCGAACTCCGCGCTCACTCGCCCACCCCCCGCTCCCGCAGCTCGGCGATGACGTACTCGACGTCGCCGAACCGCTCCGGATCGGCCTCCGCGGAGTCTGCGCACCAGCCCTGGTGGTTCTCGACGGGATCGAGGTCGGGCCAGACCGATCCGGCCGGGGCGTACTCGAATCCGCCGGGCCGAGATCGGCTCGGCCGCTTGGCGAGCACCACGTAGCCGAGCGGCGCCTGCTGCGCGGCCTCCAGCTCGGCGACGCGGGCACGCAGGGCGAGCAGCTCGGCGGCCATCGGTTGCAGCCACGTATGGGACAAGACACCCTGACCGACAGAGCGGACCTGCTCGTCTGTCAGCTGGCTGGTCATCACTCCTCCTCGGTCAGGTAGGTCACGGCCGCCGCGTCCAGCCCCACGAGGTCCGGTGCGCTGGCGTGGATCTCGGCCAGCCAGTCCAGCTTGTTCAGCCGGAACCCGGACCAGTGGACGTCGCCCACGGTGACCACGGGCAGGCTCATGTAGCCGAGCGCGGCCACCTCGCGGGCGGCGTCAGCGTCTTCGGTGACGTCGACGTAGCGGTGGGGCAGGCCGTGGTGGGCGAGGCGGCGGGTGGTGAGGCGGCAGCCCTGGCAGCCAGGCTTGCCGTAGACGGTGATCTCAGGCATCGGAGCCCTCCTCCTCGGCGTCGGCCTCCACCGCGGCGGCCAGGCCGGCCAGACCCGCGCCGAGGACGGCGCCGAAGGTGGCGCCGGTGTCGTCGGCCGCGGCTGCGGCGTCGAGGGATTCGGCGAAGGTGCGGGGGTCGGTCATCGGGACTCCTCGGTGGGGACGTACAGGGCGGCGACGGGGCCGTGAGCGAGCAGGTCCGCGCTGCTTGCTCCAGATGCGCCCGCCTCCCAGATGGCGCTGTCGTCGTAGTCGCGGTCGGTCATCTGCCAGCCGATCTGGTTGGCGGTGAGCACGATCGACAACTCCGGCAGCGCGTCCAGTTCGGCCGGGTCGGTGATCACTCGCGGCGCGGCCGCGGCGATCCGCCGGGACCTCGAGCGCCACACCGCCCGCAGCGCCGCCAGCGCGTGGGCGTAGCGCAGCACCAGCGCGGCGTGGCCGAGGGACTCCGCCTCGGCGACATCGGCGCACCACCGGCGGGCGGCGCGGGTCGGGTCGGCAGGCAGGGGTGCGGTGGTCGGGAGGTAGACGGCGGCGGTGATCGGCGGGGGCGGCGGCGTTGGGCGCGGGGTCTGGGTCATCGCGCACCGCCTTCGGGCAGCAGATACATGGTGGCGACGCGCAGGCCGTCGGCGATCAGGTGCGCCGGGATCTCCTCGCCGGGGTGGAGGTAGGTGCAGATTCGCCACGTCTCGTCGTCGGGGCCCTGGCGGACGAGCGCGAGCTTGATCACCTCGCCGCGGTCGGGGTCGGGGTCGGCGGTGATGCGCAGGCCGTGACGAGCGGCCCGTTCGATCAGCTCGCACGCCATCTCGGCTGCCGTGTCGGGCAGCTCCTCGCCGAGCCAGACGCGCAGCTCGGCCGCGAATCGATGCATCGGCCTGTTGGCGCGCGCGATCACGCCGAGGCTGTCGATGTCTCGCACCCCCGGCACTCGGCGCAGGGTGGCGAGGGCTTCGTCGATCTCGGCGGGGGTGGGCGGGTTGTCGGTCATCAGGACTCCTTGAGTGAGTGGATCGGACAGGGACGCATGCGTCCCTGCGATGCGTCCCTGTCGGGACGGACGAATGTGCAGGTCAGAGCGGTGCGAGGTGGGCGCGGAAATCGTTGCGTCCCTGTCGGGCTCGATGCGTCCCTGTCGAAAACCGGTATTGACCTGCGGATATCGGAAAACAGGGACGCAAGGGACGCATAGAAAGGTGGAAAAATCTCTCTATACGTGAGGGAGGGGGTGCCCTCGCGTGGGAACTTTTTTGTGTGCGTTATCCGTCCCTTGCGTCCCTGTAACAGATAAAAGAACTCATCTACCAGGGGAAACAGGTCAGAAAACACAGGGACGCAAGGGGATACGATGCGTCCCTGCAGGGACGCAAATGCGTCCCTGTCGGACAACCGGAGAGCGGAACGGGCTGCGGGCGCGGCGATGTGGAGCGCTTGCCCGCGACCCCATGCGTCCCTGTGCGCCCCTCTGCGTCCCTGCGCCGCGGCCCTCACAGCAGCCCGTCCTCGGCAAGCAGACC
Source organism: Nocardia thailandica NBRC 100428 (assembly GCF_000308795.1). GTDB lineage: Bacteria > Actinomycetota > Actinomycetes > Mycobacteriales > Mycobacteriaceae > Nocardia > Nocardia thailandica. Next base: position 20,360 of record NZ_BAGK01000045.1, on the reverse strand, counting down.
GATGCCGCGGAAGATGCGCCGGCCGTTGGACTTGGCGGTGTTGTAGCCGCGGTCGGCCAGGGCGGCCGAGAGCCCTTTCAGCGACAGAGGGCGGGCGTCACCGTCGACGCGGACCCAGTCCAGGAACCTGGTGTGCAGCTCGCTCGGGCCGACGGTGGCCTTGAGGTCGAGGAAGCAGCACTCGTCGAGGAAGCGGCTCAGGTCATCGCTGTTGGATCGGTAGCTGTCGGTGGCCGCCAGCACGCCCTGTGGCTCGCCGAGGCCGCCGTGGGCGATCCACGCGGCGTAACCCTGCACCGCCCAGGCGAAGATGCCGTCGGCCTCCAGCTGCAGCTTCTCCGACAGGTGTGGGTCGCGCTCGCCCTTGGGGATCACGACATCGAACGGGACCACTCGCAGGCGCCGCCACACGGCCTCGTCGTCGCCGGAGACCTCGGGCAGGTGGTTGGTCACCAGCACCGCGGTGTGGCTCGGTGAGAACTCGACGAAGTCGCGGTGCATGCGGCGCGCACGGATGGTGTCGCCGCCGGTCAGCCGCTTCATCGTGGCCTCGGCCAGACGGCGACCCTTGTCGGACTCGCTGACGCTCACCCACCGGCGGCCCATCAGGTCCATCTCGCCGGTGGGGTGAGCGCCTTGGCGTGCCATGAACAGGTCTGGCTCGGCGGTGAACGCGTAGTCGCCGAGGGCGTAGGCCAGCGCGGCGATGAACACGCTCTTGCCGTTCGCGCCGGTGCCGGTGAAGATCGGCAGGATCTGCTCGACCACGCGGCCCAGCAGCGCGACACCGGCCAGCCGCTGGACGAACGCGCGCACATCGGGGTCGGGCAGCACGCGCTCGAGGAACGCCGTCCACAGCGGCGCCTGCGCGTCCGGGCGGTAGGCCGCGCGGCAGACCCGCGTCAGCCGATCCTGCGGGTCGTGACCGCGCAGCGCGGTCGTGCGCAGGTCGAGGATGCCGTTGGCGACGTTGATCAGGTAGGGGTCGGCGTCGAGGTCGGTCACCGTGGCCGTCAGCGGATCCAGCGCCGCGGCGATCGTCAGCGTGCCGTTGATGCCCGCGCTGGATTCGCACTTGCGGACGTCCTTGAGCAGCTCGGTGTCGCCTTCGGTCATCGCGCGGCGCAGGATGTCGAGCACTGCGCGGGTAGACGCGCCGGATCCGTCGCTGGCCCAGCGCTGGCCGTCCCAGGCGTGCCAGCCGATGCCCGAGACGTGCAGCAGGCGCCCGCCGTAGCTGTTGGCGAGGCGGTAGGCGAAGCGGGCCTGGCCGCGGTGCACCTCATCCAGGCGCGCGGCCGGGACCTCGTGGTCGAGTTCCTCGGGGGTGAGGGTGAACGCGGCCGGTGCGTCCTCGCCGACGGCGCGCAGGTGCACGGTGCGCGGGTGCTGGCCACCGGCGCGCATGCCGGAGGTGGTGGTCTTGATGGTCTCGCCCTCCTCCAGCCCGGCGGTGCGGGCCGCGGCGACGAGCGCGTCGAATGCCTCGGCCTCGGGCAGGTAGCCGCCGGTGACCAGCTGGCCGATGTTGTAGGCCGCGGCGTTGAGGGTGTGGTTACGGCCGCCCTCGGTCGCGGTGGCGACCTTCTCGCACTCCTTCACCAGCGCCGCGCGGGCGTAGGTGGTGGCGCGGTCGCTGCCGGGCGGGGCCCACGGCAGGTCCATCGTCGGCCGCGGCGCTGCGGGCTCGACCTGCAGCACCCCGCGGTCGGCGAGGCGCTGCACGAACGGGTGGACGTCGGTCACGCGACGGCCGCCCGAGTCGCGGCGGTCAGCACCGGCGAGGGCTTCGATCGCCAGAACCAGGTGCCGACCCCCGGGCGGACCGACGGCGGCGCGACGACGTAGCCGCCGCGGCCGCGGTAGTCGATGCCCAGGCGGACCCCGGCGAGGTTGCCGCCGCCGGTTGGCTCGACGTAGGCGTGCAGCCCGGCGCGGGAGGTGCAGACGAGCCCGTGCACCGGCGGCAGCGCGTCGGCGGCCACCATCTCCCGCCAGGCGGGCCACCCCGCGGGGTCGACGTCGATCACGTCGAAGGCGTGCCCGGTCGGCAAGCCGATGTTGGCGCCGGGCGCGGCGGACCACCAGCGGCGGATCACGGCGGGGTCGGTGGTGGCGTCCTTGAAGCCGTGCCGTGTCATCGGCGCCTTGTCCCCCGGCTTGAGCGGGAACACCGGCCAGCCCCAGGAGGCGTACACCAGCGCGGCCTCGCCGAGGCGCGGCGGCGCGGTGTGGATGGCCATCGCCTGGGCTTCCAGGCGGTCGGCGTCGTCGGTGTGGCCGGCCTCGACGGCGGCCACGAAGTCGGCGATCAGCTGCTCCAGCATCGTCGGCTGGTAGCGGTCGGCGCACAGGCCGTGCACCGCGGGAGCGAACTCGTCGGTGACGGTGAGGATTTCCCGGCACGCCAGGCAGGTGGTGAACAGGTCCACGGCGGTCTCCTTCATCGAGCGGTCTGGCGGTCGGGCCCCGCCCACCGGCGCGGCGGCCGATGGGCGAGGCTCGACGGTCAGAACGGGGGCTGGGTGCTCTTGGCCAGGTGGGCGCGCGCGGCATCCTTGTCGGCGTCGGTGGGGTCGCCGAGCTTCCACGGCGCCTGCTGGCCGGGCTTGGCCGTGCCCTTGCCGAGGCGGCCGAGGTTCATCCGGCCGGTGCCGATGTTCGCCTTCACCTGGCCCTGCAGGACCTTCGGGAAGATGAGGATGTCGCGGTGCTCCTCCGGCGAGTCCGGGCCGTCGAGCACGGTGATGTCGGCGCGGACGGCGTCCTTCTCGCCGAGGCTGGTGTTGATGCCGGTCTCCAGCGCCAGCGGCTTGATCAGCAGCAGCCGACCCTCGATGGACGAGAAGTCCAGGCCGGTGGCCGATCCGGGGTTGTCGAACATGTCGCTCATGTGCTTTCGCTTCCTCTCGTGCGGTTCCGGGCAGAGGTCTACTCGGAGGGGGTGCAACGGTGCTCCGATCGCGTGTCTCGCCAGTCGCGGTCGGGCCCGAACTTCGATGTCCAGCACCCGGTGTCGGGGTTGAACACCCACACCGTGATCCCGCGTGCTCGCAGGTCACGGAGGTCTGTGGTGATGGGCAGCGCAGCGGCTTCGATCCGCCAGGCCATGCCGTAGTCGGTGGTGAACTCGACGACGGCCCGGCCGCACCGGTGGCACGTGGTCGGCTTGGCGGTGCTGCTGCGCGGCCCGGGCATCAGATGCCCGCCAGCTCCAGGGCGCGGGCCTTGCACGCCGCGGTCACCTCGTCGGTCGCCAGGCCCTGGGATTCCAGGTCGAGCCACAGGGCGCGCAGCGTGTCGATGTCGGCGACGGCGGAGATCTCGGTCAGCAGCTCGGGCGAGGTGGCCGGGACGAACTCCTTCGTCAGGTTCCGGCGGCCGCGCCACTTGCGGACCTGGGCGGCCAGCTGCACGGCGTCCCACCCGGCGGCGATGTCGACCCAGTGCAACGAGCAGGTGCCCTTGCCCGCGGGCAGGTGGATGATCAGCGCCTGCTGCAGGTCGATCGGCTTGGCGTCGACGCCGCGCGCCCCGGTGGCCGGGTCGTAGGTCTGGGCGCGGGCGTACACCGACAGCTGCATGGCGATCTTGCCGATGCCGTAGGTGATGTCGCCGGTCTTGATGTCGCCGATGACGTAGCGGTCGGAGAACTCCAGCAGCCGGTCCAGCGTCCCGGCGACCTTGAGGTCATCGAGCACTCGGAACTGCTCGATCGCCGCGTACTGCAGGCCGCCGGTCGTGCGGATATAGGCGGCCAGGTCGGCGTGCGCCGCCGCGGGCAGCGGCCCGATCTCCTGACCGAGGTCGTGACGCTCGGTCAGGGTGTGCAGCGCGGTGCCTGTGGTGGCCGCCGACCCTGCGCCGGCCGCGTCCATCGCCGCGGCGGTGATGCGGTTCAGCTCGTCCTTGCTGTCGCGGTGCGCAGACACCGCGAGCAGCAGGTCCGGCCGGTCGGCCAGGCCGAGGGCGACCTGGCGCATCTTCCACTGGGTCAGCCCGTGCTTGTCCTCGAGCGCGTCGACGAACGTCGTGCACCGGGTGTAGGCCACCGGCTTCCCGCCGCCGGGCGGGATGATCTTCGGCCGACCCCAGCCGTCACGCTCGATGGTGACGGCCGGGGCGTCGAACAGGTCAGCGGTCATCGCAATCCCTTCACTGCCTCGGTGATGGCGAACGCGATCCCGCCCTCGGCGGTCGCGGCGTTGAACGTCATGCGGGCCAGCGGCAGCTCGCCGTCGAACACCTCGACCGCGACACGGCCGTCGGGCTCGGGGCTGATGACGAGGGACTGTGTGCCGTCGCGGAAGGTCTGGCTCATCGCGGCACCTCGTCCAGGCCGAGCATCCGCAGCAGCTGCAGCCCGTCGGCCGGGCCGGTGGCGTTGCGGGCCACGGTGAGCCGGGCGCGCTGCTTGAACTCCTCGGACAGTTCGGCGATCTCAATGACGGCACCGGACCGCAGATCCTCGACAGGCATCAGGCCACCGCCTTCGCGACGGCGGACTCGACCGCGGACTCGAACACGGCCTCGATCGCGGCGAAGGTCTGCGGCGACGCCCAGCGCTGCCGATCGTCCTTCTTGCAAAGCCCGATCACGCTGTTGGCGCTGACGTCAGCCTCTCGGGCGATGCGGCTGCGGCTCCACCCGGCGTTGATCAGCATGTCCAGCAACGGCCACAGCGGCCGGGCGTCGACGAAGCCGGAGCTGCACGGCATGCACTTCTTCGGCGAGCGCTGCGCGCCCGGGCGGAACTCCTGCCCGCACACTTCGCAGTGGGCCAGCGCGGGCGGGGGCGGAATCACGGGCTCCACGCCGTTCAACCAGGCGTCGAGTCCGCGGCGCTCGGCGGGCGACTCCAGGTCGAAACCGGCGAATATGCCGTACCGCGTCTTCGGGACGATCGCCTCGGCGCAGGCGCGGCGCAGCGGACAATCCCCGCAGTACCGCTTGGCCCTGGCCTTGTCGTGGATCTGCTTTGAGAACCACAGCTCGGGGTTGCTGCGGCAGGCCACGGTCGTCCAGTCCTCGGCGTTCACACCGCCTCCTGCAGGTTGACGGCCGCGTCGCCGTCGCACTCGGCCGCGCGCTCCCTCGGCGGGTTGGCGCGCAGGCCGGACCTGACCAGGGCGATCAGCCAACAGCCGACGGCCGAGAGCACCCCACCGAAGGCGGCGCCGTTCAGGAACATGGAGAGGGGGGTCACGATGCACCTCCGGGATCAGCGGCGCCGGTGAGCGCCTGGAGCTTGCGGTCGATCTCGTGCCAGCGCGCGCGGGCGCGGCGGGCGTCGCGCTCGGCCGCGTCGCGGCGGCCGTGAGCGGTCTGCAGGGAGCCGGTCAGCTTGAGCACCTTCATCGCGAGGTGCGAGTTCTTGGCGGTCGCGATTTCCAGCTCGGCGCGTAGCCGGTGGATCTCGTCGACGTGGTCGGCGCGTTCGGCCTCGGTGTAGTCAGGCACTGCGCACCGCCAGCAGGACGCGGCCGCCCTGTGCGGACTGGATGTCCCAGCCGCGCAGGCGGCGGTCCTCGGCGCGCCCCTCGGTGCAGGTCGCCAGGGTCGCGCCAGCCAGGATCGGGTCGGGGCGTCGGCACCTGGTGCCGCAGTGCTTGCAGGTCATCGCGCACCGCCGATCGCGGCGTCGAGCTCGTGGCGGGGCCGCGGCCGGACCGGCGTGCCGTCGGGGTCGATCGCGCCCGCGCCGAGGTCGGCCGGGGTCCAGCGCATCTCGTCCTCGGGGTCGACGGCCAGCGCGCGGGTGCGGATCACGGCCGCGGTGTAGACCGGCAGCTTGGCGGTCGGGTACTCGTCCGGCCCGACGGCGTGCGCGTACTCGGCGTCGATGCGCTCCTCGATCTCGGCGACGGTCGGCCGGGTGTCCACGGTGTGCCGGGCCCGGCGGCCCGGGCGGAAGATGCCGATCACAGCGCCACCGCCTGACCGGTCAGGGTGGCCAGCTGGGTCTCCTGGGTGCCCGCGAGGATCATCCACAGGTCCAGGCCGATCTCGGACTCCCGCGACGAGGTGGACTGCTTGAGCCGGGCGAGGTAGCGGACGCGCTCGGTGTCGGTGAGCGGCGCCAGGGCGCGGCCGACGCGGAACTCGGTCGAGCCGATGGGCGCGGTGAGCAGAGCTCCGACGTACCGCAGCGCCGCGTCGAGGCTGGTGGAATACTGGGTCGGCGTCATTGGGTAGACTCCTCTGTGAGTGTTGTGACGCTCGGCCGCTGGGGTGCCACCCGGCGGCCGAACTCCTTTCAGTGGTGGTGAAAGTTGGTGAGCCCTGCCGCATCCCCCGCGACAGGGCCTTCCTCCAGCTCGGGTGTGAGCACCGGGCCGGAGGACGTGTAGGCGGCGAGCAGCGTGATCACCGCGGCGCCGGCCACGCAGAGGCAGCCGATGAACAGGCCGCCGAGAATCAGGAGCGCGATCACGCCGCCTCCGTCCGGCCGGGCTGCGGGCGGCTCCGCGCGAAGTCGCGCAGGATCTGGATCGCGGGCAGCAGGTCAGTCAGGGTGAAGTGCGACATCTGCTCGGCGATCCACGCCTCATCGAGGCCTTCGGACTCTCCGCAGCTCGGGACTGCCTGCGCCCCTTCACGCGACCTGCTCATGACTGCTCCTTCGCGGTCGGGTTCGGCGGCGCGCTGGGCAGCATGATGGCGATCTGAGGGATCGCCAGTGCCTCGGCAGCGCGAGAGAGGAGCAAGTTCGTCAACTTCTTGCGACCTGCCTCGATGTTGTGGAGGTAGACCGTGCTGATCCCCATGGCTTCCGCCAGCTGTCGTGGCGACATCCCGCGAAGCTCGCGGATGGTGCGCAGCGTTTCTCCGACGCGTTCCCATGTCTCTCGCGGGAACGGCGTGCTCGCCTGCCCGTCTCGAATCGTGCGATTAGCCACAGTTAGGAGATTAAGGGAACTATAGGGAACTTGCAAGACTGTGACTCCCACAACTTCCGCATGTCGCACTGCCGCAGGTGGACATACATCCACATTTCTACCGGCAGCTCCCCGAAGTCGACTACAGCAGCAGGCGAGGATCGGCCGAGCGAAACGCAAGATTGCGCCATCGCCGCAGGCCAGAGGTGCGAGAAGTTACCGCCATTTCCCCCTTGAGATGGTTGATGTTCCCTACGTTTCCCCCCAAGATGTAGGGGTGACGAGGGACGATGAGCCGAACCCGCAGCTGCGCAAGGCTGGCAGGAAGGTGTCAATTGCCCGCATGCAGCGGGGCATCGATGCGACCACCCTCGCGCGCGTCGCGAAGGTGGATCCGAAGACCCTGCGCGCACTGGAGAACGGCACGCAATGGCCGCGAGACCTGACCCGTCGCAAGATCGAAGTCGCCCTCGAGCTGCCGATCGGCACCATCGAGAGCTGGTACGACGGCACCGAACCACCCCTAGCCGAGACGCCGAGTGCCCAAGTAGAGACCGCAGTCGGAGGACCAGCGGCCGCCGCCCCAGACGGGCGAACCGCAGCCGATCAGCTGCGCGCGGCGAACATCGCGGTGGCTGCCGAGCGGATGGAGGCCCTGACCGCCGAGGACATCGCGACGGTGCAGGATCTCATCGACGAACTGGGCCGCGCCCGGTACAGCGATTGGGATGCCCGATGGGGCGACGACTACGACCTCGCCTGGAACCGGCGCGCCAAGCTCGGCCCACTGCCGGCCGATGAGGAGCAGGCAGCCCTCGCCGCACTACCCCCCGAGGAGTGAGCGCGCACGCCGGTGATCCACACGCCATCGCGGTGGTTCCAGTCCGGCCCGGGCCCGTTGAGCACCGCGTGCTCGGCCTCTGTCCGGAGTGATCGGAAGTGCTCATGAGTCACACCGAGCCGGGGCAGTATGAAGACCCGCCCGTCGCGCAGCATCAGCGCGCCGATCACGAGGAGGCCGTCTCGCTCGATCGTCATGTGTCCCGCCGGCGTCAGCTCGACGACGCCCAGCAAACCGGCGATTGAATCGGATTCCCCTGCACCGTGCACGATTTCCCCTGCAACTTCCGCCGCCCTCAACGATGGGAGCGATCTCGTTGACGAACACGCTAGTCCGTGGCAAACCCGTGTTTCCAGAAATGGAATTCCGGAAACGTCACAATCCAGCGACCAGACGTCACGCTGGGAAATAGCTACCGATACCACCCGGAACCATACGGAGCTGAAAGCCGGTGCGCTATGAGCGATTTCGGAGAGCTACGACGGCAACTGAGAATCGCCTACGGGAGAGTACTCGGGCGGCTGCGCGAAGATCGCGGATGGAACATGAAGCAAGCCGCGAGCGCGGTCGGCCTCAGCATGAACACCTATCGCCGGACGGAGATGGGCGAGCGCGAGGTGACCGCCCCCGAGCTCGACATCATCGCCGGGGTGTACGGAGTCGAAACCGAGGTGCTCGCCAGCGAGGCGCGCACCATGGTCGCCGACGGCGAAATCCCTTCGCAGGCAGAGCGAGCCGCCGAGTCCTGGCGCAACTTCCTCGGCTGGTAGCCGAGCGAATCCACCTTCACGTGTCACACCCAGGGGATACGCTCGCGGAGTGTTACCTTGGCTACCGATCTGCGCACTGCTCCTCGCGTCGGCCGCCGTCGTCGTCTACCGGTGGCGCACCTTCAGGCCGACCGGGGTCAATCTCGCGCCGGACATCGACGCGGCGCGCTTCACCACTGCGATCGCCACCGTCATCGCCGCGACCGCACTGGGTATCACCGACGCCGGAGACGAGGTAATCGACCCCGCCCTCGCACGAATTGGTCTGGGCGAGAATATCTCCGATCTCGCACAGACCGTGTGGCTCGTACTCGCGTGTGCGTTTTTCGCGGGACAATCGGCCGTCGTGATTCAGGAGCGGATCACCGACAAGAACTACGACGTGCGGCGATTAGCGCTGATCGTGTGCGCGGTCGTTGCTGTCCTGCTCATCATCCTGTCGCGCCTGTCCGAGTCCAGGACAACACCGGCCGCGAGTGACTTCGTCTTCGACGACGTGGCAGGACGCAGCTATTCGCTGGTTTTCTGGTGCGTCATCGTCGTGACCGCACTGCTGGTCACGACGGCCGCCTCGTACTCGATCATCGACCTCGGCCCGCAGAGCCAGCTCGTAGCAATGTGCACGGCCGGGGCGAGTAGCGCGCTCGTCGCCGCCTACGTGCTCGGCCGGTTCGCAGCCGACCACGGCGGAATGGCCGACTGGCTCACCAGATACGGGCAGTACTGGACGATCCCCGGGCTGGTGGGAATCACCGTGGCCGGCCTACTTCAGGGACCCGGACCTGCGGCCCGGCGCCAAGCGCGCCGGTAGCACCTCGACGCCATGCACGCCCGCCTTGCCGCGCAGCTCGCGCGGGATCGGCGAGATCCTGACGTAGAAGGTGGTGCGGATGACATCACGCTTCTGCGCGAGGGTGAAGTCGGGACTGTTCCACAGGTCCGGCCCCTCCTCGATCAGCCGCCGCACGTCCGGCGGCACCGCGCGCGTGACCGTGTCGATCCGGTCCTGCACCACCTGGATCTGTTGCTTGAGTCCCGCCACGAACACCGCGGCCTCAGCCATCGTCAGCCCGGCCTGGCCCGCGTCGCGCAGCGCCGAGTCGCGCTCGGCCTGGAGGCGATTCAGCTCGGCGATGTCGGCCTTCAGCGACGCCTTCGGCGCCTCGGGGTCGGTCGCGAGCAGCTTGTAGGCGTCCGGCCTGCTCAGCAGCCGGAGGATCACCGCGGTCACGTGCGGGTCGACGATGGATACCCGGCGGCCGACGTGCCCTTTCGGGCAGCGGTAGGTCGGCGGGCGTTCCTTCGAGGCGTACCCGAGCTCGCGGTGCACGGTCAGCCGGCTGTCGCACTCCCCGCAGCGCGAGTGGTAGGATAGCAGCCATTTCGGCTCGGTCCCGCGCTGCATCCGCCGGTCGGGATCGCTGAGGATCCGGACCACCGCCTCGTGCGTGTCCAGGTCGATGATGGGAGTCCAGGTGCCCTGCGCCACCACCTTGCCCTTGTATGTGCGCAGGCCCGCGTACGTCGGCGACATCAGCAGGCGGCGGACCTGGCTGCTGGAGAGGTCCAGCGCCGCGCCGGTTGCCCGCGCCCACTCCTCGTTGAAGGTGCGCGTCACCGCGCTCATGGTCGCCCCGCCGAGGACGAGGTCGCAGCACCGGGTGATGACGGCAGCCTGCTCGGGGATCGGGACGCGAGTCATCGGCGCGCCGGTCAGTTCGTCGCGGATGATGCGGTAGCCACGAGGGAGTCGGCCGTGCGCCTGGCCGTCCTCAAGGGCGGTCTGGATGCCGCGCTGGATCGCCTCGCTGAGGTCGTCCGAGAACTCCTCGGCGCGCAGCGCATCCGCGTTGGCGTTGCGCCGGTCCCCCGCCTTCGCCAGGTCGTAGGTGCGGTTGCCGTATCGCCACAGGGTGCCGGTCTCGATGCACAGGCGTCGCAGCGCGACATAGTCGTCGAGGTCTCGATGGGCGCGATTGTTCGCGAAGGTCCACAGCCCGACAACCTTTCCCGATTCGATCAGCTCGCGGGTCTGCTGGAAGCCGGGACGGTCCTGCACACGGCGGTACCGGCTGGCCGACAGGTTGTCCTTGAAGACGGCGGCCACCTCGCCGCCGATGCCCGCGATGTCGCGGCGGCCGACGCGCTCCTGGTCCGCCACCGACTTGTCCCCGGGGCCCGACTTGCGGACGTACAAGACCCATTGTCCGCCATCGCCGGTCGCGTTTTGCCTGGTAGACATGGGTCTACCGTACTCCCCCTATTGACAATTGTCTGTTGACACGATTTTCGACACCCCGAAACCGTACAATGGCAGGTCAGGAACGCACCCTGAGGACACCGTCGTCCAGGAAAGGGGTGATGACAATGCCGTCGTCACAGACCCGAACCACCGCCCGCCCGGGGCCCGTCGAGGCCCTGCATCTCGGGTCCGGCGACCCGGTGCTGCTGTTGCACGGGTTCATGCTCTCGCCGCACTGCTGGGAGCGGGTCGCGCGCCGATTGTCCGGCCACTGCGAGGTCTACGCGCCCGCGTTCGCCGGCCACTGGGGCGGCGCGCCGATCGACGGCTGGTCCGCCGATGTGCACACCCTGGCCGACCGGATCGAGGACCAGCTCGACGCCCTCGGCTGGCGCACCTGTCATATCGCGGGCAACTCGCTCGGCGGGTGGGTCGGCTTCGAACTGGCCCGGCGCGGCCGGGCCCGCACCCTGACCGCGATCGCCCCGGCGGGCGGCTGGGAGAGCCCGTCGTTCACCCAGGTCCGGGTGGGGCTGAAGTTCGCCTCGATGGTCCCGCTGGTGGAGATCGGGCGCATGCTGGGCGGCCTGGCCTGGAACAACGCGCTCGTCCAGCAGGCCGTCGCCCTGCTGCTGACGAAGAACACCGGCGCGGCCGACCGCCGCGACGTCGCCACCGTCATCGAGGCGGCGGTGCACTGCCGGGCGATGGTCCCGATGATCCTGGGCAGCCTGCGCACGCCGGCCATGCACGATCTCGGCGAGCTCGCCACCCCCGTGCGGCTGCTGCTCGCCGAGCACGACCGGATCATCCCCAACCGCACCTACGCCCGCCGTTACCTGCGGGAACTGCCCGAACCGACCGACCGGATCCTGGTACACGGGGTGGGGCACGTGCCGATGCTGGAGGCGCCCGACCGCATCGCCACCCTCATCGCCGAGCACATCTACGCCAGCCGCACCCACCTGCGCGCGGTCTGATCACCGCCCCGCCGATCCCGCTGTGAGCCGCGCCACAGTGAGGTCGGCGTAACACCGTGGCAATCGACCGGATACGCCGCGGGCACATCGATGGAGAACCTTCGACGGGTCAGCCGAATTACCCGATGCCGTCGAGGGAGCTGTTCCGTGACCGAAGTCGATATCCGCCCGCCGAATGCCGACGGGATCGCCGCGGCGAAGGAGACGCTGGAGGACTACACCCTGCGGTTCGCGCCGCGCAGCTATCGCAAGTGGAGTCCGGCGGTGGTCGGGATCTCCGCCCTCGGCGGTATCGCCTATCTGGCCGACTTCGCCATCGGCGCGAATATCGGTATCGCGCACGGCACCGGAAACGCGCTGATCGGCATCGGTATCTTCGCCGTCGTCGTCATGCTCACCGGTTTCCCGCTCGCCTATTACGCCGCGCGCTACAACATCGATCTCGATCTCATCACGCGCGGCAGCGGATTCGGTTACTACGGGTCGATCGTCACCAATATCGTGTTCGCCTCGTTCACGTTCATCTTCTTCGCGCTCGAGGGCTCGATCATGGCGCAGGGCCTCGAATTGGGGCTCGGTATCCCGCTCTGGCTGGGTTATCTCACCTCCACGCTGATCATTTTCCCGCTGGTGATCTACGGGATGAACACGCTGGCGAAACTGCAGGTGTGGACGACGCCGCTGTGGCTGCTGCTGATGGTGCTGCCGTTCGGCTTCCTGCTCGTGCGGCACCCGGATTCGGTGGGTGCCTTCTTCGCCTACGGCGGGGAGAACGGCTCGGGGGTGAGCCTGTCGGGCGCGCTGCTGGCCGCGGGCGTCTGCCTGTCGCTCATCGCCCAGATCGCCGAGCAGATCGACTACCTGCGCTTCATGCCGCCGCGCACCCCGGAGAACGCGCGCCGCTGGTGGGGCTGGATGCTGCTCGCCGGTCCCGGCTGGGTGCTCTTCGGCGCGCTCAAGCAGATCGTCGGCCTGTTCCTCGCGGTGTACCTGATCGCGAATCTGCCCGCCGCCCAGGGCATCGCCAACCAGCCGGTGCACCAGTTCCTCGAGATCTACCGCGACATGGTGCCGGGCTGGCTGGCCATGACCCTGGCCGTCGTCCTCGTGGTGATCAGCCAGATCAAGATCAACGTCACCAACGCCTACTCCGGCTCGCTGGCCTGGACCAACTCCTACACGCGGGTCACCAAGACCTACCCGGGGCGGCTGGTGTTCCTCGTGGTCAACCTCGCCATCGCGCTGATCCTCATGGAAGCGAACATGTTCGACTTCCTCAACAACATCCTCGGCTTCTACGCCAACTGCGGTATCGCCTGGATCGTCACCGTCGCCACCGACATCGCGGTCAACAAGTACCTGCTGAAGATCTCGCCCAAGGTGCCGGAGTTCCGGCGCGGGATGCTCTACGACTACAACCCGGTCGGGCTCGTCGGCTTCGGCGCGTCGGCGGTGCTGTCGATCCTGACCTTCTTCGGCCTCTTCGGCGAGCTGCTGAAGCCGTACTCCCCGCTCGTCGCGGTGGCGGTCGCGTTCGTGGCGACCCCGCTGACCGCGATCGCGACCAAGGGCCGCTACTACCTGCGCCGCACCGACGACGGCATCGCCGCGCCCATGTTCGACGAGCACGGCAACCCGTCGGGCGCGACGCTGACCTGCGCGGTCACCGGCATGGAGTTCGAGCGGCCGGACATGATCGCCTCCGCGCTGCCCGGCCCCGCCGGCGAGATCCAGTACATCAGCTCGCTGGCGCTCTCGACCGACCGCGACGGTCGGCATCTGCTGCCGCCGCAGCGGTAGTGCCGAGGCGGCGGGCCGCGGCCCGCCGCCTCAGATCATCTTCCGGACCACGGGGAGGGGCAGCAGCCGCAGCGCGTAGCCGAACGGGATCCACGGCCAGCCGGGCACGTAGGCCTTGGCGCGGCGCTTCTCGATCGCGGCGACCATCGCGCGGACGCCGGTCTCGGTGTCGACCATGAACTTGGGCGCGTGCTGCGTCCGGTCGGTCATCTCCGAGCGGATGTAGCCCGGGTAGACGACCGAGACGTCGACGCCCGGGATCGCCTCGGCGCGCAGGCCCTCGGCCAGCGCGGCGACGCCCGCTTTGGTGGCCGCGTAGGTGGTCAGGGTTTTCGGCATGCCGCGCAGGCCCGAGATGGAGGAGATCATCACCAGGTGGCCGCGGCCCTGGGCGCGGAAGATCTCGAGCGCGGCCTCGGCCTGGGCCAGCGCGGCGACGAAGTTGACCATGGCGGTCTGCCGGTTGGCGGCGTGCCTGCCGGTGCCGAGCGGCGCGCCCTTGCCGAGGCCCGCGTTGACCACGACCCGGTCGATAGTGCCGAACTCCGCGGCGAACTCGCCGAAGACGGCCGCCACCGCGTCGTCGTCGGTGACATCGAGACCCCGCACCGACACCGTCCGGTCCGGATGGGCCGCGAGGATCTGCGCGCGCAGCTCCTCGAGCCGCTCGGTGCGCCGGGCGCAGAGGGCGAGGTCGTAGCCGAGGGCGGCGAACTGGCGGGCCATCTCCTCGCCGAGGCCCGAGCTGGCGCCGGTGATCAGCACCGTTCCCCCGCTCACGAGACAGCCCCCGGCGCGAAACGGTCCGGTGCGTGGCGTAGCGATTCCATGGCTGCACGCTAGTCGCTCCCCGGCGGTCGCCGGCGAGGTTCGGGGCGCGGCGTGCGCGGGGACCCGCTCAGGCCGCGGCGTACCCGGCCGACCCGCGCGCGATCCGCACCGTGATCGCGAACAGCACGACGCCGCTGGTCGCCAGGGCCGCGCCGACGACGGCGGGGGCGGTGTAGCCGAGCCCGGCGGCGATGACGAGGCCGCCGAGCCAGGCGCCGACGGCGTTGGCGATGTTGAGGGCGGCGTGGTTGAGGGCGGCGGCGAGGGTCTGCGCGTCGGCGGCGACGTCCATGAGGCGGGTCTGCAGGGCGGGGGCGAGGGCCGCGCCGGACGCGCCGACGAAGAAGGCGCCGATCCCGGCGGTGACCGGGTTGTGCGCGGCGGCGACGAAGACCGCGAGGATGACGACCATGGCCACCAGCCCGGTCAGGATCGCGCGGTCGACACCCCGGTCGGCGAGCACGCCGCCGGCGAGGTTGCCCGCGACCATGCCGAGACCGAACAGCGCCAGCACGATCGGCACCGCGCCCGTGGCCATGCCCGCGACGTCGGTGAGCGTGGTGGCGATGTAGGTGTAGACGGCGAACATGCCGCCGAAGCCGACCGCGCCGACGGCCAGGGTGAGCAGGACCTGCGGGCGGCGCAGCGCGCCGAGCTCGGTCATCGGGTTGGTGAGTTTCATGCCCGTGAGGGCGGGGACGAACCGGGCGATCGCGGCGACGGTCGCCAGGCCGATCAGGGCGACGACCACGAACGCGTCCCGCCAGCCGAAGTGCTGGCCCAGCCAGGTCGCCGCCGGCACGCCGACGACGTTGGCCGCGCTCAGGCCGAGCATGACCGCGGCGACCGCCTTGGCGCGCATGCCCGCGGGCGCGAGGGTGGCCGCCGCCAGCGAGGCGACGCCGAAGTAGGCGCCGTGTGGCAACCCGGAGACGAAACGCGCCGCGACCAGCGTGCCGAAGGTCGGCGCGAGCACGGTCGCGACGTTGCCGAGGGTGAACGCCGCCATCAGCGCGATCAGCAGCCCCTTGCGCGGCACCCGCGCGCACAGCGCGGCGATCACGGGGGCGCCGACGACCACGCCGAGCGCGTAGGCCGACACCGCGTGGCCCGCGGTCGGCTCGGAGACCGAGAACCGGGCGGCGATGTCGGGCAGCAGGCCCATGGTGACGAATTCGGTGGTGCCGATGCCGAAGCCGCCGAGGGCCAGCGCCAGCATTGCGGGCACGTGCCAGCTGTCGCGCGGTAGCTCGGCACGGTCCGGGGCGGCGGTGGATACGGCGGTCACGCCTTCATGCAACAGCCACCGGCCCCGCTCCGCCTCCCGGGCGGGGCGTGAGTTGCCCCACCCCGGCGATCAGGAGCCCGCGCGGACCCGGTCGGTCTGCTGTTCGTGCACGGTGCGCGCGGTCGCGAGGAAGTCGAGGATGACGGCCAGTTCCGCGTCGGTGAACCGGGACAGCGCGCCCGCGCCCGCCGCGGCGAACGGGCCGTAGATGCCGGCGATGAGTTCCTCGGCCCGTCCGGTGACCCGGACCAGTACCCGCCGCCTGCTCAGCGGGTCGGGGGCGCGGGTGACCAGGCCGCCCTTGACCAGCCGGTCGACGACCGTGGTCGTGGCGGCCGGACTCAGCCGCAGGGCGACGGCCAGCTCGCCCGCGGACACCGGTCCGCGTTCGGCGACCAGGTCGAGGCAGCGCAGGTCGGTGCGGTTGATGCCGAGCCGCTCGGCGACCACCTCGTCGAACAGGTCGAAACTCTGCTGGAGCCCGCGCAGCGTCGCGCCGATCTCGGCGATCCGCTCATCTTTCGACATTCGAACCTTTCTGTCATAGTAATATTCGACCATCGAAACCTTACCGCAGGGAGGCCGCCATGCCCACCACCCCGACCGTCGACGACGAGGCCGCCATCCGGGCGCTGTTCGACCGGTTCCTCGCCGCGTGGACCGCGAACGACGCCGCCGCCTTCGGCGCGCTGTTCACCGAGGACTCCGACTACGTCTCCTACGACGGCACCCGCGCCACGGGCCGGGCCGCGCACCAGGACAACCACGACCGCCTGTTCCGCGGCGTGCTGGCCGGCTCGGCCCTGGTCGGCGAGATCGAATCCGTGCGACCGGTCACCGCCGACGTGGCCCTCGTCCACGGCAACGCCTCGGTCCTCATGCCGTGGCGGCGGCGACTGCCGCGGCGCCGACTGTCCCGCCAGACGCTGGTGCTGGTGCGCACCGCCGCGGGCTGGCGCATCTCGGCCATCCACAACGGCCGGGTACGGCCGGTGACGGTGCCCGCCCCCGACTCGTTCCCCGCGCGGATGTCGCGGCTGTGCACCCGGCTCGCGCGCCGGCTCGGCCTCGGCCGCCCGGACGGCGAAGGGCGCCCACACCGGTAGGTGGGGCGCCCTTGTCGGAGCGGGAGATCAGCGCAGCGCGCGAGCCAGGTTCACATCCAGCGCGCCGAGGAACTCCTCGGTGGAGAGGTAGCCCTGGTCGCCGCCGACGAGCAGCGCCAGGTCCTTGGTCATCTGCCCGCCCTCGACGGTCTTGATGACGACGTCCTCGAGGGTCTGCGCGAAGCCGATGACCTCGGGGGTGTTGTCCAGCTTGCCGCGGTGCTCGAGGCCGCGGGTCCAGGCGAAGATCGACGCGATCGGGTTGGTCGAGGTCGGCTTGCCCTGCTGATGCTGACGGTAATGGCGGGTCACGGTGCCGTGCGCGGCCTCGGCCTCACAGGTCTTGCCGTCCGGGGTCAGCAGCACCGAGGTCATCAGGCCGAGCGAACCGAAGCCCTGGGCGACGGTGTCGGACTGGACGTCGCCGTCGTAGTTCTTGCATGCCCAGACGTAGCCGCCCTCCCACTTCATGGAGGAGGCGACCATGTCGTCGATCAGGCGGTGCTCGTAGGTCAGGCCCGCCGCGTCGAACTCGGCCTTGAACTCGGCGTCGAAGATCTCCTGGAAGGTGTCCTTGAACATGCCGTCGTAGGCCTTGAGGATGGTGTTCTTCGTGGAGAGGTACACCGGGTAGTTCTGCTGCAGGCCGTAGTTGAACGAGGCCCGCGCGAAGTCCTCGATGGACTTGCGGAAGTTGTACATCCCCATGACGACACCGCCGTCCTCGGGCATCTTCACGACCTCGTGCACGATCGGCTCGCTGCCGTCGTCGGGGGTGAAGGTCAGGGTGACCGTGCCGCCCTGGAACACCTTGAAGTCGGTGGCGCGGTACTGGTCGCCGAACGCGTGGCGGCCGATGATGATCGGCTTGGTCCAGCCGGGGACCAGTCGCGGCACGTTGGAGATGATGATGGGCGCGCGGAAGATGGTGCCGCCCAGGATGTTGCGGATGGTGCCGTTGGGCGAGCGCCACATCTTCTTGAGGCCGAACTCCTTGACGCGGGCCTCGTCGGGAGTGATGGTCGCGCACTTGACGCCGACGCCGTGCTTCTTGATCGCGTTGGCGGCGTCCACGGTGACCTGGTCGTCTGTCTTGTCGCGGTACTCGATGCCGAGGTCGTAGTACTCGAGGTTCACGTCGAGATACGGGTGGATCAGCTTGTCCTTGATGAACTGCCAGATGATCCGGGTCATCTCGTCGCCGTCGAGTTCTACGACGGTGCCTTCAACCTTGATCTTGGACATGGATCTTCGTGTCCTCCTAGGATGGTGCCCTCATTGCACGGCCAGGCGAACACGCTTGTGAGCGGACCCCAGCTGTTCCAACAGACAACGTATATGTCCCGCGTTGTCCGCGGGACGTGTGGTGCAAACAAGACGAGCGTACTGCTGCCGTCGTCCTCACCGCGACCGGATGGTCCACTGTGCGGAATTCGGGCCGGTGGCCGACGACCGCAGACGTCGGGTTCGACGGTAGAGGATCGCTGGTCGGGGCCGGTCGGCGGCCCGCCGCGAGCGGGCGGCAAGTGGGCCGCAAGCGGCGCGCGGCACCGTCGGGTCATGACCGACGATCCCACCGCCGTGCCCGACCTGCTCGGCATCTCCCTCGCCCATCGCGCCATGCTCGCCGACACCGCCCACCTCGCCGCCGTCGCGGCCGACATCGCCCGCGGCCGGTCGGCGTGCGGACCGCGCCGCGCGGCCGCCGTGGCGGGCTACCTCCGCGACCTGTGCGCCTCCGTCCACCATCACCACCGGATCGAGGACACCGTCCTGTGGCCGGTGCTGGCCGAGGCCGCGGGCGCCGCGGTCGACCTGCGCGAGCTCAGCGACGACCACGCCGAACTCGACCCGCTGCTCGCCGAGGTCGACACCGCCGCCGCCGGGCTCGTCGCCCGCGGCGCGGCCGGCGCCCCCGCGCTGGCCGAGGCGCTGCGCAGGCTGGACGACGTCCTCACCGAGCACATCGCCGACGAGGAACGCACCGTCTTTCCCGCGGTGCGCGCGCACGTCCACCCCGACCGGTGGGCCGACGTCGAGGCGGCCGCGCGGGCGGGCGCGAAGATGCGTTTCGAGCTGCCGCGCATGGCCGCGGTGTGCACGCCCGAAGAGTGGGCGCGCGCGACCGGCGGCGGCGGGCTGACGCTGCGGGTCATGCTCGCCGTGTTCGGGGTCGGCCACCGGCGCAGGCGGCGGGCGATCGCGGGCGGGTAGCGCCCCGGCTCACCCGGCCGGGTACGCCGCGTCGGACGCGGCGAGCTCGGCGGCGATCCGCGCGCGCACCCGGTCGGCGTCGCGGCGGTGGGCCGCGGCGGCGGCCGGGTCGCCGAGGGCGTCGGCGAGTTCGGCCAGCACCGAGTCGACCGGGCCGAGCGCCACCGACCCCGAGTCGAGGCCGCCGATGGTGCCCGCGCGGCACAGCAGGTCGTCGTAGTGGCGGCGGGCGCGCGCGGTGTCGCCCAGCCGCGCCGCGACCCGGGCCGCGAACATCGACATCGCGCTCCAGTAGTAGTCGCGCAGCACCGGATGGCCCCGCTCCACCACGCGGGCCGCGCCTGCGGCGTCGCCCGCGTCGAGCAGGGCGAGGGCGTAGACGTAGGCGATCACGCTCGGCGCGGCCTCGTACATCGCGGCGTAGACATCGAGCGCGCCGGACAGGTCGCCCTCCGCCCAGCCGATCTGCATCTCCCCCACCATCCGGAGCTCCTCGCCGTTCGCGTGACCGGAGGCGGTCATGTGGGCGGCGAGCCCGGCCAGCACGGTCCGCACGCTGTCGTGGTCGCCGCGCAGGACCGCCAGCACCGCCCGGAACGCGGTGGACACCACGAGCAGCGGCCCGAGCTGCCCGCCGGAGCCGCAGGCGACGGCCTGATCGATCTCGGCGCGCGCCCGGACAAGCGCGCCCTCGCCCGCGGCGACCAGGAACAGCAGGAACCGCGCGACCGCCTCGAACTCCGGCAGGCCCGCCGCCCGCGCCACCTCGAGCAGCTCGGCCGCCAGCGGCGCGCGATCGGCCCACAGGTCGGGGCCGAGGGAGACGAACGCGCGGGCGTTGAGGGCCGCGCACAGGAGTTCGGGGTCGCCCAGCTCGCGGGCCAGGGCCAGCGCCTGCGCCGAGAACAGGAAGGCGCGTTCGTCGTCGGCGCCTTCCACCTCGAACACCGTGGTCACCAGCAGGCGGACCCGCACCGGCCCGGCGGGCACCCGGTCGAGCGCCGCGAGCAGCGCGGCGACGAGCTCGTCCTCGGGCAGGCCGCGACGGCGGGTCGTCCAGATCGTGGGCGCGCGCCACGCGGTGAGGACCGCCAGCACCGGGTCCTCGGCGGCCGTCACCCGCCCGGCCACCCACGACACGTCCCCGGACGCGGGGGCGCGCGCGGCGCCCAGCGCCCGGGCCGTGGCCAGCGCGGCGGTGCGCAGCGCCCGCGCCTCCTCGTCGTTGCCGCCGTGGGCCAGCGCGTCGACCAGGGCGCAGCGCGCGTCGAGCGCCGCCAGGCGGTCGGCGCGGGCGGCGGACGGGTCCTCGTGGCCCGCGCGCACGTGCAGGTCGAGGGCGGCGCGCCAGAGCGGGGCCGCCTCCTGGTGTGCGTGCCGGGCACCGCTGTGCGCGGCCGCGGCGACCAC
>NZ_BAGK01000046.1 GCF_000308795.1 Nocardia thailandica NBRC 100428 | reverse complement strand
CAGTTCGCGCCCGACCCCGACTTCCCCACCGTGACCTTTCCCCAACCCGGAGGAATCCGGCGCCACCGACCTGCTCCTCGCGCTGGCCGAGCGGGTCGACGCCGATCTGGCGATCGCCCTCGACCCCGACGCCGACCGATGCGCGCTCGCCGTGCCGACGCCGGACGGGTGGCGGCAGCTGCGCGGCGACGAGACCGGCGTCCTGCTGGCCGATTACGTCCTCGCCGGGCGGCCCGCCGATCCGCTCGTCGCCACGACCCTGGTGTCCTCGCGGCTGCTGTCGAAGCTGGCCCCCGCCCGCGGCGCGCGCTACGCCGAGACGCTGACCGGCTTCAAGTGGCTGGCCCGCGCGGGCGAGGGCCTGGTCTACGCCTACGAGGAAGCGATCGGGCACTGTGTCGACCCGTCGGCCGTGCGCGACAAGGACGGCATCTCCGCGGCCGTCGCCGCCGCCGACCTGACCGCCCGGCTGAAGGCCGACGACCGCACCCTGACCGGCGAACTCGACGCCTACGCCGTGGAATTCGGCCTGCACAGCGGCGACCAGGTCTCGCTGCGCCTGCCCGACCAGGCCGCCGCGGCCGCGCTCACGGCCACCCTGCGCGCCGCGCCCTCGGGCGAGATCGCGGGCACCCCGGTGAAGTTCACCGATCAGCTCCAGGTCCGGGGCAGCCTGCGCACCGACGCCCTGGTCCTCGACGCCGACGACTTCCGGATCGTCGTGCGCCCGTCGGGCACCGAGCCCAAGCTCAAGTGCTATCTGGAGGTGTTCACCCCGGTCGACGGGCCCGCCGCGCTGCCGCGGGCCCGCGCCGACGCCGCGGCCCGCCTCGCCGTCCTGGCCGCCTGGTGCCACGATCTCGCGGACCGGGGCCCGCGATGACCGCGCGCCACTGCACCCACTGTGGCGGCACCGAGCTGCGGGCGGGTCTGCTCGAAGACACCGGTCAGCAGGCCGCGGGCGAGACCCGATGGCGGGAGGGCCCGTTCGAGTTCGGGTTCTTCGGCGGCAAGCGTCGCTCCCGCAAGGACCCGCTGACCGTCGACGCCTACCGCTGCACCGGGTGCGGCCACCTGGAACTGTTCGCCGAACCCGGATGAGCGCTCAGCGCGGGCCGAACTGACGGTCTCCCGCGTCGCCGAGACCGGGGACGATGTAGGCGTTCTCGTTGAGTCCCTCGTCGACGGCGGCGGTGACCAGGCGGGCGAGCAGACCCGTCTCGTCCAGCATCGCGACGCCTTCGGGCGCGGCGACCACGCACACGGCGGTGATGTCGGTGGCGCCGCGCGCGGCGAGCAGTTCCAGCGTGTGCCGCATGGAACCGCCGGTGGCCAGCATCGGATCGAGGACGAAGACCGGTTGCGCGGACAGGTCGGTCGGCAGCGATTCCAGGTAGGGCACCGGCTGGTGGGTGTCCTCGTCGCGGGCGATGCCGACGAAGCCGACCCTGGCCTGCGGCACCAGTTCGGCGGCGGCGTAGACCATGCCGAGACCCGCCCGCAGCACGGGCACCAGCAGCGGCGGCTGGGCCAGGCGCACGCCCTCGGTCATCGACACCGGGGTCACGATCTCCTCCCGCACCACCGGCGCCTCGCGTAAGGCCTCGTACATGAGGATGCCGGTGAGATCGCGCAGCGCGGAACGGAAAGTGGCGTTGTCGGTGTAGGCCTCCCGCATCGTGGTCAGCAGGGTCGCGGCGAGCGGATGGTCGACCGTGTCGATACGCATACCGCCCACGATAGGGTCGACCGGGAGGGTCGGCGCGGAGCCCGCGGAAATTTTTCGCCGATCCGGGGAACCGGTGACGACCGCGGCGCGTCCAACCCGGGTGGATGACATACTCTGCCCGGACACGAGGATTGGGGGACGCTCGATGCGAAAGATGTCGGCCGATGCCGAGGGCATCACGGCCTACAGCGCGACAGCCGAGGTCATGGCCGGTGACCTGGCCGGTGCCGCCGCGGGGTCGGCGGCGTCGGATCCCACCCTGCTCGGGCCCGTGTTCGGGCTGATCGGCGGCGACTTCGTCACCGCGTACGCCGCCGCGCACGCCGGGCACGTGGCGGGCATCGGGCAGCTGTCGGCGGTCATGGCCAGCATGGGCACCGCGACCGCCAGCGCCGCGGCCACGCTCACCGAGACCGATCTCAACAACGCCGCCCCGCTGACGGCCGCCGCCGGCGAACTGGACGCCTGATGATCGACCTCTCCGCTCTGGCTCAACCGCTCTACAACCTCCTGTCCAGCTTCGGCAGCGGCGTCCTCGGTTCGGGCGGCGCCTCCGACGGGCTGCGCGCCACCGCGACGAGCCTGGACCAGGTCATCTCGCTGGGCCGCAACGGCATCAACGCCATGAACGAGTCCTGGGACGGCGTCGCCGCCGACGCCGCGACCTCCAAGGCGCTGCGGGTGCAGACCACCTCGGCCACCCTGTCCGACCGCGGCACGGAGATGGCCTCCGTCGTCGACCAGGCCGGGGCCTACGTGCAGACCGGCCAGAAGGAACTCGACACCATCGTCAACTCCTTCATCAGCGAGGTCGAGGCGCTCTCGCCGACGCTGGGCACCCCCGCAGGCCTCACCGCCGTGGTGAGCTCGGCGATCGATCACCTGGGTCAGGGCCTCGGCGTGGTCAACCGGGTGCAGTCCGAACTCGACACGCAGACCGCGGCCATCCAGGAACTCACCCCGCCGCCGAGCACCGGGCTGGCGAGCACCTCCACCGGCGCGACCAACAACCTGTCCTCGCTGTCGAGCGGCCTGTCCAGTGGCCTTTCCACCGCGTCCAGCATCGGCAGCTCGGTGCTCAGCGCGCTGGGTTCCAGCTCGAGTTCGTCCGGCTCGAAGTCGAGCAGCTCGAAATCGAGCAAGAGCACCGGCAGTTCGGGCACCACCGGCGGGAGCGGCACCACCGGCACCGGCTCGAGCGCGGGCTCCTCCGGGACCGGCGTGAAGATCACCCTGCCCGACGGCAGCGAGGTGACCGCGCCCAACGAGCAGGCCGCCACGGCCGTGCGCGCGGCCATCGGCGCGGTCGGCACCCCCTACGTGTGGGGCGGCAACACCCCGGGCTCGGGCATCGACTGCTCGGGCCTGACCAAGTACGCCTACGGCGAAGCGGGCGTCGAACTGCCGCGGCTGGCCCAGGAACAGGGCATCGGGCACCAGCAGGTGTCCGCAGGCGACCTGATGCCGGGCGATCTGGCGGTGTGGGACGGCCACGTCGCCATGGTCATCGGCAACGGACAACTCGTCGAGGCCGGTGACCCGGTCTCGATCAGCTCGATCCGAACGGAGAACATCGGCATGGAGTTCTACGGCTTCTACAGGCCAACGTCATGAGCACACCGGTCCCCGAGATCCCCAACGTCGCGGCCGCGGTCAGCAGCAATCGCGCGGGCACGATCAAGGTCCGCGCGACCAGCATGGGCCTGCCCATCGAGCTGAAGTTCGAGCGCAGCGAATACCGCTACGGTGCCCAGGCGCTGGCCGACGAGATCCTGCGCCTGACCCAGCGCTCGGCCATCTCGGCCCGCGCCAAGCTGCGCGAGGTCTACGCCGAGGCGGGCATTCCCGAGCAGGCACTGGACCGGCTCGGCCTGCCGACCCGGCACCAGGCGGTCGAAGAACTCGACCGCCTCGACGACGCCGATACGGGACAGACGAGCTGGATGAGGCCGGTGTGAGCGCGGAAATGGATGCCCTGGTCGCCGGGGCCACGCAAAAACTCGAGGCGCTCGAGGCCGCGCTGTACGGCCTGAAGCAGGTCCGCGGGCGGTTCACCTCCGAGGACGAGCTGATCACCGCGGAGGTGAACAGCGAGGGCGCGCTCGTGGCGCTGACCTTGGCCGAAGCCGCCACCTCGGTGCCGCCCGCCGAGCTCGCCGAGGCCATCGTCACGGCCTGCAGGCAGGCCGCCGAGAGCGCGGGTCAGCAGCGATCGAGTGTCATTGCGACACTGAACGAATCGTTCGTACCCGGGCCGGATAGTGCCCGGGACTGAAGCTCGATAGGCTTCGCGTCATGGCTTCTGGAGACATCGTCCCGATCGAGCTCGGTCTGACCGATGGCGATCTCGTCACCCTGTGGGCACCGCGCTGGCGCGACGGTGAGGACGAGTGGGAGGCGTTCCTCGGTCACGAGGACGACCTCTACGGATTCGAGTCCGTCGCGGAGCTGGCCGCGTTCATCCGCACCGACACCGACAACGACCTCGTCGACCACCCGGCGTGGAAGGTGATCGCCGGCCTGTCGGCCGCGGAACTCGAACCGGCCGACAACTTCAGCTTCGACCTGGTCGGCGTGCCCGAACTCGCGGCGGGCGACCCCGAGATCGAGGTGGTCGCCGAGCTCGAGGACACCCTGGCGATGGTGCGCAACATCGGCGAGGTGTGCGAGCTCGAGGTGGTCACCAAGTTCTTCGCCGACAACCCGGTGCTCGACACCCTGGCAGGCGGGGTCCGCACCTACGTGGGCCGCGAGGGCGAGGAGCTGTGGGATCAGCTCGGCGCGGCCATCGTCAAGGGCTGGGACGACGTCGTGGACGCCATCGACGGGGTGATCTCCACGCCCGAGGTCGACGCGGCCGCCGTCGCCGTCGCCGAGGCCGAGCTGCTCGCGGCCGAGGAGAACGAGGTCGACGCCGACGACGTGGCCGAGGAGGACGAGGAGTTCGAGGACGTCGACCTGTCCGCCTCGGACACCGAGGACGAGGCCGAGGACGATTCGTTCTGGCACGAGGTCGGCATCGACCCGGTCAAGATCGTCACCGCCGACGGCGAGTACTTCACCCTGCGCTGCTACCTGGGTGACGAGCCGATCTTCCTCGGCAAGGGCAAGACCATCACGGTGTTCGGCTCGGAGCGGGCCCTGGCCCGCTACCTCGCCGACGACCACCAGCACGCGCTGTCGCGGGTGAGCACCTTCGCCGAGGTGCAGACCGCGGCGGTCGACGGCTCGCTCGAGGTCGAGGTCACCGACGAGAACGTCTACGTGCTGCCCGGCCTGACCGAGGACCTGGCCGAGGGTCCCGAGGCCGTCGACGTCGAGCAGCTCGACCTGGCGGTCGAGCTGTTCACCGACGCCGCCGACTACGCGGGCGACGACGCCGTCGAAACGGCGCTGGCCCAGTCGAATCCGCTGGGCTGGTATGTGTCCTACCTGCTGAACCCGGACCCGAACCGGCTGGCGCCCGCGCCGCCGTTCGACGCCGAGGCCCAGCAGTGGCGCGAGCTGGAGCGGCTCTTCGAGAGCCGCCTCGACAAGGCCTGAGCGGTCACCGCACGCAGGAGCCGACGAGACGGCCCGCCCCGGTCCGGCCGGGGCGGGCCGTCTCGCGTCCGGGCTCAGCCGAGCAGGACCGCATAGCCGGGCTTGATGACCTCGTCGATGATGCGCAGCCGGTCCGGGAACGGGATGAACGCCGACTTCATGGCGTTGATGGTGAACCGTTCCAGATCGCTCCAGCCGTACCCGAAGGTCTGCACCAGCTTGAGCATCTCCTCGCTCATGCTGGTGTCGCTCATCAGCCGGTTGTCGGTGTTGACGGTGACCCGGAAGCGCAGCCGCGCGAGCAGGTCGAAGGGGTGCTTGTCGAGCGAGGGCACCGCGCCGGTCTGCACGTTCGAGGACGGACACAGTTCCAGCGGGACCCGGGTGTCGCGCACGTAGGCCGCGACCAGGCCGAGCCGCGCGTCCTCGATGGGTCCGTCGACGGTGATGTCGTCGGTGATCCGCACGCCGTGCCCGAGCCGGTCGCACCCGCAGAACGCCAGCGCCTCGTGGATGGACGGCAGGCCGAAGGCCTCGCCCGCGTGGATGGTGAAGTGGGCGTGGTTGGCGCGCAGGTATTCGAACGCGTCCAGGTGCCGGGTGGGCGGGAACCCGGCCTCGGCGCCCGCGATGTCGAAGCCGCCGACGCCGCGGTCGCGGAAACGCACCGCCAGCTCCGCGATCTCGCGCGAGCGCGCCGCGTGCCGCATGGCGGTGAGCAGGCAGGTCACCCGGATCGGGGTCCCGAGCTCGGCGGCTTCGGCCTCGCCCGCCCGGAAGCCGGCGAGGGTGTGCTCGACCACCTCGTCGAGGGTGAGGCCCTTCTCGAGGTGCTGTTCGGGCGCGAAGCGGATCTCGGCGTAGACAACGCCGTCGGCGGCCAGGTCGAGGGCGGCCTCCCGGGCGACGCGGTGCAGGCCCTCGGGGGTCTGCATGACCGCGACGGTGTGGGCGAAGGTCTCCAGGTAGCGGACCAGCGATCCGCTGTCGGCGGCGTCGCGGAACCAGCGGGCCAGGCCGTCGGCGTCGGTGGCGGGCAGGTCGTCGTAGCCGCACTGCTCGGCCAGCTCGAGCACGGTGGCCGGGCGTAGCCCACCGTCGAGGTGGTCGTGCAGTAGCGCCTTGGGTGCTTGTCGGATCGAAGCGAGGTCGAGGGGCAACGGTCCAGTCATGTATCGACGGTAGCCCTTCGGCGGGTCCGCGTCTCGCCGCTCTCGGCGGTGCGACGACATCGCGCCGCCGCGTGGCCGGTCCGGCGGGTGACGCGGTGCTCGACGGTCAGCCGCCGAGGCGGTCCAGCACCAGTGCCCCGGGCTTGTACTCGGAGGTCGGCTCGATGCTCACCGCGTCGGCGAGCGCGGCGAGCGCGGCGGGGAAGGCATCGGGTGTATCGGTGTGCAGCGTGAACAACGGCTGCCCCGCGGTGACGGTGTCGCCGGGTTTGGCGTGGAGCACGACGCCCGCGCCGGCCTGCACCGCCTCCCCCTGGCGCGCCCGGCCCGCGCCGAGCCGCCAGGCGGCGATGCCGACGTCCATGGCGTCGACGCGGGTCAAGGTGCCCGCGGACGTCGCGGTCACGGTCTCGGTGTGCCGGGCGACGGGCAGGGGCGCCTCGGGGTCGCCGCCCTGGGCGGCGATCATGGCCCGCCAGTGGTCCATGGCCCGGCCGTCGGCCAGCACGTCCGCGGGGTCGACGTGCAGTCCGGCTCGAGCGACCATCTCCCGCGCGAGGGTCAGCGTCAGCTCGACCACATCGGCCGGACCGCCGCCGGCGAGCACCTCCACCGATTCGGCGACCTCCAGGGCGTTGCCCGCGGTGCGGCCGAGCGGAGTGTCCATCGCCGTGAGCAGGGCGACCGTGGACACGCCCGCGTCGGCGCCCAGCTCGACCATCGCCGCGGCGAGGTCGCGGGCGTCGGCGATCGACTTCATGAACGCGCCGGAGCCGACCTTCACGTCGAGGACCAGCGCCGCGGTCCCCTCCGCGATCTTCTTGCTCATGATCGAGCTCGCGATCAGCGGAATGGACTCGACGGTCCCGGTGACGTCGCGCAGGGCGTAGAGCCGCTTGTCGGCGGGGGCGAGCTCCGCGCCGGCCGCGCACACCACCGCGCCGATCGCCGGGTCGGCCAGGATCTCGCGCATCCGCCCGGCGGGGACGTCGGCGCGCCAGCCCGGGATGGCCTCCAGCTTGTCGAGAGTGCCGCCGGTGTGTCCGAGCCCACGTCCGGACAGCTGCGGCACGGCCGCGCCGCAGGCGGCGACCAGCGGTGCCAGCGGCAGGGTGATCTTGTCACCGACGCCGCCGGTGGAGTGTTTGTCCACGGTGGGCCTACCCAGGCCGGTGAAATCCATCCGCTGTCCGGAGGCGATCATGGCGGCGGTCCACCGCCCGGTCTCCCGCCTGGTCATCCCCCGCAGCAGGATCGCCATCGCCAACGCCGACATCTGCTCGTCGGCGACCACACCCCGGGTGAATCCGTCGATCACCCAGTCGATCTGTTCGTCGGCCAGTTCCCCGCCGTCCCGCTTGCACCGGATGATCGAAACCGCGTCGAGGGCCGTCATCGGCCCAGTCTGGCACGGCAGCGCCCCGGTCCGCGCGGCCACACGCGCCGGGCCCGGCTCCCGGGGACCGGCCGCGGCATCCGCGGGCCTCCGGTCAGCGGCGACCGGCCGACAGGTCGTCGGGACCGAACGCGTACGGCAGCAGTGCACCCAGCGGCTCGGGTCCCTCCGGATGGTCGACCAGCAACTCCGCCCCGCCGTGCTCGAAGAGCAGCTGCCTGCACCGGCCGCAGGGCATCAGGATGTGGCCCCGGGAATCGGTCACTGAGATCGCCACGAGGCGCCCGCCGCCGGAGACGAATAAGTTACCGACGAGTACGCATTCGGCACACAGGGTCAGCCCGTATGAGACATTTTCCACATTGCATCCGCTCACAATTCGGCCGTCCGTACTGAGAGCCGCCGCGCCGACCGGAAACCGCGAGTACGGGGCATACGCGCCCTCCATCGCGCGAAATGCCATGTCACGCAAGGAATTCCACTCGATTTCCGGCATGCCGAACCTCCCGCCGAAGCCGCCGAACGCCGCCGGACGCGGGCGTATCGACCAGTATGCGTCACAAAGAAAGGTAAACCTAACTCGACGGATTCGCACGCAACGCGCGGCACGCCGAATTAGTTCCGAGAAACAGAGGGGATTACAGTTCTCCACAGATCGGTTCAGGTTCCCGGCGGCGGGCCCGCGCTTGAAGGAACACAGCGCAGCCACCTGGGCATTCGCCCCTCCACGTCGGATCTGTGACCGGGTCCATCAACGACGTTGGAGGCACCGCACTCTATGACCACGATAGAAGCTCCGGCTCCGGCTCAGCCGAAGCGCAAGACGCTGTACCGCGGCGACCCCGGCATGTGGTCCTGGGCGCTGCACCGGATCACCGGCGTCACGATCTTCTTCTTCCTCTTCGTGCACGTGCTGGACACGGCCCTGGTCCGCGTCAGCCCCGAGGTCTACGACGAGGCGATCCAGACTTACAAGAACCCGCTCGTCGCGCTGATGGAGATGGGTCTGGTCGTCTGCGTGCTGTTCCACGCGCTCAACGGCGTCCGCGTGATCCTGGTCGACTTCTGGTCCCAGGGTCCGCGCTTCCAGAAGCAGATGCTCTGGATCGTGCTCGCCATCTGGGTCCTGGTCTCCGCCGCCGGCGTCGGCCGCCAGTTCTTCTACCTGTTCACGGAGCACTGACATGAGCGCACCTGTCATCGGAAAGTCCTACGACCGCCCGGCCAGCCTGGACCTGCCCCGCTCGCCGCGCGCCACCTCCAAGGGCAACTTCGAGAAGTACGCCTGGCTGTTCATGCGCTTCTCCGGCCTGCTGCTCATCGTGCTGGTGCTGGGCCACATGTTCATCATGCTGATGATCGACGGCGGCGTGAAGCGCCTGAACTTCGCCTTCGTGGCAGGCCGGTGGGCCAGCCCGTTCTGGCAGATCTGGGACCTGACCATGCTGTGGCTTGCCCAGCTGCACGGCGGCAACGGCCTGCGCACCGTCATCGACGACTACTCGCGCAAGGACTCCACCCGGTTCTGGCTGAAGGCCGCCCTTGTCGTCTCGATGATCCTGGTGATGGGCGTGGGCACCTACGTCATCTTCACCTTCGACCCCAACATCACTGGTTAGGAACAGGCCACCTCGAATGAGTGAATCCCGACCGATTCAGGAACATCGCTACGACGTCGTCATCGTCGGCGCCGGTGGCGCCGGTATGCGCGCCGCGATCGAGGCCGGTCCCCGCGCGCGCACCGCCGTGCTGACCAAGCTCTACCCGACCCGCAGCCACACCGGCGCGGCGCAGGGTGGCATGTGCGCCGCACTGGCCAACGTCGAAGAAGACAACTGGGAGTGGCACACCTTCGACACCGTCAAGGGTGGCGACTACCTCGTCGACCAGGACGCCGCGGAGATCATGGCCAAGGAGGCCATCGACGCGGTCATGGACCTGGAGAAGATGGGCCTGCCGTTCAACCGCACGCCCGAGGGCAAGATCGACCAGCGCCGCTTCGGCGGGCACACCCGTGACCACGGCAAGGCGCCCGTGCGTCGCGCGTGTTATGCCGCCGACCGCACCGGTCACATGATCCTGCAGACCCTCTACCAGAACTGCGTCAAGCACGACGTCGAGTTCTACAACGAGTTCTACGTGCTCGACCTGGTGCTGACCGAGACCGAGCGCGGTCCCGTCGCCACCGGCGTCGTCGCCTACGAGCTGGCCACCGGCGACCTGCACGTCTTCCACGCGAAGTCGATCGTGTTCGCCACCGGCGGCTCGGGCCGCATGTACAAGACCACCTCCAACGCCCACACCCTCACCGGTGACGGCATGGCCATCGTCTTCCGCAAGGGCCTGCCGCTCGAGGACATGGAGTTCCACCAGTTCCACCCGACAGGCCTGGCCGGCCTCGGCATCCTCATCTCCGAGGCGGTCCGCGGCGAGGGCGGCATCCTGCGCAACGCCTCCGGCGAGCGCTTCATGGAGCGCTACGCCCCCACCATCAAGGACCTCGCGCCGCGCGACATCGTCGCCCGCTCGATGGTGCTCGAGGTGCGCGAGGGCCGCGGCGCCGGCCCGAACAAGGACTACGTCCTCATCGACGTCACGCACCTCGGTGAGGACGTGCTCGAGGAGAAGCTGCCCGACATCACCGAGTTCTCCCGCACCTACCTGGGCGTCGACCCGGTGAAGGAGCCGGTGCCGGTCATGCCGACCTGCCACTACGTAATGGGCGGCATCCCGACCCGCATCCGTGGCGAGGTGCTGCGCAACAACACCGACATCGTCCCCGGCCTCTACGCCGCGGGCGAGTGCGCCTGCGTCTCGGTGCACGGCGCGAACCGTCTCGGCACCAACTCGCTGCTCGACATCAACGTCTTCGGCCGTCGCGCGGGCATCGCCGCCGCCGAGTACGCCCAGCGCGCCGAGTTCGTCGAGATGCCGGAGAACCCGGCCCAGATGGTGCAGGAGTGGCTGTCGCTGCTGTTGTCGGATCACGGCAACGAGCGCGTCGCCGACATCCGCACCGAGCTGCAGAACGCCATGGACGACAAGGCCGGTGTGTACCGTACCGAGGAGTCGCTCAAGGACATGCTGGCCATCATCGGCCAGCTCAAGGAGCGCTACAGCCGGATCACCGTGCAGGACAAGGGCCGCCGCTACAACAGCGACCTGCTCGAGGCCGTCGAGCTCGGCTTCCTGCTCGAGCTGGCCGAGGTCACCGTCGCCGGCGCGTACAACCGCAAGGAATCGCGAGGCGGCCACGCCCGCGAGGACTACCCGGACCGCGACGACGTCAACTTCATGCGCCACACCATGGCCTACAAGGAGACCCCGGAGCTCATCTCCGACATCCGTCTCGATTACAAGCCGGTGGTGCAGACCCGTTACGAGCCGATGGAGCGTAAGTACTGATGACTGCTGTTGCCGAGACTCCGCAGAAGCCGGCTCCCGTCCCGGACGGGTCGGTCATGGTCACCGTCAAGGTGGCCCGGTTCAGCACCGAGAACGACAAGGGCGCGTACTGGGATTCGTTCCAGGTGCCGGTCCTGCCGACCGACCGCTTCCTGAACGTGCTGATCTACATCAAGTCCTACCTGGACGGCACGCTCACCTTCCGGCGCTCCTGCGCCCACGGCGTGTGCGGTTCGGACGCCATGCGGATCAACGGTGTCAACCGGCTGGCCTGCAAGGTGCTGATGAAGGACCTGCTGCCCAAGAACGGCAAGTCCCTCACCATGACCGTCGAGCCGATCCGCGGCCTGCCCGTGGAGAAGGACCTCGTCGTCGACATGGAGCCGTTCTTCGACGCGTTCCGTGCCGTGAAGCCGTACCTGATCACCTCGGGTAACGAGCCGACCCGCGAGCGCATCCAGTCGCAGCACGACCGCGCCCGCTTCGACGACACCACCAAGTGCATCCTGTGCGCCTGCTGCACCACCTCCTGCCCCGTGTACTGGAGCGACGGCAGCTACTTCGGCCCGGCCGCGATCGTGAACGCGCACCGCTTCATCTTCGACAGCCGTGACGAGGGCGCCCGCGAGCGCCTCGACATCCTCAACGACGTCGAGGGCGTGTGGCGCTGCCGCACCACCTTCAACTGCACCGACGCGTGCCCCCGTGGCATCGAGGTCACCAAGGCCATCCAGGAAGTCAAGCGGGCCCTGCTCTTCACCCGCTGACCCCCGGCCCCACCCGAAGGCCGCCGCCGTCCCCGGACGCCGGCGGCCTTCGCCGTTCTCGGCACGAATCACCCCGCGACCGTCAGAAGCCGACAGGGATGGATCCCGGGCCGTTCACCAGCTTCTCGATCCAGTCGATCACCTTGCCCGCGATGACCGAGATGAGCAGGAACGCGAGCATCCACCGACCGGCGGTGGTCACCGATCTCCTCGGCCAATCCGCCGATCGCGACTGCGCCGTCCCCTCGCCCGTCACGTCCCAGATGCCCCACTTGGCGACCGCCCAAGCGGTCAGGAACGCGAACGTGGCGGCGTAGTTCGGCCAGTCCTTCGGGTCGTAGTGACGCCACAGCGAGACTCCGACGAGCACCAGGCCGGCCGCCACGAGCACGATGATCGCCCTGGTCGCCTGGATGACCTGGACGAGGTGATCCGACACGGCGGACCGCGCGGAGGCGCCGGCCGGGCCGCGCAGAATCGTCCGCAGGTCGAATCGGCCAGCCGCGCGCAACTGGTCGACGACCAGCCGCAGGTCCTGAAACCGCTCCCGCGACCAGACCCGCACGAACCTGCGGACATCCCGTGGCGGCCGGGCGAAGCCACGGAAGTACAACAGGCCGCGCTGCCCGGTACGCAGGCGTACCGCGCCGCGGCCGTGGATGTCGGCCCGCTCCACCGTTCGCCCGCGCTCCCTGGTCTCCCAGCGGAGCAAGGGGTGGACCTCGCGGCCGCCGCGCGTGGTCCGGCCCGGTCGATGATGGTGGCATCGCTGCCATTCACCGAGAACGCGGTTGCGGCAGGGCCTGCCCGTGGACGTGATCGGATAGTCGCACTCGACCCGCCACGCGGTGCCCCGTGCCCACCAGACCATGACGGCGAGGACACCCAGGATGACCGGGAAGAAGCAGCCGAGCGTGATCGGCCACGGCATACCCCACGGACTGACCTTGTCGAGGTAGGTGCAGAAGACACCCAGCAGACGCCTGATGTGATCGAAGATCTCCCCCATGCGTCGAGGGTAGGAGTCGCCACCGGGACTCGAACCCGGACCGGACCGAAGGGTCGGGCCCCCGGCTGGCCCCGTCTGCGCCGAATCGGGTGTCTGGGGGCGGGGCGGCTGATACGTTCCAGCTCAGACTAGAACGTGTTACACCGCCGGTGGCGGTGGCGCCGGAAGGACCTTGGTTATGCAGGATTCGGGGATCGTGGCGTCGATCGGTGGGGGCGGCGGACTCGCCGGGGTGGTCGCGGACGTGCGGCTGCTGGCGATGCGGATGGCGCTGGGGTTGCTGATCGCGGTGCGGCGGGCCGAGGGGCGGGCCGGGATCGCGTGGGCGCTGGCGATGTTCACCGGGCCGGTGGGGATCGTGCCGGGGGTGCTGCTGGGCGGGCAGGCGTTGTTCGTCCTGCGCGGGCAGCCCGGGCAGGGGCGGGACCTGGCGGTCGGGGCGCTCGTCGCGGCGGCGGCGTGGGGCGTCGCGGTGGGATTCTCGACGCTCACCTGAGGGCGCCCGGCTACGGTGGGTGGAGGTTTGCCGCCGACCGAGCCCCTGGAGGAACCGTGCGTGTCGTCACCCGGGTACTGCTGCTGCTGTTCGCCGCGTGCTGCGCGCTGACCGCGCTGCCCGCCGCGGCCGCGCCCGCGCTGGACGACGAGACGGGCCGCCGC
>NZ_BAGK01000047.1 GCF_000308795.1 Nocardia thailandica NBRC 100428 | reverse complement strand
GGGACGCAGTCCCAGAGCACACACGCGCCGCCGACCCCGTCGGCGTCGACCAGCGTCACCGACGCCCCGTGCTGCGACGCCACCAGCGCCGCCTCGTAGCCTGCAGGTCCGCCGCCGATGATCGCAATACGGGTCACGTCTGAAAAGCTCCTCTGTTGGTGGAACGCTGGCGCGCTCGGGCCGGGCTCGCCCTTGTGGGGCTCCCACTCCGTCGGGGTGTTCGGCCCCCATCATTTCAGGTCCGCCGATGTGACGCCCGTCGTGTGCCCGGGGTGTCTCCGCACGCGTTCGCGGATGTGACGGTGAGCTGATCTGGGCGGGAGACGGGAATTCCCGCTGCGTTATTGGCTACAGTTCACAGGTGCCGATCTACGCCGCTTACGGGTCCAACATGGACTCGACGCAGATGCTGGAGCGCTGCCCCCACTCCCCCATGTCCGGGACGGGCTGGCTGGAAGGCTGGCGTCTCACCTTCGCCGGTGACGACATCGGGTGGGAAGGCCCGCTGGCCACGGTCGTCGAGGACCCGGGCGCCCGGGTGTTCGTCGTGCTCTACGACGTCTCCCCCGAGGACGAGGAACGCCTCGACCGCTGGGAGGGCTCGGATTTCGGTATCCACAAGAAGATCCGCCTCCGGGTCACCGGCAACGACGGCCAGGCCCAGCTCGCCTGGCTCTACGTCCTCGACGCCTACGAGGGCGGCCTGCCGTCGGCCCGCTACATCGGCGTGATCGCCGACGCCGCCGAAAAGGCGGGCGCCCCCGAGGATTACGTCCACGCCCTGCGCACCCGCAACAGCCGCAACGTGGGGCCGGGAAGCGTCTGATACCTGGAGCGCCGGGGCGCTCGAGTCGCGGCCCCCTGTGTCCCGCTGGGGGTGGCGTCTTTCGTGCGACTGCGCTGCTACGAAAGACGCCACCCTCAGCGGGACGGCCGCGACGCCCGCCGCGCGGGCGGCCTCCTCGGGGTCGGCGGTGCCAGTCGGCTGGTACGGCGCTCCCTCAGGGACGGCGCTGGAGGACCAGGTTCGTCAGGACTCGCACGCCGACGGCCAGGGCGCGTTCGTCGATGTCGAACGTGGGCTGGTGCAGGTCGAGCTGGTCGCCCTCGCCGGGCCACACGCCGAGGCGGGCCATGGCGCCGGGGACTTCCTCGAGGTACCAGGAGAAGTCCTCGCCGCCCCCGGACTGCGGGGTGTCGGCCAGTGCGCCGGGACCGAGCGCGCCGATGGCGTTCTCGAACATCAGCGTCGAGGCGGGGTCGTTGACCACCGGCGGGACGCCGCGCTTGTAATTGAGCTGGTAGCGCACCCCGGTCGGCGCGAGCAGGCCGTCGGCGATCTCGCGGACGAGCGGCTCCAGCAGGGCCCAGGTCGCGTGGTCGCCGGTGCGGACGGTGCCGGTGAGCATGCCGGTCTGCGGGATCGCGTTGGGCGCCTTGCCCGCGCTCACCGCGCCCCACACCATGACGGTGCTGGTACGCGGGTCGACGCGGCGGCTCAGCAGGCCCGGCAGGCCGGTGATGACGGTGCCGATGGCGTAGACCAGGTCGCTGGTCAGGTGCGGGCGCGAGGTGTGCCCGCCGGGCGAGTCGAAGACCAGCTCGACGGTGTCGGCGGCCGAGGTGATCGCCCCGCCGCGCACCCCGACCTGCCCGACCTCGAGCCGCGGGTCGCAGTGCAGGGCGAAGATCCGCTCGACCCCGGCCATCGCGCCGGTGGCGACCACGTCGATGGCGCCGCCGGGCATGACCTCCTCGGCGGGCTGGAAGACCAGCCGCACGCCGACCGGCAGCCGGTCCTCGATCTCGGCCAGCGCCAGCGCGGTGCCGAGCAGCACGGTGGTGTGCGCGTCGTGGCCGCAGGCGTGGGAGACGCCGGGCACGGTGGAGGCGAAGCTCAGGCCGGTGAACTCCTGCATGGGCAGCGCGTCCATGTCGGCGCGCAGGCCGATGCGCGGGCCTTCCGGGCCGAGGTCGCAGATCAGTCCGGTGCCGCCGGGCAGCACCCGCGGCTCGAGGCCGGCCTTGACCAGCCAGCCCGAGACGAACTCGGTCGTGGCGAACTCCGCGCGCGACAGCTCCGGATTGGCGTGGATGTGCCTGCGCCACTTGACCAGATCGTCGGTGTGCTCGGCCAGCCAGGCGTCCACCCTCTCGGAGAGATCGCCCGCTTCCGCACGGGCGATACCGGGGTGACCGGGGATGCTCACCGGATGTCCTCCTGTCGTTCGACCAGCCGCTGCAACAACCTGCTCTTCTGTTCTTCATCGCGCGCGACCGCCATCGCGGTACGCGCGAGTGCCGTCGCCCCGTCGACCACCGCGCGGTCGGCCGAGTCGTTCACCGCCGCCGCGGCGAACGCGGGCTGGTGGGTGACCGCGCCGCCCGCGTCGATGCCGATCACCGGATGGATACCCGGCACGACGTTGGTGACGTTGCCCATGTCGGTGCTGCCCAGCGGACGCGCCGCCTCGAGCTCGGGCGCGATCGGCACCCTGCCGAGACCGGCCAGCTGGGTGCGATAGACCTCCAGCACGGCGGGGTCGGGCGTGAGCTCGGTGTAGGTCGGCGCGAGCGTCCGTATCTCGTGGGTGCAGCCGGTCGCCAGGGCACCCGCCTCGAAACAGGCCGACGCTCGTCGCATCAGATCGTCGAGGGATGCGGCGTCGGCTGCCCGTAGGTAGTACAGCAGCTCCGCATGGCCGGGCACGATGTTGGGGGCTACGCCACCGTCGGCGACTATACCGTGCAGCTGCTGACCGGGGCGGAAGTGCTGGCGCAGCAGGCCGAGGGCGACCTGGGTGACGGTGACCGCGTCGGCGGCGTTGCGGCCGAGCTCGGGCGCCGCGCTGGCGTGTGCCTCGCGTCCGTGGAAGGTGACCGACAGGTCGGCCAGGGCCAGCGACCGCGCGCCGACGATGTCGGCGGGGCCCGGGTGCACCATCATCGCCAGCGCGATGTCGTCGAAGGCGCCGTCCTCGAGCATGAGGATCTTGCCGCCGCCGGACTCCTCGGCCGGGGTGCCGAGGACGACGACGGTCAACCCGAGGTCGTCGGCCACCGCGGCCAGGCCGAGCGCGGCCCCCACCGAGGACGCGGCGATGATGTTGTGCCCGCAGGCGTGGCCGATCTCGGGCAGCGCGTCGTATTCGGCGCAGATCCCGACGGTGAGCGGGCCGCTGCCGTAGACGGCGCGGAAGGCGGTGGGCAGACCCGCGACGCCGGTGGTGACCTCGAACCCGCGCTCGGCCAGCGGGGTGCGGATCTTGGCGACGCTGCGCGTCTCCTCGAAGGCCAGTTCCGGTTCGGCGTGCACGGCGTGCGAGAGCGCGATCAGCTCCGCGGACGCAGCGGAGATCGCCACGTCCGCGGGCGAAGCCGCGGGAGTGCCCATGGCCCGAGCCTAGTGGGCGGCGTGCCCGCCGTCCTCGTCAGACCTGGGCAGGCGTCCCGTTCAGCCGCCGAAGGGCAGGTTCTCCGGGGTGACCGGGACGGCCAGCGCGGCCAGGGTCTCCTCGTGCAGCGCGGCCTTGATGATCGGGGTGATCGGCTTGCGCAGGCTGGTCAGCGCCGCGGCCTGGGCGACCGCGCTCTTCAGCAGGTCCTCGGCGTCGGCCTTGCCGTCGGCGATGCCCGCGGCGATCGCCTCGTCGGCGCCGTAGCGGTGGCCGGTGGTCATGGCCCGCACGCACACCTGGTTGGCCAGGCGGCCCTTGAGCAGGCCGTTCATGCCGACGGTGAAGGGCATGCCGAGGTGCACCTCGGGCAGCGACCAGAAGCCGCGGTCGCCGCGCACGATCCGGAAGTCGTGCGACAGCGCGAGCATGGCACCCGCGCCGAAGGCGTGCCCGTTGACCGCCGCGACGGTCGGCATCGGGAAGGTGAGCAGCCGGGTGTAGAGCGAGTGCACCCGGTCCAGGTAGCCGTGGATCTTGTCCAGGTTGGCGAAGACGAAGTCGGTGTCGAGGCCGTTGGAGTAGAACTTGCCGGTCGCGTGGGTGACCAGGGCCGCGGGGCCCTCGCTCGCCTCGACCTCGTCGAGCAGCGCGTGGAAGGCCTCGATCCAGTCCGGCGAGAAGCGGTTCTCGTTGTCGGTCTGGCCCTCGTTGCCGAGGTAGACCACGAACACATCACCATCACGTTCCAGATACGGCATGCGCACAGGGTAGAAGATTGCTGCCCGATCGCTACCGACGGGTAGCTCGCGGCGGCGGTTCTTCCCCGGACCCGGGGCGGGGGCGGCGGATACACTCGGCGCCATGCTTGCCGAAGAGGCCGCTCGGGCGATCGCCGACCGTACGTCAGTCCCGCGTCACCGTGTCGCGGTGGTGCTCGGATCGGGCTGGCAGGAGGCGGCCGCGCAGATCGGCACGCCGACCGCGTCCATCCCCATGCAGGAGCTACCGGGCTTCGGCAGGCCGACCGCCCGTGGACACGGCGGCATGGTGCACTCCGTGTCCGTCGACGGCACCCCGGTCCTGCTGCTCATGGGCCGCCAGCACCTGTACGAGGGGTACACCCCCGCCCAGGTGGTGCATCCGGTCACCGCCGCGATCGCCGCGGGCGCGGAGATCGTGCTGCTCACCAACGCCGCCGGCGGCATCCGGCCCGGCCTGCGGGTCGGCGAGGCCGTGCTGATCGCCGACCACCTCAACCTCACCGCGCGCACGCCGCTCGAGGGCGCGCACTTCGTCGACCTGGTCGACGCCTGGGACCCCAAGCTGCGCGAGCTGGCCCGCGGTATCGACCCCTCGCTCACCGAGGGCGTCTACGCCGGCCTCACCGGCCCGCAGTACGAGACCCCGGCCGAGATCCGCATGCTCGCCACCGTCGGCGCCGACCTGGTCGGCATGTCGACCGTGCTCGAGGCCATCGCCGCACGCTCGCTGGGCGCCCGGGTGCTGGGCATCTCGCTGGTCACCAACCTGGCCGCGGGCGTCACCGGGCAGCACCTCTCGCACGAGGAAGTGCTCGCCGAGGGCCAGGCGGCCGCACCGCGGCTGGGCAGGCTGTTGCGCGGGATCCTGGAGCAGGTCTAGTGCTGCGGTTCGGGACCGCCGGGCTGCGCGGGCCGTTGCGGGAGGGCCCGGACGGCATGAACGTCACCACGGTGTCGCGGGCCACCGCGGGCCTCGGCGACTGGCTGCGCGGGCGCTGCCTCGGCGGCGGCACCGTCGTGGTCGGCCGCGACGCGCGCCACGGCTCGGCCGCATTCGCCACCGCGACCGCGGAGATCCTCGCCGCGCAGGGCTTCTCGGTGGTCCTGCTGCCCGATCCGGTGCCGACCCCGGTGGTCGCGTTCGCGGTCCGGGCCCTGCGCGCGGTCGCCGGTGTCCAGATCACCGCGTCGCACAACCCGCCCGCCGACAACGGCTACAAGGTCTACCTCGACGGCGGGTCCCAGCTCATCGCGCCCGCCGACACCGAGATCGAGCGCCGCATCGAGGCGGTGACCGAGCCGATCGACCGCGTGCCGGTCGAACCGTCGGGCGCCGACCTGGTCCAGCGGTATCTGGCCCGGATCGCCGAGCTGCCGACGCCGGCCCCTTCGGCCGGGCCGGTCGCCGCCGAGGCGGATCCACCGGCGCCCGGGGCCGGCGAGCGGGTGAGCCCCGAGGCCGCCCGCACCCCGGCGGACCGGGCGGAGGGCCCCGGCGGACGGCT
>NZ_BAGK01000048.1 GCF_000308795.1 Nocardia thailandica NBRC 100428 | reverse complement strand
GGAGCTCGCGGGCGGCGTCGGCGCGCCGAAGGGCGTGGCCCGCGGCGGCACCGGGGCGCCGGGCGCGGCGGGACGCCAGCCGACTTCCGGGACGGCCTCGGCACCCGGCGCGGCCCACGGGACCGGACCGCCGACCGGCGCGCCGAAGTCACCCACGTCCGCGGCCGGTTCGCCCGGCCGTCCACCTACAGGTGGGCCGAAATCGTCTGCGCGATCACGGGCGTCACCGTCGGAAACCAAGCCCGATCCTTCCCCTCGGACACGCGGATGGGGCGGTCGAAACCGACCGCCCCATCCGGCGTTGAAGCACGATCAGTACTGGAGCGAGCCGCCCCACTGCGTGGTGACACCGCCGACATTGACGGTCTGCGCGGTCTCGCCCGGCACGGGCAGTGTAGCCCGGCCCACAGCCTCGAGCGCGGCGGCACCACCCGGCTGCGCCTTGATCCAGCCCTCGACCGCCGCCTTGGCCAGGTTGGCCTGGGTGGTGTCGAGCACGGTGGAGGCGGTCAGGTCCTGGCGGCCGTCGCCACCGGTGAAGGTGGTGATGCGAATCGCGTTGGGCTCGAAGTACTCCACCGACACACCGGCGTCACCGAAACCCGACGGGGTGCGGTAGCCGATGGTGCCGACGTACCCGTCGGCGCTGTTGAAGTGGTGGGTGTTGGCGACGTAGCCCGGCAGCAGCGCGCCACCGTCGACGTTGGCGCCGATTTCCTGGTGCGGACCGGTCATCTCGACGACCGGCGCGGCAGGCGCGTTGGCCAGGCGCGGGGCCTCCCAGCTCGGGTCCTGGGCCGGCTCCTGCACGAGGGTGTCCGTGCCGGCACCCGTCCCGGTGCCGCCCGCGCCGGTGCCCGCACCGGTCCCGGCGCCGCCCGGCTGCGACGGGGTGGTCGCACCCTGGCCGGTGCCCGGCTTCTCCGGCGTGGTGGACGGCTGGGCCTGCTCGCCCGGCTTGGTCTCCCCCTCGGCGCCCGGCTTGTCCGGCGAGACCGCGGGCTGCGCGGCGCCGCTCTGACCCGGCACGGGCAGCGGGGCCTTGCGCGGGCTGGAGATGCCCGGCTGGCTCGGGGTGGTCTTGGGGGCCGACGGGTTGGTGATGCCCGGCTGGCTCGGGGTGGTCGGCGAGCCCGGCTCGGAGTTCTCCGGCGTCGTCGGCGCACCCGGCTGCGTCTGGCCGGGGGTGGTGGGCTTCTCGGTCTCCGGCTTCACGTTCTCCGGGGTCTCGGTGCCCGGCTGGGCCGGGGCCGGAGTGGCCGGGGTGGTCGGCTGGTCGCCGGGCGCCGCCCCCGCGGGCGCCGCGAGGAGAGTTGCCACTGCGGCTGCCGCGGCCAGGGGCAACGACGTGCTCGCCATCGCTCGCTGCGCCCGACTCGGCTTACGATGCTTCACTTTTCGCGCTATCCCTTCTGGCGCGCGGACGGACCGCGCGCACACTCCCTCTTCACGCTTCGGCCGTGAGTCAACCACATGAACACCGCACGGGCAACGCGCGTCACACCGGCCTGTGGACAACTCCGGCACAGTCGTGACCAGCCCCGACGGGATGACGCAGGTTTTCGGGGCAGCGCACGGCCAAACCCCGAAAACCCGTGATACGACTCACAAACCAGCGGGTAGCTTTCAGTCCAGGTCGTCGTGGCGCATCAGCAGGCGCCCGGCCTCGGTCACCGAACCGGTCAGCGACGGGTACACCGAGAAGGTCTGGGCCAGGTCGGTCACGCTCAGATTGTTCTGCACCGCAAGGGCGATCGGCAGGATGAGCTCCGAGGCGATCGGCGCGACCACGACGCCGCCGATGACGACGCCGGTCGCCGGGCGGCAGAAGATCTTCACGAAACCCCGTCGCAGGCCGGACATCTTGGCGCGCGGGTTCGTGTTCAGCGGCAGCATCACCGTGCGCGCGGGCACCTCGCCGTTGTCGATCGCGGTCTGGCTGACCCCGACCGTCGCGATCTCCGGGCGCGTGAACACCGCCGAGGCCACCGTCTTGAGCCGGATCGGGCTGACCCCCTCGCCCAGCGCGTGATACATCGCGATCCGGCCCTGCATGGCGGCCACCGAGGCCAGCGGCAGCAGGCCCGTGCAGTCGCCCGCGGCGTAGATGCCCGGCACCTGCGTGCGCGACACCCGGTCCACCCGCAGATAACCGCCGCGGTCGAGCTCGATGCCGACCCGCTCCAGCCCCAGGTCCTTCGTGTTGGGGGTCGAGCCGACGGTCATCAGCGCGTGCGAACCGCTCACCGTCCGCCCGTCGGAGAGCTTGACCACGATGCCGTCGGCGGTCCGCTCCACCGCGTCGGCGCGCGCGTGCTTGACCAGTTCCACGCCGCGCTCGGCCAGCGCCTCCTCCAGGACCAGCGCGGCGTCGGCGTCCTCGCCCGGCAGCACGCGGTCGCGGCTGGACACCAGCTTCACCCGCACGCCCATCTCGGTGTAGGCGGACACGAACTCGGCGCCGGTGACGCCGGACCCGACGACGACCAGGGTCTCCGGCAGCTCGGCGAGGTCGTAGAGCTGGCGCCAGTTCAGGATCCGCTCGCCGTCGGGCTCGGCGCCCGGCAGCACCCGGGGGCTCGCGCCCGTCGCGATCAGCACCACCTCGGCCTCGAACTCCTCGGTGCTGCCGTCGGCCAGCGTCGCGCGCAGCCGGTGCGCGGCCAGCCCGCCCGCCCGATCGATCAGCTCACCGCGCCCCGCCAGCAGCCGCACACCCGCGGCCTGCAACTTCGCCCGGATATCGGAGGACTGGGCGAGGGCGAGCGCCTTGACACGCGCGTTGACCTCGGGCAGATGCACCTTGGCCTGGTCGGCGTCCAGGGTGATGCCCAGATCCCGCGCCCGGCGCAGATCGGTCCGGATACCGGTGGAGGCGATGAAGGTCTTGGAC
>NZ_BAGK01000049.1 GCF_000308795.1 Nocardia thailandica NBRC 100428 | reverse complement strand
GGCCATGCCTTCCTTCTGGTCGTTCGTGGCGAACAGGGAGTGGAAGACCCGGCGCTCGAACAGCAGGCCCTCGGCGAGGCTGGTCTCGAAGGAGCGGTTGACCGCTTCCTTGGCGATCATGGCGACCGGCAGCGACTTGGCGGCGATGGTCTCGGCGACCTCGAGGGCGGTGTCGAGCAGCTGGTCGGCGGGCACGACGCGGGAGACGAGGCCGGCGCGCTCGGCTTCCTCGACGCCCATGGTGCGGCCGGTCAGGATCAGGTCCATGGCCTTGGCCTTGCCGATGGCGCGGGTGAGCCGCTGCGAGCCGCCGATGCCGGGGATGACGCCGAGGGTGATCTCGGGCTGCCCGAACTTGGCGGTGTCGGCGGCGATGAGGATGTCGCAGAGCATGGCCAGTTCGCAGCCGCCGCCGAGGGCGTAGCCGGCGACCGCGGCGATGGTGGGCTTGCGGAAGCCGGCCAGGCGGTCCCAGCGGGCGAAGAAGTCGGCCAGGAACATGTCCATGTAGGACTGCGGGGCCATCTCCTTGATGTCGGCGCCCGCGGCGAACGCCTTCTCCGAGCCGGTGATGACGACGGCGCCGATGGACGGGTCGCGCTCGAGTTCGTCGAGCGCGGCGATCACGTCGTCGAGGACCTGGGCGTTGAGCGCGTTGAGCGCCTTGGGCCGGTTCAGCGTGATCCAGCCGACCCCGCCACGGCCGTCGGCTCCACCCTTGCGTTCCAGCAGAATCGTCTCGAATTCACTCACACCGTGACGATACGGGGAGGTGGCCGCCCGGTTCATCCCCAGGGGGCCGGGAGTTCGCCGCCCCGCCCGCGGCGACGACGACGCCACCGGCGGCGAGCACGACCGCGCCGACGGCCAGCACGATCAGCGCGCCGCCCGGGCCGTCGGCCGCGGCGTCCACCGCGTTGGCCACGGCGACGGTCACCGCGCCCGCGCCGCCGAGGACGAGCAGCAGTTCGC
This sequence comes from Nocardia thailandica NBRC 100428, assembly GCF_000308795.1. Taxonomy (GTDB): domain Bacteria; phylum Actinomycetota; class Actinomycetes; order Mycobacteriales; family Mycobacteriaceae; genus Nocardia; species Nocardia thailandica. The sequence goes on along the minus strand of NZ_BAGK01000049.1, from coordinate 70,643 downwards.
GGCGCCGGACGTAGAGGGCGAAGCAGAGCACCGCGACGACGGCGGCGTAGACGACCGTCCAGCCGACCCAGCGCCCGTCGCCCGCGACCTGGGCGCCGAGCAGCGCGAGGACGACCGCGATCAGGTAGCCGGCCCAGTCGCTGACGAGCCTGCCCGCCGCCGTCGGCGGGAACCACGCGAGGCCGAAGGCGAACAGCGCCGTGCCGGTGCCGAAGTCGGCGAAGCCCGCGAGGTCGCCGAGCCCGACGACGGTGGCCGCGCCGCCGAGCGCGGTGGCCAGCAGGGAGAGCACCGAGGGCAGCGCCACGTAGCCGAGGGCCGCGACCGCGAATCCCGCGGCGGCCGCCCCCACCTCGCCGTGGGTGACCCGGTCCTCGGCCAGTGCCGCCCCGACCGCGCCGGCGAAGGCGGGCGCGGCGAGCACGAACAGCACCGAGGCCAGCCGGGTGCGGACCCCGGCGGGCGGCGGTACGCGCCGGAACAGCGACCGGCCGCCGCCGGCCAGCAGCACCCCGCCCAGCGCCGCCGAACCGGCCACGATCAGCAGGGTGACGACCCGGCCGGTGGGCGCGAGCTCGTCCCAGGACCGCCCGAGCAGCAGCATCAGCCCCGCCGCGACCAGGCCGGCGCCGAGATAGGCGCCGATCTCCCCCGCGAGCCTGCCCCGCGACCCCCTGCGGGCGCGTTCCCGGCCGGCCACCTCCGCGACCACCGCACCGGCCTGTTCCCGGGTCAGCACGCCCGCCGCGACCAGTGCGCCCAGCGCCGCCCCCCACTGCTCGTCCCGGTCCATCGGGCCATTGTCCCCACCGGATCGTTCCCGGCGTGCGGGCAATGCCGAGATCGCTGGGACGGTGACCCGGATCACGCTAGAATTACTTTGACGTCCGAGTATCTGACGCCTGAGCTTCTTCGCTTCGGAGGCGACCCATGAGCGAGTCCAGCGCCCTGCACGTCCCCGTCCACCCGGTCCGGTTCGTCACCTCGGCGGCCCTGTTCGACGGCCACGACGCGGCGATCAACATCATGCGCCGCATCCTGCAGGCCCAGGGCGCGGAGGTGATCCACCTCGGCCACAACCGCGCGGTGCACGAGATCGTCGCCGCGGTGGTCGAAGAGGACGTCCAGGGCGTCGCGGTCAGCTCCTATCAGGGCGGGCACGTCGAGTTCTTCACCTACCTGGCCGAGTCGCTGCGCGCGGCGGGCGCGGGCCACGTCCGGATCTTCGGCGGGGGCGGCGGCGTCATCGTGCCCGAGGAGATCGAGCGGCTGGCCGCGGTCGGCGTCCGCATCTTCTCCCCCGAGGACGGCCAGCGGCTCGGGTTGCCCGGCATGATCAACGAGCTGATCCGCGCCTGCGACGTCGACCCGGCCGCCGAACCCGCCGATCCGGCCGCGCTGCGCACCGGCGACCGCACCGCCCTGGCGCGCACCCTGACCGCGCTGCAGCAGGGCAGTCTGCCCGCCGCCGAACGCGCCGCCCTGCCGGCCGAGGCCGCGGGCCGCGAGGTGCCGGTCCTCGGCATCACCGGCACCGGCGGCTCCGGGAAGTCCTCGCTCACCGACGAACTGATCCGTCGCCTGCGCGCCGACCAGCAGGACAAGCTGCGGGTGGCCGTCCTCGCCGTCGACCCGACCCGCCGCCGCGCGGGCGGCGCCCTGCTGGGCGACCGCATCCGGATGAACGCCCTCGACGGCGACCGGGTCTTCTTCCGCTCGCTGGCCACCCGGGGCCGCCACGAGCTGCCCGACGACATCGACACCATGATCGCGGCCTGCCGGGTGGCGGGCTACGACCTGGTCGTCCTGGAGACGCCGGGCATCGGCCAGGGCGACGCGGGCATCGTCGACCACGTCGATCTCTCGCTGTACGTGATGACCCCCGAGTTCGGCGCGGCCTCGCAGCTGGAGAAGATCGACATGCTCGACTACGCCGACGTGGTCGCGGTGAACAAGTTCGAGCGGCGCGGCGCCGAGGACGCCCTGCGCGACGTGTCGCGCCAATTGCTGCGCAACCGCGCCGATTTCACCGCCGAGCCCGCCGACATGCCGGTCTTCGGCACCAGCGCGGCCACCTTCGACGACGACGGCGTGACCGCCCTCTACCAGCACCTGTGCGGGGAACTGGCCGCCCGGGGCCTGCGGCTCGCGCCGGGCAGGCTGCCGCGGGTGGACACCAGGGTCTCGACCCGCTTCGCCCAGCTGGTGCCGCCCGCCCGGGTGCGCTACCTGGCCGAGATCGCCGAGACCGTTCGCGGATACCACGCCGAGACGAGCGGGCAGGTCGCGGCCGCGCGGCGGGTGCAGCGGCTGGCGCTCGTGCACGAGGAACTGCCCGGCGACGACGCGGTGGCCGCCCTGCTCGAGGCCGCGCGCGGCACGCTGTCGCCGGAGTCGGCCCGGCTGCTGGCGGACTGGCCCGCCGTCGCGGAGTCCTACCGCGGCGAGGAGCAGGTGGTCCGGGTGCGCGACCGCGAGATCCGCACCCCGTTGCGCCGGGAGACGCTGTCGGGCAACTCGATTCCGCGCGTCGCCCTGCCTCGGTACACCGATCACGGTGAGCTGCTGCGTTTCCTGCGCGCGGAGAACCTGCCGGGCCGCTTCCCGTTCACCGCGGGCGTGTTCCCGTTCAAGCGCGACAACGAGGACCCCGCGCGGATGTTCGCCGGCGAGGGCGATCCGGCGCGCACCAACCGCCGGTTCAAGGTCCTCAGCGCGCACGCCGAGGCCACCCGGCTGTCCACCGCGTTCGATTCGGTGACCCTCTACGGACACGATCCCGCCGCGCGCGCCGACATCTACGGCAAGGTCGGCACGTCCGGCGTCTCGGTGGCCACCCTCGACGACATGCGCGCGCTCTACGACGGTTTCGACCTGACCGCGCCGACCACCTCGGTGTCGATGACCATCAACGGCCCGGCCCCGACCGTGCTCGCGTTCTTCCTCAACACCGCGATCGATCAGGCGCTCGACCGCTTCGCGGAGCGGTCGGGACGCGCCCCGACGGAGGCCGAGGCCGCGGAGGTGCGCGCGAACACCCTGGCGACCGTGCGGGGCACCGTGCAGGCCGACATCCTCAAGGAGGACCAGGGCCAGAACACCTGCCTGTTCTCCACCGAGTTCAGCCTGCGCATGATGGCCGACATCCAGGAGTGGTTCGTCCAGAACAACGTGCGCAACTTCTACTCGGTCTCGATCTCGGGGTATCACATCGCCGAGGCGGGGGCGAACCCGATCAGCCAGCTCGCGTTCACCCTGGCCAACGGATTCACCTACGTGGAGACCTATCTCGCGCGGGGCCTCGCCGTCGACGACTTCGCCCCGAACCTGTCGTTCTTCTTCTCCAACGGCATGGACGCCGAGTACAGCGTGATCGGCCGGGTCGCCCGCCGGATCTGGGCGGTGGCCATGCGCGACCGCTACGGCGCGGGCGAACGCTCGCAGAAGCTGAAGTACCACGTGCAGACCTCGGGCCGGTCGCTGCACGCGCAGGAGATGCAGTTCAACGACATCCGCACCACCCTGCAGGCGCTCATCGCGCTCTACGACAACTGCAACAGCCTGCACACCAACGCCTTCGACGAGGCGATCACCACGCCGACCGAGGATTCGGTGCGCCGGGCGCTGGCCATCCAGCTCATCATCAACCGGGAGTGGGGTCTGGCGATGAACGAGAACCCCCTGCAGGGCAGTTTCGTCATCGACGAGCTCACCGACCTGGTGGAGGAGGCGGTGCTGGCCGAGTTCGAGCGGATCAGCGAGCGCGGCGGCGTGCTCGGCGCGATGGAGACCGGCTACCAGCGCGGGCGCATCCAGGACGAGTCCCTGCGCTACGAGCGGCGCAAGCACGACGGGACGCTGCCCATCATCGGGGTCAACACCTTCCGCCCTCCGCACGGCGACACGGAGCACGGCCCGATCGAGCTCGCGCGCGGCACCGAGGAGGAGCGGGCCGGGCAGCTGCGCCGGGTCGAGGAGTTCCGCGCCGAGCACCGCGACGAGGCCGAGCGGGCGCTGGCGCGGCTGGCCGAGGTCGCGCACACCGACGGCAACATCTTCGCCGAGCTCATGGACGCCGCGCGGGTGTGCACGCTGGGCCAGATCACCGACGCGTTCTTCGCGGTGGGGGGCCAGTACCGCCGCACTGTGTGAGAATCGCGCCCATGACCGGTTCCGGGAGCAGCAGCATCGTCGACGCGCACATCCACCAGTGGGACCCGCTGGAGACGCCGCGCAAGTTCAGCGTCTACGCCAAACTGCTGCGGTTCCTGCCGATACCCCTCGACCTCGCGATGCGGTTCGCCCCCAGCCGCGACACCGAGTTCACCGCCGACGCCACCGCCTACACCCGGCCCTACCTGCCCGCGAACTACCGCGACGACGCGGGCGCCGCCCCGGTGCGCGCGATCGTGCACGTCGAGGCGGAGTGGGCCGGCTCCGGCGCCAATCCCCAAGCGGCCGAGACCCGCTGGGTCGCGAGCCTGCCCTTCGGGGTGGACACGCCCGCGCTCGGCGCGATCATCGGCTCGGCCGATCCGGCGGCCCCGGATTTCGCCGCGCTGCTCGACGCGCACGCGGCGGCCTCCCCGCTGTTCCGCGGTATCCGCACGATGGTCGCCCACCATCCCGACAGCGGCGTGCGCTCCTACACCCCGCGCCCGGACGCCCTGACGAACGCGGCGTTCCTCGACGGCTTCGCCACCCTGGCCGAGCGCGGCCTGTCGTTCGAGGCGTGGGTGTACTCCGGCCAGATCCCGCAGGTCACCGCGCTGGCGCGACGGTACCCGGAGGCCTCGATCGTGCTCAACCACCTGGGCACCCCCGCGGGCGCCTTCGGCCCGGTCGGCAAGCGCACCGGGCGCACGCCGGGCGACCGGGCCGCCCTGCTGGCCCGCTGGCGCGAGGACCTCACCGAGCTGGCCGAACAGCCCAACGTCACCGCGAAGGTGAGCGGGCTGATGATGCCGATCCTCGGCCATCCGGTGCCCCCGCGCGGCCAGGGCACGCCCGTCGCGGAACTGGTCACCCGGGTGGGCCCGCTGCTGACCCACGCGCTGGACGTGTTCGGCGCCGACCGGCTCATCTGGGGCTCCAACTTCCCGGTCGACCGGCCCATCACCACGCTCGAGGGCGCGGTCGACACGGTCACCACCGCCCTGGCGGGCGCGGGCGCGAGCGTCGGCGACCTGCAGAAGGTGTTCCACGACAACGCCGTCCGCGTGTACCGGCTCGACCTCGACGGCTGAGCGACGGCCGGAGATGTCGGACGGCGCGGTTAGTCTCGCGGCATGAAAGCTACGGGCACCTTCGAGGTCACCGCGTTCGAACCCACCGACGTCACCAACGAGCCGCCGGTGACGGCCGGTCTGCCGGTCGGCATCTCCCGGATGTCGAAGACCTACTCCGGCGATCTCACGGGCGAGTCGGCCACGCTGTTCACCGCCGCGTTCGACATGGCCAGCGGCGCGGGCACCTACATCGCCATCGACACGTTCGAGGGCACGCTGGCGGGCCGGGCCGGGGCGTTCAGCTTCGTGCATTCGGCCACGACGGGCGGCACCGACCGCACCGACGAGTTCTTCCACATCGTGCCCGCCAGCGGCACCGGCGAGCTGAGCGGCATCACCGGCGGCGGCGCGCTGTGGGTGGACGAGCGGGGCGGCCACCACATCACCTTCGACTACGAGCTGCCCTGATCGGCGCTCACCGGTCGAATTCGGTGTAGAGGTCCCGTAGTTCGCGCAGGCCGGTCGCGGCGACGGTCTCGTCCTCGGCGGTCATGCGCAGCGCGCGCCGCAGGACCGCGGGGTCGAGGTCGTCGAGGACGGCGCGGAACTCCAGGTGCGGGAGGTCGGGCAGGTCGAGATCGTCGCCGTAGGGGTCGCCGTCCGCGGCGGGTCCCGCGGTCCGCTCGATACCGCCGATCAGCGCGTCCAGGTCGAGGCCGCGCAGGGTGAGGATCTCGCGGGGCTGCTCGTCGAGGCGGTCGGCCAGGACGTAGCAGGCGGCGGCGACATGTTTGCACGGCCAGCCCTGGTCCGGGCAGCTGCACGAGAAGTCGAGCTCGGACGCGGTGCCCGGCAACAGCATCGGGCCGAGCGCCTGCGGCAGCGCGCCCGCGGCGATGTCGGCGAGCATGCCCGGCGACTCCCGGATGGTGTCGAGGAGCAGCTCGACCTCCTCGGGCCGCAGCGGCCGCACCGCGAACACGGCGGTGAACGGGCGCGGCTGGCTGCCCTGCACCTCGGCGGTGACCGCCCCGCGCTCGATCCGGTAGTTCACCACCTGTCCGGCCCTGGCGTAGGTGCGGCCGCGGGTGAGCCTGCCCGCGTCGGCCACCTTCTCCACGGACTCGAGCAGGGCCCGCCCCCACCAGGTCCGCGCGCCGCCCCGCACCGCGGCGCCGCCCCGGACCGGGCGCCGCTTGCCGTACACGCTGTAGTCGGTCATCTACTCGCCCACCGCCTCGGCGCCCAGGGTGAACAACTCGCGCAGTTCGTCGGTGCTCAGCTCGGTGATCCAGTTCTCGCCCGCGCCGACGGCCAGGTCGGCCAGCGCGCGCTTGCCGTTGATCATGTCGTCGATGCGTTCCTCGATCGTGTCGACGCACACCAGCTTGCGCACCTGGACCGCGCGCTGCTGGCCGATGCGGAAGGCGCGGTCGGTGGCCTGGTTCTCCACGGCGGGATTCCACCAGCGGTCCAGGTGCACCACGTGATTGGCGGCGGTCAGGGTGAGCCCGGTCCCGCCCGCCTTGAGCGAGAGCAGCATGAGCGGCGGACCGTGCTCGCCCTGGAACTCGGCCACCATCGCGTCGCGCCCGGACTTGGAGACCCCGCCGTGCAGGAACGGGACGGCGGTGCCGAAGCGCTCGGTGAGATAGGGCAGCACCAGGTCGCCGAACTCGCGGAACTGGGTGAACAGCAGGGCCTTCTCGCCGTCGGCGAGCACCGATTCCAGGATGTCGTCGACCAGGGCGAGCTTGCCCGAACGATGGCCGCCCCGGCGCAGCACCGCCGACCCGTCGCCCAGGAAGTGCGCCGGGTGGTTGCAGACCTGCTTGAGCCGGGTGAGCGCGCCGAGCACCGCGCCCTTGCGCGCCATGCCCTTGGCGTCCTTCAGCTTGTCCATCATGTCGTCGACGACGGCCTGGTAGAGCGCGGCCTGCTCGACGGTGAGGTTCGCCCGGACCGTCATCTCCAGTTTCTCCGGCAGGTCGCTGATGACGGTCGGATCGGTCTTGAGGCGGCGCAGCACGAACGGTTCGGTGATCAGGCGCAGCCGGTCGACGGCCTGCTGGTCGCGGTCGCGTTCGATGGGGACGGCGAAGCGGGCGCGGAAGGACTGCGGGCTGCCGAGCAATCTGGGCATGGCGAAGTCGAACAGCGCGCGCAACTCCTCGAGGCGGTTCTCCACGGGCGTCCCGGTCAGCGCCAGCCGATGCCGCGCCCGCAGCGCCCGGGCTGCCCTGGACTGGCGGGTCGCCGCGTTCTTGATGTGCTGGGCCTCGTCCAGGACCACCCGTTCCCACTCGATGTTCGCCAGCAGCGCGGCGTCGCGGGCCAGCAGCGCGTAGGTGGTCAGCACGATGTCGGATTCCCGGACGGCGGTGACGAATTCGCCGCCGCCGAGCCGGTCCGGGCCGTGGTGCACCAGTACGCGCAGGTCGGGGGCGAAGCGCGCGGCCTCGCGCTGCCAGTTGCCGACCACCGACATCGGGCACACCAGCAGCGTCGCCCCGACCTCGCCCGCCTCGCGTGTCTCGTCCGTGTGCTCCCGTTCGTGGGCCAGCAGGGCGAGCACCTGCACGGTCTTGCCGAGGCCCATGTCGTCGGCCAGGATCGCACCGCAGCGCAGCCGGTTCATCGTCGCCAGCCAGGACAGCCCGCGTTCCTGATAGGGCCGCAGCTGCGCCTTCAACCCGACCGGGGCGGGCACCTCCGCGAGTTCCCTTTCCCGGTCGAACAATTCGGCCGCCCAGCCGGTGGCGGTGACCTCGGTGACGGGGATCCCGTCCACCCGCTCGTGCGCGAGGTCGCCGATCATGTCGGCCAGCGTGATGGGGCGCTCGTCGGTGTGCTGCGCGACGTACCGCGCCGCGGCGGCGAGCATCTTGTGGTCGGCCTGGACCCACTCGCCGCGCAGCTGCACCAGATCGGACTTGCTGCGGATGAGCCGTTCCATCTCGGGCCGGGTCAGCACCATCTCCCCCAGCGCGAGCTCCCACCGGTAGGACAGCAGCCCGGCGAGGCCGACCTCCGATTCGGTGGCGGCCGGGCTGGTGACCCGCAGTCGCATGCTCGGCTCGGCGATGTGCCACGCCCGGGGCAGCAGCAGCCGGATGCCCGCGGCCTGGAGCGCGTGCGCGCCGTGCGCGACCAGGTCGGCCACCACCTCGGTCGGCAGCAGCAGGTCGAGGCCGCGCGGGTCGGTGGGCAGGTCGCGCAGCCGCGGGTAGGCGAGGCGGGCCTGCCCGAGTTTCTCGGCGGCCGTGCGGACCAGCACCGGGTCGTCGTGCAGGGCGACCGGCGCGGGCGCCTGATCGACCGGCCGCAGGCACACCTGCAGCCGCCACAGCGCCACCGACTCGTCGGCGGAGGCGTAGTCGCCGTCGGGTTCGCTCAGGCGCAGGACCAGTTCGGGTTCGTCGGCGGCGTAGCCGGCGCGCCAGCTCGTCAGGGTCTCGGCCAGCCGGTAGGAGCCCGCGTCGAGCGGGACGTCATCGACCAGGGAGCCAACCAGCGGGTGGACCATCGGGCGCGGGTCGAGGAACTCGCGGGCGATGGGGTCGGCCAGCTCGGTGACCAGGTCGTCGAGCACGGCCGTCGGGGCGCTCGGCACGCGCAGCGCGGGCGGCGTCGCGGCGGCCAGTTCGGCCAGCCAGGCCCGCTGCCGCTGCCCGCCGACGAGCCGCCAGCGCACCCACCACTGCCCGTCGTCGCGCTCGACCTGCGGCACGACCCGGCCCGCGCGGACCCAGCGTTCGATCCCGCGCGCGACGTGACCGAGGAAGCGCAGGTCACCGCTGACCGCCTCGCGGGGCAGCCGCTGCCGCAGCACCCGCGCGGCGGTGGCCGGGGCGAGCGCGTGCGCGCGGACCTCGGCCGTGTACGGCTCGTCGGGGCCGGCCACGAGCACCTGCGCCCGATGCCGGAAACCGGCACGGGCGAGCACCGGGCCCAGCGGCGGCGGCACCTCGACCGGGTCGGTGTCGTGCCACAGCAGCAGGCCCCGGCCCGGGGACCACAGACCGTGCAGCATGGCGTCCATCCAAGCAGGCCGGGCCGACAACTACCGCGCCCGCCCACACCCTGGATTTCTGCCGCGATCCGGAACATACTGGGATATCCCCAGGTCATGGCCGGTCACCCCTGCCGGCGACAACTTCATCGGCCCAGCAACACCAGCTATCGCGGAGGGCACACCGATGACAATTCTGCTCCAGGTCCTCGAGCAGAGCTACACCCCCACGACCCCGTGGGAGCGGCGCAAATTCACCTTCGTCGACGCGGGAAAGATCGTCGGCATGCGCCTGGACGGACAATCCGGCGTCTGGCTCGACCTGTCGAGACCGGGGGAATCCCAGCGCCTGGCCCACACGGCCGACCCGCGCGACTCGATCGCCTTCCTGCTGGCCACCTTCGCCAAGATCGCCGAGTGCGAGGAGCGCGGCGGCTCGTGGGTGATCGGGCACGACGGCACGCACGTGTCCTCGATCGAGGCGGGCCGTTTCCCGCCCAACTCGGCCGAGCTCGCCGCCGACGACATCCTGGCCCGCGCCTGGCTGTAGCGCTCCTGTCGGTGCCACCGGCTACAACCTGCGTATGCGGATCGCGGGGTGGCTGGTGGCGGTCCTCGTGCTGTCCGGATGCGGGCGGCCCGGCGACCGAGGTCGCGGGCGGCGCGGCGTGATCTCCGTGGTGCGGCGGCGCCCGGGACCGCGCGGTGCGCGGGACGTGAGGCACGGTATCGCGGCCGTCTGCGCCGTGATGACGGTGTCGTCGGCGGTGGCGTGTGGCCCGGCGCCCGGCGTCGGGTCGGCGCCACCGGCCGACGAGCTGCCGAGTCCGGTTCCGGTTCCGGCCGATGCGGAGGGGCCGTTCCCGGTGTCACGAGTGATCGACGGCGACACGGTGGCGATCCTGCGGGACAGCAGCGAGGTGAAGATCCGGATGCTCGGTCTGGACACCCCGGAAACCGAGGATCCGCGCACGCCGGTGCAGTGCTTCGGTGCCGAGGCGGCGCACCACGCCACACAGCTGCTCGCCCACAAGCGAGTGCTCGTGCGGCCCGATCCGTCGCAGGACCGCACCGACCGATACGGTCGGCTCCTCGCCTATGTCTGGGTGGACGGCGCACTGTTCAATCTCGACCAGATCGCCCAGGGTTTCGGATACGAGTACACGTATTCGCCCTCGCACCCCTACCGCTTTCAGCGCGAGTTCCGCGCCGCGGCGCGGTATGCGCGCGCCCACCATCTGGGGCTGTGGAACCCGGCGACCTGCAACGGCGTCACGGACTAGCGCCGCGACCGGCGAAGGCTGCCACGCGTACGACAGTCCGTCCGAGAGTCCGCAGCCCTCTCCGCGACATCTACACTTTCCCTACCGACGACGACTACGGCACCGAGCCCCGGTCCGCCGTGAACCTCATGGCGCGGAGCGAGGAACTCGGCCTCGCCGTTCGTTCCTGGTATCCGGCGGGGTGCGTTCCTGGTCGGGTCGGAAACAGGTGGGGGAGATGACCGACACGAACCGCACGACGACCGATGCGCCGGTCCAGGCGACCTTCGGAGTCGTCGCCGGCGGCATACTCGCGGTGATCGCCTATTTCCCCCTGGTCGCGCTGCTGCAGAACGCCCTCGACGTCCCCGAGCTCCCGGCGACCCCCGAGAGATACCGAAGCGACACTGCACCGATCTCGCCGTGGTACTGGATGACGTGGTTGGTACCGGTACTCGTCGCGATTCCCGCCGGGTCGGCATTGTCCCGGTGGCGGCGCGTCCGGGTTCTCGCACTGGCGTCGACGGTGACGTTCGTCCTGGGAGCTGCCGCGGTCGCCGCTGTCGTGATTTCCTTCGAGATCAACGGGTTCGCGCCCGACTGACCTGCCGCGACGGTGGGCGCTGTCCGGCTCCCGGGGGGTGGACCACGGTCCGCCGGTGACCGAGGCCGATCGCCGCGTCCTGGCGCGGATCGTCGCGGGCCGTGGCTGAGTTGCGGCGTTTTCACTTCGGGCGGCGGCCGTTGTTCGTACCGTGTACGGCATGACGTACGCCGACTTCGCCAACACCGCGCTCGAGGCCGCGGTGCCGCCCGCCCACGCGCTGGGGGTGCGCGCCGCCGAGGTCCGGTTCGGCTTCGCGGCGGCGACGGCCCCGATCGCGGGCAACGGCAACCACTTCGGCGTCATGTACGCGGGCGTGCTGTTCACCGTCGCCGAGGTGCTCGGCGGGCTCATCGCGATCCCGGCCTTCGATCAGGCGAAGTTCTACCCGCTGGTGAAGGACCTGAAGATCACCTACAAGCGGCCCGCGCTCAGCGACGTCCGCGCCGAGACCTGCCTGCCGGAGGAGTCGCTGCGCCGGATCGGCGCGGTCGCCGCCGAACACGGCAAGTGCGACTTCACGCTGGAGGCGACGATCACCGACGCCGAGGGCACCGTGGTCGCCGAGACCGTCGGCCTCTACCAGCTGCGCGCCCGCTGACGGCTCAGGCGCCGGTGGCCACCGCCCGTTTGGGGTCGTTGGACCACTGCGACCACGAGCCCGGGTACAGCGCGGCGTCCATGCCGGCCACGGCCAGCGCCGCGATCTGGTGGGCGGCGGTCACCCCGGACCCGCAGTACACCGCGATCGGGCCGTCGCCGAACGCGGCGAAGCGGGCCCGCAGCTCGGCGGCCGGACGGAACCGGCCGCTCGCGTCGAGGTTGTCGGTGGTCGGCGCGCTCACCGCGCCCGGGATGTGCCCGGCCTTCGGATCGACCGGTTCGACCTCGCCGCGGAAGCGTTCGGGGGCGCGCGCGTCGAGCAGCGGACCCCGCCAGCGGGCCGCGGCGTCGGCGTCGATCACGGGCAGGGCGCCCGGACACAGCACCACGTCGCCGGTCGCGGGATCGGGTTCGGCGCCGCTGACCACCTCGCCGCCGGCCGCGATCCAGGCGGGCAGGCCGCCGTCGAGGATGCGGACGTCGCTCACCCCCGCCCAGCGCAGCAGCCACCAGGCGCGCGCCGCGGCGAGACCGCCGGTGGCGTCGTAGACCACGACCGGCGCCCCGGCGCGCAGGCCCCAGCTGCGCGCGCACTTCTCCAGCTGCGTGGGATCGGGCAGCGGATGCCTGCCCTGGGCGGGTGACGGGGCCGCGGCCAGCTCGGTCTCCATGTCCACGAACACCGCGGTCGGGATGTGGCCGTCCAGGTAGTGCTGCGGCCCGTCGGGATCACCGAGCGCCCAGCGCACGTCGAGCAGGTGGATCGCCTTGTCCGCCAGCTCTTCCCGCAGTTCGTCCGGGGAGATCAACACCGCGCTCAACCCAGCTCCTCACGTGTCGGTTCCGTCGAGTCCGGTCCGACCAGCCTACGCAGGCGCGGTGACGGAAGGAGCCAGTTTCTCGGCACCGGCCACTGACAGCACCGCCGGGGGCGGGCACGATCGCAGCATGACCGAGGTCGCCGACTCTCCCGACACCGCCACCGAACGCCCGGCACCGGGCTGGGGCCAGCCGCTCGGTGCGGGTGCCATCACCGCGCTCGTCGGGTTCACCAGTTCCTTCGCGGTGGTGCTCAGCGGCCTGCGCGCGGTCGGCGCGACCCCCGCCCAGGCCGCGTCGGGCCTGCTCGCGCTGTGCCTGACCCAGGGCGTCGGCATCCTGGTGCTGAGCCTGCGCTACCGGATCCCGATCACGCTGGCGTGGTCGACCCCGGGCGCCGCGCTGCTGGCGAGCACGGGGCTCGTCGCCGGTGGCTGGCCCGCCGCGGTCGGCGCGTTCGTGGTGACCGGCGCGCTCATCGTGGTGACCGGGCTGTGGCAGCGGCTCGGCGCCCTGGTGGCCGCGATCCCGGTGCCGATCGCCCAGGCCATGCTCGCCGGCGTGCTGCTGCCGCTGTGCCTGGCGCCGGTGCGGGCGCTGGCGACCAGCCCGGCGATCGTGGTGCCGGTGATCGCGGTCTGGCTGATCCTGCAGCGGTACGCGCCGCGCTGGGCCGTGCTGGTCGCCTTCGCGGTCGCGGTGGCGGGCACGGCGGTCGATCTGGTGGCGCGGCACCGGAGCCTGGACGTGGCGGCGATGGCGCCGACGGTGGAATGGACGGTGCCGCACTGGAGCTGGCAGGCGTTGATCGGCATCGCGGTGCCCCTCTACATCGTGACGATGGCCTCACAGAACATCCCGGGCGTCGCGGTCATGCGGTCCTTCGACTACCGGGTCCCGTGGCGGGCCTCGATGCTGGTCACCGGCGTCGGCACCGTGGCGGGCGCCGCGGCGGGCGGCCACGCGATCAATCTGGCGGCGATCAGCGCCGCCCTGGCGGCGGCCCCCGCCGCGAGTCCCGACCCGAAGCGCCGCTGGTTCGCCGCCGCGACCGCGGGCGCGGTGTACCTCGTCCTCGGGTTGTTCTCGGCCGCGCTGGTCACCTTCATCGCCGCCGCGCCGGCGGGCACCCTGGAGACCGTGGCGGGCCTGGCCCTGCTCGCGACCCTCGCCGCGGCGCTGACCGGCGCCCTGAGCGACAGCGGGCACCGCATGGCGGGCGTGGTCACCTTCCTGGTCGCCGCGTCGGGCACCGCCCTGTTCGGCATCGGGGCCGCCTTCTGGGCCCTGGTCGCCGGGCTCGTCGTCCGCCGGTTCCTGCCCGCGAGCTGACGGCCCGCCGGATCAGCCCGCGACCGCCGGCGACGGCGTGCTCGGGGTAGCCGCGCCGATGCCGTCCGTGCCGTCCGTACTGTCCGTGCTGTCCGTGGCGCCGGCCGCCTCGTCCGCCCCCGCGCTCCCCCGCGCGAGCGCGCCGAGGCGGGTGTGGTTGAACACGAGGTTGAGCGCGAACGCCACGCCGGCCCCGAGCGTGACGCCGCTGTCGAGCAGGATCCGCGCCGAGGTCGGGAACCCGTCGAACATCCCCTCGGTCAGCACGGGCAGCAGCCCGACCCCGATGGCGGTCGCGGCGATGGTGGCGTTCACCCGGTCGAGCAGGTCGGCCCTGCGCAGCGTGTCGATGCCGACGACGGCCACCGTGGCGAACAGGACCAGCCCGACGCCGCCGACCACGGGCCGGGGCACGAGCGCGACGATCTCGCCGACGCGCGGCACCAGTCCGAGGACCACCAGGATCGCGCCACTGACCGCCGTGACGTAGCGGCTGTGGACCCGGGTCGCCGCGACCGCCCCGACGTTCTGGTTGAACACGGTGTCGACGAAGGCGGTGAACACGCCGCCGAGCACGCCGGAGAGTCCGTCGCCGACCAGCCCGCGCGCGAGATCCCCCTTGGTGAGGGTCTTTCCGGTGATCTCGCTGAGCGCGAGCATGCTCGCGGTCGACTCGGCGAACACCACCGCCATGACGATGCTCATCGCCACGACCGCGGTCACCGGGAACTCCGGCGTGCCGAAGTGGAACGGCTGGGGCAGCCCGAGCCAGCTCGCCGACCCCAGCCCGGCGGTACCGACCAGGCCCATCGGTATCGCGACCACGATCCCGGCGACCAGCGCGATCAGCACGCCGAGCTGCGACCACACGCCGCGACCGAGACACAGGAAGCCCACCGCGACGAGCACGACCAGCGCGGCGAGCCCGATCCGCGAGGGCGCGGCGTAACCCGGTGCGGCCGGGTCGGTCCCGACGACCAGCCCGCCCGCCACCCCGATGAGCGAGACCCCGACCACGGTCAGCACGGTCCCCGTGACCAGCGGGGGGAAGAACCGGACGACCCGCGCGAACGGCCAGGCCAGCGCGACTCCGAGGACGCCGCCGACGAGCATCGAGCCGTACACGGCGTCGAGCCCGTACTCCTTCGCGATGAGGATCATCGGGTTGAGACCGACGAAGGTGGCCCCGCACACCACCGGCAGCCGCACGCCGGCCAGCCGGCCGACGCCGAGGCTCTGGATCAGCGTGACGATGCCGGCCACGAGCAGGTCGGCGCTGATCAGCAGGCCGACCGTCGCCCGGTCGAGCCCGGCCGCTGCGCCGAAGACCAGGGGCACCGTGATGCACCCGGTGTACATGATCAAGACGTGCTGGATGCCGAACACCAGGAGCCGCGCGAACGGCAACCGGACGTCGACGGAGTGTTCCCGGCTCATGCCCCCAGGTCTATCCCGGCGTCTTGTCGGGCGTATTCAGCCCGTGTTTCCGCCCGGTGACGACCCGGATATATCGATTCAGACGCGGCTGAGCAGGGTCAACGGGTCCTCCAGGAACCCGGCGACGGTGGCGAGGAAGCGGGCGCCGAGCTCACCGTCGATCATCCGGTGGTCGAAGGAGACACCGAGCGTGGTCACCCACCGCACCGCGAGCTCGTCGCGGTGCACCCACGGCCGCTTCCGGATCGCGCCGAGGCACAGGATCGCGCCCTCCCCCGGATTCACCAGCGGCACACCGGAATCGACCCCGAAGACGCCGACGTTGGTGATGGTGAAGGTGCCGCCGAGCAGATCGGCGGGGGTGGCGGTGCCCGAACGGGCGGTCTCGGCCAGCCAGGCGATCTCGCGGCTGAGCTCGCGCAGGCTCAGGGTCTGGGCCTCCTTGAGGGTGGGCACCAGCAGCCCGCGTTCGGTCGCCACCGCGATGCCGAGGTTCACGTAGTGCTTGGTGACGATCTGCTGGTTCTGCTCGTCCCAGACGGCGTTGATCCCGGGATGGTCGCCGATCGCCGCGAGCACCGCGCGGGCCACCAGCGACAGCGGCGTCAGCGGGACGTCCTCGAACGAACGCGTGGTGCGCAGGTGGTCGAGCAGTTCCATCGAGGCGGTGCAGTCCACGGTGACGAAGGTGCTGGCCTGCGGGATGGTGCGGGCGCTGGCGACCATGGCCGCGGCGGTCCGCTTGCGCACCCCCGCGACCGGCTCACGCGCCTCCCGCTCGCGGAATCCGGCGGTGCCCTCGGTGCCGTCGGGCCTGCGTGCCGGCGGCGCCGACGGGTCGCCCGCGGCGCGTGGCGCGGCCGAGGGCGCGGTCACCGGGACCGCGGCGCGCACGTCGGCGACGGTCACCGCGCCGTCGGGCCCCGACCCGGCGACGAACCACAGGTCGATGCCGAGCTCGCGCGCCAGCTTGCGGGCCGCGGGCGTCGCCGAGGCCCGGTGCGCGCTCGGTGTGGTCGCGGCCATGGCCGCCGGGGGCGCGCCGCGCCGCCTGCGCGAAGTCGCCTCGGCCTCCGGGCCGTAGCCGACGAGCACATCGGGGCGGCCGACCGATTCGGCCGTCGGCGGCGAAACCACCTCGAGGTCGTTGCGCACCCGGATCAGCGGCGCGCCGACCGGCACCGTGTCCCCCGGCTCGGCGAGCAGCTCCACGACCGTCCCGGAGAACGGGGAGGGCAGCGCGACAACGGCTTTGGCCGTCTCCACCTCGGCGATGGTCTGGTTCAGTTCGACCGTGTCGCCGACAGCCACCGCCCAGGACACCAGGTCACCGTCGGCGAGGCCCTCGCCGAGATCCGGCAACCGGAATTCGAGGATGTGGCTGTCGTCGGCGGCAGATTCGGGCACGCGGCACCTCTCAGGCTCTCTCGGATTCGTCGCCGATCGGGTCAAGCAGCCAGACTCCGGTCGACCGCGGCCAGGATGCGGTCGGGGTCGGGCAGATGATGCTTTTCGAGCTTAGCCGGGGGGTAGGGGATGTCGTAGCCACCGACGCGCAGGACCGGCGCCTCCAGCTGATAGAAGCAGCGCTCGGTGATCCGCGCGGCGATCTCGGCGCCGAGCCCGGCGAACACCGGTGCCTCGTGCACGATCACGAGCCTGCCGGTCTTGGTCACCGACTCCGCGAGGGTGTCGGTGTCGAGCGGCGAGAGGCTGCGCAGATCGACGACCTCGAGCGAATGTCCTTCCTCCGCGGCGATCTTCGCCGCGGCGAGCGCGGTCGCGACGGTGCCGCCGTAGGCGGCGACGGTGACGTCGGCGCCCGCGCGCACGACGCGGGCCCGGTGCAGCGGCAGGTCCGGCGCCGCGTCGAAGTCGACGTCGGCCTTGTCCCAGTAGCGGCGCTTGGGCTCGAAGAAGATCACGGGGTCGTCGAGCGCGATCGCCTGGCGCAGCATGGCATAGGCGTCGGCGGGGGTGCTCGGGCTGACCACCCGCAGCCCCGCGGTGTGCGCGAAATAGGCCTCCGGCGATTCGGAATGGTGCTCGACCGCGCCGATGCCGCCGCCGAACGGGATGCGGATCGTCAAGGGCGCCCGCACCTTTCCCCCCGTGCGGTAGTGGATCTTGGCGACCTGGGACACGATCTGGTCGAAGGCGGGGTAGACGAACCCGTCGAACTGGATCTCGCACACGGGCCGGTAGCCTCGCAGCGCCATGCCGAAAGCCGTTCCGATGATGCCGGATTCGGCCAGCGGCGTGTCGATGACCCGGTTGTCGCCGAAGTCCTTCTGCAGGGTGTCGGTCACCCGGAAGACGCCGCCCAGTTTGCCGATGTCCTCGCCGAGCAGGACCACCTTGGCGTCGTCGTCCATGGCGCGGCGCAGGCCGGTGTTGAGCGCGGCGGCGAAGGTGGTGATCATGACGTGGCTCCTTCGGCGTGGTAGGCGGCGAACGCGGCGGCCTGCTCGGCGACCAGCGGATGCTCGGTCGCGTAGACGTGCTCGAAGAGGGTCGCCGGGTCGGGATCGGGCATCTCCACGGTGGCGGTCCGCAACCGCCGGGCCACGTCGTCGGCGGTGGCCGCGACCTCGGCGGCGAACGCGTCGTCGAGCAGGCCCTCGCGGTCGAGCAGCCGCCGCACGCGGTCGATCGGGTCGCGCTGCTCCCACAGCTCGGCCTCGGCGGCGGTGCGGTAGCGGGTGGGGTCGTCGGCGGTGGTGTGCGGGCCCATCCGGTAGGTCAGCGCCTCGATGAAGGTGGGTCCGCCGCCCGCCCTCGCCCGTTCGACGGCCTGGCGGGTCACCGCGAGCACGGCCAGCACGTCGTTGCCGTCGACCTGCACGCCGGGGATCCCGTAGCCGAAGGCGCGGCGCACCAGCGGCACCCGGCTCTGCACGCTCACCGGTTCGCTGATCGCCCAGTGGTTGTTCTGGCAGAAGAACACCACCGGCGCGGTCCAGGCGGCCGCGAAACCGAGCGCCTCGGCGATGTCGCCCTGGCTGGTCGCGCCGTCGCCGAAGTAGGTGATCACCGCGAGGTCGGCGCCGTCGAGGTGCGCGGCGTAGGCGTAGCCGGTGGCGTGCAGGCCCTGGGAGCCGACGACGATGTTGGCGTTGGTCATGTTCAGCTCGCCGGGATCCCAGCAGTGGTGTGCGGCGCCGCGCCAGAGCCGCGTCAGGATCTCCGGGTCGGCGCCGCGGCAGTAGGCGACCGCGGTCTCGCGGTAGCTGCAGAACACGTAGTCCTCGGGGCGCAGCGCGTGCGCGGAGCCGACCTGGGCGGCCTCCTGCCCGAAGAGGGGCGGCCAGAGGCCGAGCTGGCCCTGGCGCTGCAGGGCGGTGGCCTCGACATCGATGCGGCGCGTCACCACCAGGTCGGTGTAGAGGCGGCGGAGCTGATCCGGTCCGACGTCGGCGACCAGCGCGGCGTGCTCGCGGTCGAGGACACGGCGGCCGTCGGGTTGCACGAGCTGGACCGGGTAGGGCTGCTTGTCCGGCATCGATCTCGCCTCCTCACCATCGGCTGCGGGTGGGCCGACGCAGGGTGGATCCATCGCGGGTGTGCGATGTATCACCCAGGATGCACCGTTGCGCCGGGTGCGCAAGCGAACGACACGAATCTGAGCAGAATGCACTGCTGCACCCCCACGCTGCCTGTCATACTGCAACCCATGTCCAGTCGCGAGCCCGCCCTCGACGCCACCGACGCCCGGTTGCTGCGCGAGCTGATCGACCATCCCCGCGCCACGGGCGTCGAGCTGGCGGCCCGGCTCGGCCTCGCCCGCAACACCGTGCAGTCGCGGCTGGCGCGCTGGGAGTCCGCCGGCGTGCTGGCCGGCTTCGAGCGCCGCGTGGAGCCGCGCGCCCTCGGCTACCCGCTCTCGGCGTTCGTCGCCGTGGTCGTCGACCAGCACCGGCTCGACGCCGTCGTCGACGAGCTCGCGCGGATCCCCGAGGTCACCGAGGTCTGCGGCATGACCGGCGCCACCGACCTCACCGTCCGCGTCGTCGCCCGCGACGCCGACGATCTCTACCGGCTGGCAGGCGCGGTGCTGAAGATCCCCGGCGTCGAGCGCACCACGATGTCGCTGATCATGCGCGAGCTGGTCGGTCCCCGCACCGCCCCGCTGCTCGACCGGCTGGCCGGGCCGCAGGCCGAGTAGCGCCCGGTCCCCATTTCGCCGAGGCGACCCGGCGACCGGGCGGCGGTCGCTATCGTGCGCCCATGGAGATTTCGGGCAAGGTTGCGATCGTCACCGGCGCGGGTGCGGGTATCGGGGAGGCGCTCGCACGGCGGCTGACCGACGGCGGGGCGCGGGTCGTGGTAGCGGATCTGAACGAGGACGGCGCGCGGCGGGTCGGGGCGGACCTCGGGGCACCGGTGGTGGTCGGCGACGTGTCCGACGAGCAGGTGATCGGCGCGGCGATCACGCGCGCGGAGAGCGAATTCGGCCCGGTCGACCTGTATTTCGCCAACGCGGGCATCGGGGGCGGGCCCGGGCTGGAGAGCACCGAGGAGCAGTGGGCGGCGGCGCTGGGGGTCAACGTGATGGCGCACGTGCGCGCCGCGCGACTACTGGTGCCGGGCTGGGTGGAGCGCGGGGGCGGGTACTTCGTGTCGACGGCCTCGGCGGCGGGCCTGCTCACGCAGATCGGGTCGGCGCCGTACTCGGTGACCAAGCACGCGGCGGTCGGCTTCGCCGAGTGGCTCGCGGTCACCTACGGCGACCGGGGCGTGCGCGTGAGCTGCCTGTGCCCCATGGGCGTCGACACCGCACTGCTCGACGGCGACCTGATCCCGGACGCGCCGGAGGCGTCGGCGGTGGCGATCCGCGCGGTCCGGACGGCGGGCAAGGTGCTCGGGACGGCGGAGGTGGCCGAGGCGGTCGTCGAGGCGATGGCGGCCGAACGGTTCCTGGTGCTGCCGCATCCGGAGGTCCTGGAGATGTACCGGCAGAAGGGCTCGGACTACGACCGGTGGCTGTCGGGGATGCGCCGCTTCCAGGACCTCGTCACCGGCTGAGCCGAATTTTTCGGATCGGAATTTTTCCCGCACCGCACTCGCAAACTTCCAGTTTCTGCCAGAGTTGTCCTCGGCCGGAGCACGATCTGCGCCGGCCGAGGACGTCGGACGATGCGGTACGGAGATCGACCCATGGCTGTGCTGGTGTACTTCAAGAAGGTTCGCGACGACGCCGGGGCGGTGGAATACCACTTCGGGCCGAGCCGGGACGAGCTCGATTCGACCGTGGTCATCGACAAGTCGAACTTCGCCGCCCTGCCCGAGCACTCCGACGAGAACTTCCGCACCGCCGCGGGCCCGATCGCGCTCCGCGCCCGCCGGGCGGGCGAATGGCCCGACGTCGGGGTCATCGCCTCCTGATCAGTTCACCAGTTCGGCCGCGGCGGCCCGGACGATCTCGGGGATCGGCACCGGCTCGCGGGTGTCCGCGTCGACGTAGACGTGGACGAAGCTGCCGGTGGCGGCCAGTTCCGGGCCCGCCTCGGTGTCGCGGAAGATCGCCAGGTCGTAGGTGATGCTGGAGTTGCCGAGCCGCTCGATGCGCAGGCCGACCTGGAGCTGGTCGGGGAAGCTGACCGAGCCGTGGAACGTGCACGAGGTGGTGGCGACGACCCCGAGCGCGGGCAGGGCGGTGATGTCGGTGCCGGTGGCGCGCATGAGCCAGGCGTTGACCGCGGTGTCGAAGTAGGAGTAGTAGGTCACGTTGTTGACGTGGCCGTACTGGTCGTTGTCGGCCCACCGGGTCGGCATCGGCCACAGGACCGGGTACTGCGTCGCACTCATGCCGAGGACGATAGTGCAGCGGCCGCGCCCTGCCGGTGGTCGCGGGGACTCACGCCGAAGTGACGTTTGAAGGCGGTGCTGAGCGCGAAGGCGCTGCTGTAGCCGACCTGGCGGGCGATCGACTCCACGGTGGCCTCGGAGGAGGCGAGCAGGTCGGCGGCCAGGGAGAGCCGCCATTCGGTGAGGAAGGCCATCGGCGGTTCGCCGACCAGTTCGCCGAACCGCCGCGCCAGCGCCGCCCGGGACATGCCGACGGCCTCGCCCAGGCTCGACACGGTCCACGGGTGGGCGGGATTGTGTTGCAGCAGGCGCAGCGCCTTGCCGACCTGCGGATCGCTGTAGGCGTGGTACCAGGCGGGCGCGTCGGCCCGGTCGAACCAGGCGCGCAGGGCGGCGATGAGCAGCAGGTCGAGCAGGCGGTCGAGCACGGCGCCCTGGGCGGGACGGTCCAGGACGGCCTCGTCGACCAGCAGGCCGAGCAGACGCTCGTCGATCTCCCCGGCGGGCAGCACCGCGACCGGGGGCAGGGCGCGCAGCAGCCGGGTGCTCACCGCGCCCGCGGATTCATAGGTGCCGGTGATCAGCGCGGTCTCGCCGTCGGGATCGGTCCCCCACTGGCGCACACCGAGATTCAGCGTCTCGCAGAGGATCTCGCCGTCGGGGGTCGTGGTGACCTGCCCCGGCAGGATCAGGATCTGCGGCGGGGTGTCCGGGTGGTCGGCGACCGTGTACGGCTGCGGCCCACGGAAGATCGCCACGTCGCCCGCGCCGAGACGTCGCGGCTCGCCCTGCTCGGGCCGCACCCAGGCGCCGCCGCGCACCACCGCGACGACGGTCAGCGGCGCCTCGTCCTGTACCCGGAGCGACCAGGGCGGATTCAGCAGCGAGCACATGAGGAAGGCGCCCCGGGCGCGCGGCCCCTCGAGCAGACCGGCCAAAGCATCCACCCGGCCAGTGTAGGTCCGTGCGCCGAGACGCGGGCGCATGCGGACGAGCGGCTCGACGATGTCGGTCCGGGCGGGCGGGCGGTGTACTCGATGCATGACGAAAAACACTGACCACCAGGAACTTTCCCTCATCACCGGCGGCACGGGCAAGACCGGTTCCCGGGTCGCCGCGCTGCTGCGGGCCGCCGGACACCCGGTCCGCGTCGGCTCCCGCACCGCCCCGATCCCGTTCGACTGGACCGATCGCGGCACCTGGGGACCGGCGCTGGCCGGCGTCTCCTCGGTGTACCTCGCCTTCCAGCCCGACCTCGCGGTGCCGGGGACACCCGAGATCATCGCGGACTTCGCCGCCACGGCGCGGGCCGCCGGGGTGCGCTCGATCGTGCTGCTGTCGGGGCGCGGCGAACCCGAGGCCCTCGCCTGCGAACAGGCCGTCCGGGACTCCGGCCTGGCCTGGACCGTGGTCCGATGCAGCTTCTTCGCGCAGAACTTCAGCGAGGGCGCGTTCCTCGACGAGATCCGCGCGGGCACCGTCGCCCTGCCCAACGGGGACGTGCCCGAACCGTTCGTGCACGCCGACGACATCGCCGAGGTCGCGGCCGCCGCCCTCGCGGGCGGGCACGACGGGCGGGTCTACGAGCTGACCGGGCCGCGGGCGCTGACCTTCGCCGAGGCCGTCGGCGAGATCGCGGCGGCCGCCGGGCGCGACATCGCCTTCGTCCCCGTCACCCGGCCGGAGTTCGTGGCCGCGCTGACCGACTACCAGATGCCGGCCGACGTCGTCGACCTGCTCGACTACCTGTTCGGCACGGTGCTCGACGGGCGCAACTCCGCGCCCGCCGACGGTGTCCGGCAGGCGCTCGGCCGCGCGCCCCGCGACTTCGCCGAGTACGCGACGCAGACCGCGGCGACCGGCGTGTGGCGGAACTGACGTTCGGCGGCAACGCTTTTCGCTCGGCGCGGCGCGAACCGCCCGGCGCCCGCCGCGGGCCCCGGTACCGTCGAGGAGTGGACGCGAAGGTCGATTCCCGGTACCGGGCGGCACGGGCCGCGGTGTTCGCCACGTTCACGCTGAACGGATTCCTGCTGGCCATGTGGGTGGTCCACATCCCGGCGATCACCGACCGGACCGGGGTATCGGCCGAGCTGCTCGGCATGTTCGTGCTCGTGCTGGCCGGGGCCGCGCTGATCGGGATGCGCGCCGCCGGGCCCGCGGCGGACCGGTTCGGGAGCAGGCCGCTGGTCGCGCTGGCGGCGGGCGGGGTGTCGGTGGCGGTGCTCGGCCCGGGGTTCGCGGGCGGGCCGGTGGCGCTCGGGCTGACACTGGCGGTGTTCGGCCTGGCCAACGGCGCGCTCGACGTCTCGATGAACACCCAGGCGGTCCTGGTGGAACGGGCCTACGGCAGGCCGATCATGTCGGCCTTCCACGCCATGTTCTCCGGCGGCGGATTCGCCGGGTCGCTGGTCGGCTGGGCGGCCCAGCACGCGGGCGTCGACCTGCGGGTCACGGTGCTGTGCGCGAGCGCCGCCGGCCTGCTCGCCACGACCGTCCTCGTGCCCCGGCTGCTGCCGACGGGTACCCCACACGCGACCATCGACGTCCCGGGGCCCGCGGGCGATACACCCGGGCCGACCTCGCCCGCCGGACCGGAATCCCCCGCCCGCCCGGCCGGGGAACCGGGCGCGACGCCGGGGCCCGCGCCGGAGGCCGGTCGCGGGTCCGGCGGCGGCGACCCGGCCCATGACCGTGCACACGGGCCCGAGGCGCGGGCCCACTCCCGCAAGGTGTTCGCGCTCGGCGCGATCGCGTTCGTCCTGTTGCTGACCGAGGGCGCCGCCGCCGACTGGAGCGCGCTGCAGGTCCGCGGCCACCTGAACACCTCCGAGGCGACCGCGGCGCTGGCGTTCGGCGCGTTCTCGGCGGCCATGACGCTGGGCCGGTTCGGCGCCGACCGGGTCGCGGGCGCCATCGGCCGGGTCGCGATGGTGCGCTACGGCAGCCTGCTCGCCGCGGCGGGCCTCGCGCTGGTGGTGGCCTCGCCGTGGCTGATCACGAGCCTGCTCGGCTGGACACTCTGCGGTTTCGGCATCGCCGGTGGCGTCCCCCAGATCTTCACCGCCGCGGGCAATCTCGGTACCGCGACGGCGGCGACCGACATGTCGAAGGTCTTCACCGTCGGGTACCTTGGGCTGCTCGCGGGCCCGGCCGTGATCGGCTGGCTCACCGTGCTCGTCCCGCTGACCGCCGCCCTGATCGTGCCGCTGGTCCTCGTCCTGCTGTGCGCCTGGCGGGCCGACGTGGTCGCGCCGCCCGCCCCCGCGGGCTGAGCGGTCCGCCCGAAAACCTGTCGAGAACTGTCGGTGATGCTCGGTACCGTCGGTCGGGTGACCACCACACCGACGGAGCCCGCCCATACCCGGCCCGAGCCGAGGGCCGGTGCCAGGGAGTGGGCCGGGCTGGCCGTGCTCACGCTGCCGACGTTGCTGATCTCCATGGATCTGAGCGTGCTGTACCTGGCCCTGCCGCAGATCAGCGAGGCGCTCTCGCCCAGCAGTTCCCAGCAGCTGTGGATCCTGGACGTCTACGGCTTCCTCGTCGCCGGGTTCCTGATCACCATGGGCACGCTCGGCGACCGGATCGGCAGGCGCAAGCTGCTGATGATCGGCGCGCTCGCCTTCGGCGTCACCTCGATCCTGGCCGCCTATTCGACGACCGCGAACATGCTCATCGGCACCCGGGCGCTGCTGGGCATCGCGGGCGCCACCCTCATGCCCTCGACGCTGGCGCTCATCCGCAACATGTTCCACGACGACCGCCAGCGCACCACCGCGATCAGCGTGTGGATGACCAGCTTCATGGTCGGCATGGTGATCGGCCCCCTGGTCGGCGGGGCCATGCTCGAACACTTCTGGTGGGGCTCGGTGTTCCTGGTCGCGGTGCCTGCCATGGCGCTGCTGCTGGTCACCGGCCCGCTGCTGCTGCCGGAGTACAAGGACCCGGCGCCGGGAAAGCTGGACGTGATCGGCGCCGCGCTGTCGCTGCTCGCGGTCATCGGGGTCATCTACGGCATCAAGGAACTCGCCAAGGGCGGCGTGGCGCTCGAACCGGCGCTGATCGGGCTGGTCGGCGTGGTGCTCGGCGTGCTGTTCGTGCTGCGCCAGCGGCGGATCGCCGATCCGCTGATCGACCTCGGCCTGTTCGGCAACGTGCGGTTCAGCGGATCGCTGGCCGCGCTGATGGTGACCATGCTGGCCATGGGCGGGTTGTTCCTGCTGCTGACCCAGTACACCCAGCTGGTGCTGGGCCTGTCCGCGCTCGAGGCGGGGCTGTGGTCGGTGCCGCAGGCGGGCGCGATGGTGATCGCCGCGGGGGTCGTCAGCGCGATCGCGCCACACGTTCGGCCCGCGTATCTGATGGCGAGCGGGCTGCTGGTGGCCTGCGGCGGCTATCTGCTGTTCACCCAGCTCTCCGGCGCGGGCGACCTACCGCTGATCGTGCTCGGGTCCATCGTCTTCTCCTTCGGGCTGAGCCCGATGTTCGTGCTCGGCATCGACCTCATCGTGGGCGCGGTCGACCCCGCCCGCGCGGGCGCGGCCTCGGCCATCTCCGAGACCGGCCAGGAGTTCTCCACCGCGCTGGGCGTCGCCGTCATCGGCAGCATCGGCACCGCCGTCTACCGCGCGCGCATGGACGACACGCTGCCCGCGGGCCTGCCCGCCGACGCCGACGCCGCCGCCCGCGACACTCTGGCGGGCGCCCTGCACGTCGCGGCGGCCCTGCCAGGCGAGTTCGGCACCGACCTCGGCACGCTGGCACGGGAGGCGTTCACCCGTGCGCTGCAGGTGAATTCGGTGGTCGCCATCGGCCTCACCCTGGTCGCGACGGCCCTGGTGCTCACGCTGCTGCGCAAGCTCCCCGCACCGAACTCGGCCGCGCCGCAGGACGCGCCCGCCGACGCGGGCTGACCGCAGAAGCCGAGAGGCCCTGCCGTTCTCGGAAGAGAACGACAGGGCCTCTCGCGCAGGGCGGACGAAACCGCTACAGCGCCTTCAGTTCCTCGGTGACCGCGCCGACGGACTTCTTCGCGTCGCCGAACAGCATGGAGGTGTGGTCGGCGTAGAACAGCGGGTTGTCGATGCCGGCGAAGCCGGAGTTCATCGAGCGCTTGAGCACGATGACGTTCTTGGCCTGGTCGACGTTGAGCACCGGCATGCCGTAGATCGGGCTCGCCGAATCCTCGCGGGCCGCCGGGTTGGTGACGTCGTTGGCGCCGATGACCAGGGCGACATCGGTGCGGTTGAACTCACCGTTGATGTCGTCCATCTCCTTCATGGCGTCGTACGACACCTCGGCCTCGGCCAGCAGCACGTTCATGTGGCCGGGCATCCGACCCGCGACCGGGTGGATGGCGTACTTGACCTCGACGCCGCGCGCCTCGAGCAGGGCCGCCATCTCCTTGACCGCGTGCTGGGCCTGGGCGACGGCCATGCCGTAGCCGGGCACCACGATGACCTGGTTGGCGTAGGCCATCTGGATCGCGGCGTCGGCCGCCGAGGTGGCCTTGGCCTGCTTCTGCTCGCCGCCCGCGCCACCGGCCGCGGCGCCGCCGCCACCACCGAAACCGCCGGCGACGATGGCCGGGATGGACCGGTTCATGGCCTTGGCCATGAGGTTGGTCAGGATGGTGCCGGACGCGCCGACGATCATGCCCGCCACGATCATCGCGGTGTTGTTCAGCGCCAGACCCGCGGCCGCGGCCGACAGGCCGGTCAGCGCGTTGAGCAGCGAGATGACGACCGGCATGTCCGCGCCGCCGATGGGCAGCACGACCATGAGGCCGAGCACGCCGGCCAGCACCAGCAGGGCGATCATCCACAGCTGCGAGACGCCGCCGTTGTCGGCGCCGAGGCCGATCACCACGGCGCAGGCGACCGCGCCGACCAGCAGCAGCAGGTTCAGCGGCTGCTGGAGCCGGCCGATGCCGATCGGCTTGCCGGACAGGATCTCCTGCAGCTTGGCGAAGGCGATGATCGAGCCCCAGAACGAGACCGAACCGATCACCGCGGCGAACAGCGAGCCGATGATGATGTGGATGTTCGGCTCTTCCTCCAGCGCGGAGAAGCCCGAGCTGTCGATGAACTCGGCCCACGCGATGAGCGCGACCGTGCCACCACCGACACCGTTGAACGCCGCGACCAGCTGCGGCATCTCGGTCATCTTGGTGCGCACCGCGGGCGGAACACCCAGCGCCACACCGACGACCAGGCCCGCGGCGATCAGGATCCAGTTGATCAGCTCCGCGTGCCGGACCGAGATCAGCGTCGCCACGACGGCGATCGCCATGCCGACGGCGGCGATCTGGTTGCCGCGCACCGCGGTCTTCGGGCCGGTCAGGCCCATCAGGCCGTAGATGAACAGCGAGAAGGCCACGATGTAGAGGCCGTTGACCAGGTAGGTCATGTTGTCTGTGGCATGCATCACTCGGCCGCCTTCTTCTTGCCCTTGAACATGCCGAGCATCCGGTCGGTGACCACGAAACCGCCGATGACGTTCAGGGTTCCGAACACCACGGCGACGAACAGGATGATCTGGACCAGGATCGAGGGGTCCTTCACGTTGCCCAGCGTCACCAGCGCGCCGAGCACCACGATGCCGTGGATGGCGTTGGTGCCCGACATCAGCGGGGTGTGCAGGGTGTTGGGAACCTTGGAGATGACCGCGAAGCCGACGAACCCGGACAGCACCAGGATCGCGATGTTCGCGAGGAGTTCGGTGTACATCAGGCCTCCACCTCACGGGTCACGCAGGAATCGGCGAGCACCTGGTCACCGAAGTCCGGCGCGAGCTTGCCGTCGACCAGCATCAGTTCCAGCAGGGCGGCGATGTTCTTGGAGTACAGCTCGCTCGCGTGCTCGGGCATGGTGGCGGGCAGGTTCAGCGGCGAGGCGATGGTGACGCCGTGCTTGACGACGATCTCGCCGGGCTCGGTCAGCTCGCAGTTGCCGCCGGTCTCGCCGGCCAGGTCGACGATCACCGAACCGGGCTTCATGCCCTCCACCGCGGCGGCGGTGACCAGGCGCGGGGCCGGGCGGCCCGGGACCAGCGCGGTGGTGATG
Organism: Nocardia thailandica NBRC 100428; assembly: GCF_000308795.1. Taxonomy (GTDB): domain Bacteria; phylum Actinomycetota; class Actinomycetes; order Mycobacteriales; family Mycobacteriaceae; genus Nocardia; species Nocardia thailandica. Next base: position 42,474 of record NZ_BAGK01000049.1, on the reverse strand, counting down.
ACGACGTCGAAGCCCTTGATGGCGTCTTCGAGCGCCTTCTGCTGCTGGGCCTTCTCGTCCTCGGTGAGTTCGCGGGCGTACCCGCCCTCACCGGCGGCGTCGATGCCCAGATCCAGCCACTGCGCGCCGACCGAACGGACCTGGTCGGCGACCTCGGGACGCACGTCGTAGCCGGTGGTGCGGCCGCCGAGCCGCTTGGCCGTGGCCAGCGCCTGCAGGCCGGCGACACCGACACCGAGGACCAGCACGGTCGCCGGCTTCACGGTGCCCGCGGCGGTGGTGAGCATGGGGAAGAAGCGGGTCGACTCGGAGGCGGCCAGCAGCACGGCCTTGTAGCCGGCGACGTTGGCCTGCGAGGACAGCGCGTCCATCACCTGGGCGCGCGAGATGCGCGGGATCGCCTCGACCGCGAAAGCCTGCACACCGGCGGCCTTCAGCGCGCCGATCTGGTTGTCGGCGTTACGCGGGGCGAGGAACCCGATCAGCGTCTGCCCGGAGGACAGCTTCGCCACCTCGGCGTCGCTGGGCGGGGCGACCTTGACGACCACCTCGGCCGACCACGGATCACCGATGGTGGCCCCGGCCTCCTCGTAGGCGGAGTCGGGGATCAGCGCGTGTAGGCCCGCACCGGATTCCACGATCACGTCGACGCCCTGCTTCAGCAGGGTGGGAATGATCTTGGGTACCAATGCGACGCGGCGTTCACCCGTGCCGGATTCGCGAACGACTCCGACACGCGCCCCGCGGGGCGTCGCGTCGCCCCCGTTGTGCGTTGTCTCCACTAGTCAGACTTCCTTCTCGTGCTGGCTTGGAGCCCGGCATAACTGGCAGACCTCACCTACTGGCTGGTAGGTGAGGCCGAAAATCCTCGCAACTGTACCCGGCCGGTCGTGAGCGTGGTGGAGACGCCCGTCACAGATCACCCCGTCCGATCACCCGATAGCCCCGGACCGGGTCCGATCCGTAAGGTTCAGCACGTGAACGACTGCGTCTTCTGCCGGATCGTGGCAGGCGAAGCTCCGGCGACGAAGGTCTACGAGGACGACGCGGTGTGCGCCTTCCTCGACATCCGCCCCATCACCCGGGGACACACCCTGATCGTGCCCCGGATCCACGCCGGGGAACTCGACGACCTCGACCCGGAACTGGGTGCCCGGATCTTCCGCACCGGGCACCGGCTGGCCCGCGCGGTGCGCTACGGCGGACTCGACGGCGACGGCGCCAATCTCATCCTCAACGACGGCGTCGCCGCCTTCCAGACGGTCGGCCACGTCCACCTGCACGTGGTGCCGCGCAGGCATGGTGACAAGCTGTCCTTCGCCAAGGGCTTCCTGCTGCGCCGCCCGCACGATCCGGCGTCCACCGCCGCCGCCATCCGGGCCGGGCTGACCGCGCTCGACGCCGCCGAGGACGAAGGAGCCAACTGATGCCCGACCGGATTCCCGACCGCGAGCGTCTCACCGACCTGCTGGCCCAGCAGTGGGAGGCGATCGCCGCCCTGGTCGCCGATCTGGACGAGAACGCCTGGCGCGCACCGTCCCCGCTGCCCGGCTGGACCATCCACGACGTGGTCGCCCACGTCGTCGGCACCGAATCCTGGCTGCTCGGGGAGAAGCCGCCGCCGCACGACCCGCTGCGCCCCAAGACCGACCTGCGGTCGCTGCCGCACGTGCGCAACGAGGTCGCGATGCTCAACGAGATCTGGGTCGACCGGCTGCGCCCCCTCTCGGGCGCGCGGCTGCTCGCGCTCTACGACGAGGTCACCGAGCGCAGGCGCGCGGTCCTGGCAAGCATGGACGACCAGGCGTGGAGCGAGCCGACCGTCTCCCCGATCGGGCAGGTGCCCTACGCCCGCTTCATGCGGGTGCGGCTGTTCGACTGCTGGATGCACCAGCTCGACCTGGCCGACGGGCTCGGCCGCTCGGTCGACGAGGGCGGCGCCCGGGCCGAGGCGGCCTTCGACGAGCTCACCGCGGGCCTGGGGCGGGCCGTGGTCAAGGGCGCGGGCACGCCGGACGACACGGTCGTCGGCTTCGAACTCACCGGCCCGCTCCGGCGGGAGGTGTGGGTCGGGGTCCGCGAGGGCCGCGGCGCGCTGATCGACCTCGTCGACGCCGAGCCGGCCGCGGTCGTCACCCTGGATTCGGGCCTGTTCGCCCGGCTCCGCGGCGGCCGCACGACCGTCGACGCCCACCCCGGCGCCTACGCGCTGTCCGGCGACACCGCCCTCGGCGAGCGGCTGATCAGGTCGCTGGCCTTCACCATCTGATGCGGCTTTTCCTCGCGTCGTATCGCTTCGGCGCCTTCCGCGACCGGTTCGTCCGGCTGACCGGCGGGCCGGGGCCCATCGCGGTGATCGCCAACGCCTGCGACGCGTGGCCGCGGCAGTGGCAGGCGGCGGTGACCAGCGACGTGCGGCCGCTGCGCGAGCTCGGCTACGCGCCCGAGGTGGTCGACCTGCGCGAGTACACCGGCCGCCCGGCCGCCCTGGAACGGACCCTGCGGCGGTTCCCCGCCGTCTGGGTGCGCGGCGGCAACACGTTCGTGCTGCGGGCCCGATTCGCGACCAGCGGAGCCGACGCCGTGCTCGCGACGCTGCTGGCCGAGGACGCGCTCGCCTACGCCGGCTACAGCGCGGGCGCGGTGCTGCTCGGCCCCTCCCTGCACGGGCTGGAGGACTCCGACGACCCCGCCGAGGTCCTGCCCGCGACCGGCACCGAAACCCGGTGGGACGGGCTGGGTCTGGTGGATCACCGGTTCGTCGTCCACCTCGACTCCCCCACCGATCCCGAAGGGCACGCGCCGGTCCTCGCCCGCCGCTTCGCGACCGAGGGCGTGCCGTACTGGGCGCTGACCGACGACGACGTCGTACTCGTCGACGGCGGCCCGCCCGAGGTGCTGCGGGGACGGCCCGGCACCCGGCCCGTCAGTTGACGCCCGCCCGCTCCGGGATCGCCACCGCGCCGGAACCCCTGCCGCGGAACACGATCCAGCGCATGGCGGCGTACATGTACACCGCCTCGCAGGCGCCCGCGAGCAGGCGGGCGAGGTGGTACTCGACGCCGAGCGCGGTCAGGCCCGACCCGACACCGAGGATGAACGCCAGATAGTTGATCAGCACGACCACCGCGTAGACGACCGCCTGGCGGCCGACCGGCGCGTGGGAGTGGAAGTTGAAGGTGCGGTTGAGCAGGAAGCTGAGCCCGAAGGCCGCGACGTAGGCGACGGTCACCGACAGCCAGATCGGCAGGCCGAGGCCGCTGTGCAGCGCGGTCAGCAACAGCAGGTCGACCGCGAAGGTGAAGCCGTTGATGACCGCGAAGCCGAGAAAGGTCGGCGCGATCAGCCGGTCGAGGCCGAGGGGCAGGCGCGCGACGAACGCCGCGCACCACTGGGAGAACCGGTCCGCCGCCGCGCTGAGACTGCCCTGCTGCACGGGGCCAGCGTGCCAGCGGAAGGTGACGGCCAGGTGAGCAGCCGGCGTCCGGCTAGCGCACCGCCGCGACCGGACCGGCCTCCAGCGCCGCCCACGCGGCCAGGCAGCGGCGGCGGGTGAACTCGTCGGCCTCGGCGAGCACCGCGTCGCGCAGCACGCGCGGGTCGGCGGCCCACTCGGCGGCGATCTCGGCCAGCGCGCGCACCCCGAACACCCCGGTCGTCTCCACCGCCGACAGCCACTCGTCGTGGTCGCCCCGGTGGATCGACGTCATGGCCTCGGGTTCGACGCCCGCGTCGAGGTACTCGGCGGCCAGCAGCGCCCCGATCAGGTCCCGGCGGGACTGCGTCTCCCTCATCGGTGTCCTCCTGCGAATCTCGTGGCCGCGATGCGCGGCGCGGTTGATGCGCGAGGGCGCACCCGTGGAGCAGAACTCGAAACACCGGGTGCGCGAAGCACTACACCCTTCTCAGGCATTGTGACCAGGTGGACGCCGTATACACCAACTCGGCGCGCCAAATCACAGCTATGCGGAAACCGTACTGTTCGGACACACATCCCGGCGACGGCCGATAGCGTGGTACGTGTGGTGCCGACTCCTGCCGACCTCACCGACCTGATCGCGACCGTCTCCGACGGTGCGGTGCTCACCGATCCGGACCTGCTCGAGGGCTACCGGCACGACTGGGCCCGCGACCCCGACGCCGGGACCCCCCGCGCCGTCGTGCGCGCGGCGACCACGGCCGACGTCGTGGCCACCCTGCGCTGGGCGCACGCGCGCGGGGTGCCCGTGGTGCCGCGCGGCGCGGGATCCGGCCTGTCCGGCGGGGCGACCGCCGTGGACGGCGGGCTGGTGCTCACCACCGAGCGGATGCGCGAGATCACCGTCGACCCGGTCACCCGCACCGCCGTGGTCCAGCCCGGCCTGCTCAACGCCGAGGTCAAGAAAGCCGTTGCCGCGCACGGGCTCTGGTATCCGCCGGACCCCTCGTCCTTCGAGATGTGCTCGATCGGCGGCAACGCGGCGACCAACGCGGGCGGGCTGTGCTGCGTGAAGTACGGGGTCACCACCGACTACGTGCTCGGCATGGAGGTGGTCCTCGCCGACGGCACCGCCGTCCGGCTCGGCGGCCCGCGCCTCAAGGACTCCGCCGGGCTGTCGCTGACCAAACTGTTCGTCGGCAGCGAGGGCACCCTCGGGGTGATCACCGAACTCACCCTGCGCCTCCTGCCCGCCCAGCCGCCGCAGAGCACGGTCGTGGCCACCTTCGGCACCCTCACCGCCGCCACCGACGCCATCCTGGCCATCACGGGGCAGCTGCGGCCCGCCATGCTCGAGTTCATGGACACCGTGGCCGTCAACGCCGTCGAGGACGAGCTGCGGATGGGTCTGGACCGCACCGCCGCCGCGCTGCTCGTCGCCCGCTCCGACGCGCCCGGCGAACACGCCGCCCGCGAGGCCGAGATCATGCTCGCCGCGTGCGAGAAGGCCGGGGCCACCGAGGTCTTCGCCACCGACGACGCGGCCGAGGGCGAGGCCTTCACCGCCGCGCGCCGCTACGCCATCCCCGCGGTGGAGAAGATCGGCCCGCTGCTGCTCGAGGACGTCGGCGTCCCGCTGCCCCGCCTCGGCGACCTGGTCGCGGGCATCACCGCGGTCGCCGAACGCAACGACGTCATCGTGTCGGTGATCGCCCACGCCGGCGACGGCAACACCCACCCGCTGATCGTCCACGACCCCACCGACCCCGACAACACCGCGCGCGCCCACCGCGCGTTCGGCGAGATCATGGACCTGGCCATCGCGCTCGGCGGCACCATCACCGGCGAGCACGGCGTCGGGCGCCTGAAGAAGGCCTGGCTGCCCGATCAGGTCGGCCCCGACGTCATGGAGCTGACCCGGCGCATCAAACACGCCCTCGACCCGACCGGCATCCTCAATCCGGGCGCGATCCTGTAGCGCGGAACACCGCCGCGGCCGGGATGGTTTGATTCGGGTATGAGCACCAGGCTGGAACACAACGTCGCCGACACCCGGTACGAGATCTATCTCGACGACGTCCTCGCGGGCTACGCCGACTACGCCGAGCGCGAGGACAGCAAGGTCCGCGACTTCCACCACACGATGACCTTCCCCGAGTTCCGGGGCCGGGGCGTGGCGGGCCAGGTCGTCCGGTACGCCCTCGACGACACCCGCACCGCGGGCTACGAGGTCATCCCGACGTGCTGGTACGTGGACAAGTACATCCAGGAACACCCGGAGTACGCGGAACTGGTGCACTGAGCGGGGCAATGCCCGGCCGTAGCTGATGCCACGGCGCGGCGCGCGGCTGCCGCGCCCGCGCCACCCATCGTCACTGCTGAGGGCGAGACGGCGCGCATGGTAGACGGTTAACCAGGCAATTGCCATCTGGCGTGTTCGGCGCTTTTCCTGGACCGTGGTGGGAAGGAAGGAAAGCCAGCCCCCGAAGGAGGCACCGATGGCGATCTTCCACACGGACCGGACGATCGGCAGCGATCGCACCCCCGAACGCGCCACCCTCGGGCCCGACGGCCACTGGCGGCTCGGCTGGTTGCCCGAGTACCGCCTCACCCACGAACAGGCGGTCGCCGGGCTCCGCCTCGACGAGATCCTCAGCGACCCGGCCCTCGTCCACGACCGCATGGCGATCGCCGAGGCGACCACGTGCGCGGACTGCCTCGGGATCGTCCTCGACCAGGCCGTCATCCGGCTCTGGAAACGCGCGCTGCTGGCCACGGTGCTGATCGTCGGCGCCGTCGTGGCCAACCGGTACCGCAGGCCCTGACGCCGGACGCGGGGCTCGGCCCACGCCCCGGCGCGGCCGTCGCCCGGCGGGCATCACGGGCCGTGCGCGGGGCGCGGGCACCGAGGCGCACGGCTGTGCGCGGGCGCGGGCATCCGGGGCGCACGAGTCCCGCTGGGTGCCACCGCTTTCCGCGGGGCGCGACCGCCGCTCCCGAGGCCGGCCGAGGACGAGCGTGGGCCCCGACAGGAGAACTGCCGGGGCCCACGGTGTTCCGCGTCGAGGGAGGCGATCAGCGCAGGAGCTGGCGGCTCATGACGAGGCGCTGGATCTGGTTGGTGCCCTCGTAGATCTGGGTGATCTTGGCGTCGCGCATCATGCGCTCGACCGGGAAGTCGGTGGTGTAGCCGGCGCCGCCGAAGAGCTGGACGGCGTTGGTGGTGACCTCCATGGCCACGTCGGAGGCGAAGCACTTCGCGGCGGCGGAGATGAAGCCGAGGTTCTTCTCGCCGCGCTCGGCGCGGGCCGCGGAGGTGTAGACCATGAGGCGGGCGGCCTCGACCTTCATCGCCATGTCGGCCAGCATGAACTGGGTGTTCTGGAAGTCGGCGATGGCCTTGCCGAACTGCTTGCGGTCCTTGGTGTAGGCGATCGCGGCGTCCAGGGCGCCCTGGGCGAGGCCGACGGCCTGCGCGCCGATGGTCGGGCGGGTGTGGTCCAGGGTCTGCAGCGCGGTCTTGAAGCCGGTGCCGGGCTCGCCGATGATGCGGTCGCCGGGGACGCGGCAGTTCTCGAAGTACAGCTCGGCGGTCGGCGAACCCTTGATGCCGAGCTTGTGCTCGAGCGGGCCGACGACGAAGCCCTCGTCGTCCTTGTGCACCATGAACGCGGAGATGCCGTTGGCACCCTTCTCCGGGTCGGTCACGGCCATCACGGTGTACCACTCGGACTTGCCGCCGTTGGTGATCCAGCACTTGGAGCCGTTGATGATCCAGCCGTCGCCGTCGGCCTTGGCGCGGGTGCGCATGGAGGCGGCATCGGAGCCCGCCTCACGCTCGGACAGACAGTACGAGGCCATCTTGCCCTCGACCAGGTCGCCGAGGACCTTCTGCTTCAGCTCCTCGGAGCCGTTCAGGATCAGACCCATGGTGCCCAGCTTGTTCACGGCCGGGATCAGCGAGGACGAACCGCAGACGCGGGCGACTTCCTCGATCACGATGCAGGTGGCGACGGAGTCCGCGCCCTGGCCGCCGTACGCCTCGGGCACGTGCACGGCGTTGAAGCCGGCGGCGTTGAGGGCGGTCAGCGCCTCCTCGGGGAACCGGGCGTTGCCGTCGACGTCCTTGGCGTAGGGCGCGATTTCCTTCTCGGCCAGGCCACGGATGGCCGCGCGGAGCTCATCGTGGAAGTCCTCGAGCTGGAACAGGGCGAAATCGGGGTTTCCCGCCATCGGGCACACTCCTGGTTGTCGTGATCGCTGTGCGTGTCAGCGTGCATTACATCGGCACTGAGTGCCAATCGATCGTCAGTATACGCCCGTGCTCGACCCGCCACATGGGCATACATCGGTGGCACTCAGTGTCACGGCCCGATGATCGGTCCCGGCCATCGGGTGGCGACGCTCACAGATTACCGAGACGGCTGGTGAGCAGATCGGACAGCTCGTGGGCGGGCATGTCCCGGGGGAAGACCGCGACGACCAGGTCGTCGCCCCCGGCGCCGGGACGGCGCCCGCGCGGGATCCGCGCCAGCTCGGCCCGCAGGTCCTGCGGCGTGGCCGCGGCCTCGCCCCTGGCCATCCGGCGCAGCAGATAGTTGTGCGTGGCGGTCACCGCCGCCGTGAACTGCACCCGCGCCAGGTCCGGCACCTCGGGCAGCCGCGCGCGCAGGAAATCCGTGAACAGGCGCTCGTAGCGGAACACGGTCACGATCTCGCGCTCGCGCAGCGCGGGCACCTTGCGCACCACCTGATACCGCCGGGCCGCGATCTCGCGCCACTGGGTGAACCGCTCGAACACCTCCGCCACGGTCTCGCACACGGCGTCCCACGGGTCACCCGCCGCCCGGGCAAGGGACTCCTGCGCCAGCGCCAGCTGGGCCTCGTGATCGGCGAAGATCACGTCCTCCTTGGACCGGAACTGCCGGAAGAAGGTGCGCCGTGAGATCCCCGCCGCCTCGGCGATCTCGTCCACGCTGGTCGCCTCGTACCCCTGCTCGGCGAACAGCCGCAGCGCCTGATCCACCACGGCCAGCCGGAACTGCCCTGCGTCGTCGTGTGCCACGGGTCAACGGTAGCCATCGGGGCCGCCCGGCACGCCGGGCGACCCCGATACGCGCGCTCAGCCCAGGAGGGTGCGGCGCAGGGCCTCGTCCTTGTCGAGGACCATCTGTTCGAGGCCGGACTGAAAGGACTCCATGCGGGCGCGCAGGGACTCGTCGTGGGCGGCGAGGATGCGGACGGCCAGCAGGCCCGCGTTGCGGGCGCCGCCGATGGAGACGGTGGCGACGGGGACACCCGCGGGCATCTGCACGATCGAGAGCAGCGAGTCCATGCCGTCGAGGTACTTCAGCGGGACGGGGACGCCGATGACCGGGAGCGGCGTCGCGGAGGCGACCATGCCGGGCAGGTGGGCGGCGCCGCCCGCGCCCGCGATGATCGCCTTCAGTCCGCGGCCCGCCGCGTCCCTGGCGTAGTCGAGCATGCGCTGGGGGGTGCGGTGCGCGGAGACGACGCCGACCTCGAAGCGGACACCGAACTCGGCCAGCGCCTCGGCGGCGGCCTCCATGGTCGGCCAGTCCGAGTCGCTGCCCATGATCAGGCCGACCTGGGGGCCGTTGTTCTCGCTCATTCGTGACAATCCTTGCTGTGGGGGATCAGGCGGCGCCGTGCGGGTCCCAGCCGTCGGTCCACACCGCGTGCGACATCCAGTGCGCGGCGCGCTCGGCCTTCTCCCGTACCTCGGCGACGTCGTCGCCGAGGACGTTGACATGGCCGATCTTGCGGTCGGGGCGCTCGCCCTTGCCGTAGAGGTGGACCTTGGCCTCGGGCAGGCGGGCGAACAGGTGGTGCAGGCGTTCGTCCATCGACATCGCCGGGGCCTGCGCCGCACCGAGGATATTGGCCATCACCGTCACCGGGGCCAGCGGGCTGGTGTCGCCCAGCGGGTAGTCCAGGACGGCGCGCAGGTGCTGCTCGAACTGGCCGGTGCGGGCACCGTCCATGCCCCAGTGCCCGGAGTTGTGCGGGCGCATCGCCAGCTCGTTGACCAGCAGGCGGCCGTCGTGGGTCTCGAACAGCTCCACCGCCATGGCGCCGACCACACCGAGCCCCGCGGCCAGCTCGAGGGCCATGCTCTCGGCCTCGTGACCCAGCTCCTCGGGCAGTTCCGGCGCGGGCGCGATCACCACGGCGCACTGGCCGTTGCGCTGCACGGTCTCCACCACCGGCCAGGTCGCGGCCTGCCCGAACGGCGAGCGGGCCACCATCGCCGACAGCTCCCGCCTCAGGTCGACCTTCGCCTCGGCCAGCAGCTGCACCCCGTGCGCGAGCTGGTCGGTCACCAGGCGCTCGGCCTCGGCGGCGTCGGCGGGCATCCACACGCCGCGGCCGTCGTAGCCGCCGCGCACCGCCTTGAGGACGAACGGCCAGCCGTGCTCGTCGCCGAAGGCGATCGCGTCGGCGGGCGCGGTCACCTCGGTGAACGCGGGCACCGGCAGGCCCAGCTCCGACAGCTTGACCCGCATGGCCAGCTTGTCCTGGGCGAACACCAGCGCCTGCGGCGGCGGGGCCACGTTCACACCCTCGGCGACCAGCGCCTCCAGGTGCTCGGTCGGCACGTGTTCGTGGTCGAAGGTCAGCGCGTGCGAGCCGACGGCGGCCTTGCGCAGGGCGGACAGGTCGGTGTGGCTGCCGAACACCACATCGGGGCTGACCTGGGCCGCCGGGTCCTCGGGGCGCTCGGCGAGCACCCGCAGGCGCTGTCCGAGGGCGATCGCGGCCTGATGGGTCATACGCGCGAGCTGACCACCACCGATCATGGTGACGGTGGGCATCGCGGACGGATCGAACGAACGAGCACTCACGTCGTGGAATTCTGTCATGTCGAATCAGCATTTCCGCGACCGGTACACTCGGTCGCTGTGTCTTTCGTCGACAACGCGGTCAGCGTCCTACCTCCGAGCCTGCGCGAACTCGCGTACCGGCACAAGGAGCTGATCAAGTTCGCCATCGTCGGCGCGACCACCTTCGTGATCGACAGCGGGATCTTCTATTTCCTGAAATGGACGGTGCTGGCCGAGAAGCCGGTGACCGCCAAGATCATCTCCGGTGTCATCGCCGTCATCGCCTCCTACATCCTCAACCGTGAGTGGTCGTTCAAGAACCGCGGCGGACGGGAGCGCCACCACGAGGCGCTGCTGTTCTTCGGGGTCAGCGGCATCGGTGTGATCCTCAGCAACATCCCGCTGTGGATATCGAGCTACGTGCTCGACCTGCGCCAACCCGACGTCAGCTTCCTGGTCGAGAACATCGCCGACTTCGTGAGCGCCTTCGTCATCGGCAACTTCCTGCAGATGGCGTTCCGCTTCTGGGCCATGCGCCGGTGGGTCTTCCCGGACGAGATGAACGAGATCGTGGCCGAGTTCGAGAACTTGGTCGAAGAGGAGAAATTGCACTGACGGCGGCCGGGGCCGCGGGTCCCCGGTCACGTCGGAAGGGTGCGTCAGCGAGGTTCGGGTAGGGCCCCGGTCGTGGGGCGGACGTTGTTCTTCGCGCCGAGGAAGACCGCGAACAGGGCGGGCCTGCGGCGCTGGAGTTCGAGGCGGCCGCCGTCGGCTTCGATGAGGGCCCTGGCCAGGGCGAGACCGACGCCGGTCGACCCTCCCGCCGAGAACCCCCGGTCGAAGATGTGGGGAGCCAGCTCGTCGCGGACGCCGTCGCCCTCGTCGGCGACCTCCACGCACACCAGCGGATAGCGCGCCGACAGGGTCCGCGCGGTGCGCACCGAGACCGTGCACGTGCCGCCCCCGTGCATGAGGGCGTTGTCGACCAGCACCGCGACCGCCTCGCGCAGCCGGGAACCGGTGACCGGGGCGCGCAGCGAGTCGTCGCCGGTGAGCACGAGATCGCGCCCCGCCTCGGCGAACGGATGCCGCCACTCGGCCACCACCCCGCGCAGCTCGGCCATCACCGGCACCGGATCGCGGTCGGCGGCGTCCTCGTCCCGCGAGGCGCGGACCAGGTCGTCGATGGCGTCGGTGAGCCGGTCGACCTGGGCCATCGCCTCCTCGGCCTCGTGCACCACCTCGGGGTCGGCGTGGGTGGACAGCTCGTCGAGGCGCAGGCGCACCGCGGTCAGGCGGCTGCGCAGCTGGTGGGACACGTCGGCGACCAGCGCGTGCTCGCGTTGCAGCCGGCCCGCGATCTCGACCGTCGCCGAGTCGAGCACGTCGGAGACCCGGTCCAGCTCGGCGATGCCGTGCCTGCGCGGGTCGGGCCGGAAGTCGCCCATCGCCAGCCGGGCCGCCCGCGCCGCCACGTCGCGCAGCGGGTCGGCCACCCGGCGCGCGGTCAGCACCGCGACGAACAGGGCCGCGCCCAGCGAGGCAAGCACCGCCAGCCCGACGACCGCGACCGCCTGCCGCTGGCGGGCGTGCATCGGCGCCGACGGCACCTCCAGCCGCAACGACCCCTCCATCCCCATCGACAGCGACTCCACCAGCGGATCGGGCACCGTGTCGACGCCGATGTCGACCCGGGCGGCGTTGTGCTGGGCCGAGGGATAGATCACCGTCAACCTGCCGCCCTCGGGGACCAGCGCGCTGAGCGCGTGCAGCTCGAGCACGTTGCCGACGGTGCCGTCGGCGCCCTCCTGGACGAGCATCTCCGCCGCCATCCGATCCAGCCGGGACTTCAGGTCGTTGCGGGTGATGTCCTCCACCCACAGCCAGGCGGTGTAGATCAACGGCACGCCGAGCACCACCGTGGTCAGCGTGAGCACGGTGAGAATGGACCGCAGGATCCGACGGCGCACGGGTCAGCGCCGCCCGGCCGGACCGGAGCCCTGCGTGGTCATGCTCCGCTCCCTCCTCCGGGCTTGACCGGTCCGCCCGCGCCGGATGCCGCCGGACCGGAGCCCTGCGTGGTCATGCTCCGCTCCCTCCTCCGGGCTTGACCGGTCCGTCGGAGTTGAGCCGGAAGCCGACGCCGCGGACCGTCACGATCCGGCGCTCGGCCATGGGGCCCTCGTCGCCGATCTTGCGGCGCAGCCAGGACATGTGCATGTCCAGGGTCTTGGATCCGCGCAGGTCGGCGTCGCCCCACACCTCGCGCAGGATGGTCTCGCGGGGCACCACCTGGCCCGCCCGGTCCATGAGCACCTTGAGCAGCTCGTACTCCTTGTTGGCCAGGTTGACCTCGGCTCCGTTGACCAGCACCCGGCGCGCGGCGGACTCGAGGCGGATCCCGCCGACCTCCACCGCGTCGTCGCCGATCCCGCTGCGGCGCAACAGCGCCCGCACCCGGGCGAGCAGCTCGGCCAGCCGGAACGGCTTGCCGACGTAGTCGTCGGCGCCCGCGTCGAGACCGACGACGAAATCCACCTCGTCGGTGCGCGCCGTCAGCATGAGCACGGCCAGGTCGGCGCCGCTGGCCCGCACCTGCCTGCACACCTCGAGGCCGTCCATCCCGGGCAGGCCGAGGTCGAGGATCAGCAGGTCGTGGTCGCCTTCGAGGGCGCGGCGCAGTACGGCGGGACCGAACCGTTCGACGGTGACGGTGTAGCCCTCGCGGCCGAGCGCGCGCGACAGGGGCGCGGCGATCGCCTCGTCGTCTTCGGCCAGCAGTACAGCGGTCATGCCCCCAGATTACGGACCCGGCGGTGCCGGGGCGCGCACCTCACCGATAGCCGCCCCAGTGCGCATCGCCGCGCGGCCGGTCCACCTCGAACACCTGGTGGTAGAGCAGCGAGTGCACCTGCTGGACCTGCGGGATGTCGTCGTATTCGAGCGGTTCGTCCGAGGACGAGCCGATGATGAGGGTGCCGGTGCCCAGCATCCGGTCGAAGACGCCGTGCCGGAACTGGACGCTCGAGATCCGGCTCAGCGGGATGTCGATGCCGGTGTGCGTCAGCACGCCCTGGCGGACCAGCACCCGCCGGTCGGTGACGATGAAATGGGTTGACTTCCAGCCGATCACCTGGCCGATCACCCGCCAGGCGATCACGCCCGCGTAGATCAGGCCGAGCAGGATCAGCAGCACGGTGCGGGTGTGCCCCTCGGCGTTGCGCCAGATCAGCCCCCCGAGGAAACCGGCGATCGCGGTCGCGGCGATCAGTGTGACCACCGGCCACACCAGCATCTTCCAATGCGGGTGCCGATGCAGGATCAGCTGTTCCTCGGGCGCGAGCACGTCCTCCGGATAACCCATGCGCGCAGAATACCCCTTCCGGACACGGTATTTCCGGTTGCCACGACCGGGGCGATACTGTTGTTTCCGCGCCAGACGCCAGGTTCGACCCGATAGCTCGCTTGCTGGAACCCCCGACAGTGGAGGCTCGCGTGACCAAGGATCTGACTCAGCTCGACATTCTCACCGCCCTGGAGCCGGTGGCCGAAGCCAATCTCAACCGGCATCTGTCCATGGCCAAGGAATGGCACCCGCACGACTACGTCCCGTGGGGCGAGGGCCGCAACTTCGCCGCCATGGGCGGAATCGATTGGGAGCCCGGGCAATCCAAGCTCAACGAGGTCGCCAAGGCGGCCATGATCACCAACCTGCTCACGGAGGACAACCTGCCCTCCTACCACCGCGAGATCGCGGCCAACTTCTCCCAGGACGGCGCCTGGGGCACCTGGGTCGGACGCTGGACCGCCGAGGAGAACCGCCACGGCATCGTGATGCGTGACTACCTGGTGGTCACCCGCGGCGTCGACCCGGTCGCCCTCGAACAGGCGCGGATGATCCACATGACCCAGGGCGCGCACGCGCCGGCCGACTGGGGCGGCTTCCTCGTCAACGTGGCTTACGTGACCTTCCAGGAACTGGCCACCCGGGTCAGCCACCGCAACACCGGCAGGGTCTGTGACGACCCGATCGCCGATCGGATGCTGCAGCGCATCGCCACCGACGAGAACCTGCACATGATCTTCTACCGCACGCTGTGCGGGGCGGCGCTCGACCTCGTCCCCGATCAGGCCATGCCCGCGATCACCAAGGTGCTCACCAATTTCGAGATGCCCGGCGCGGGGATGCCCAACTGGCGGCGCAACGGCGTGCTCATGGCCAAGCACGGCATCTACGACCTGCGCCAGCACCTCGACGAGGTGGTGCGGCCGGTGCTCAAGCAGTGGAACATCTTCGGCCGCACCGATTTCGGGCCGCGCGGCGAGGCCGCCCGCGAGGAGCTGGGCGCGTTCCTGGAGAAGCTGGAAGCCGACGTGGTCCGCTTCGAGGAGCAGCGCGACCGGATGCTCGCGCGCGAGCGTCAGCTGGCCGAACGCCGGGCCGTCCCCGTCGGCTGAGCCTTCGGGGCCGGCGTCACCGTGACGACCGACCCCGTCCGGGATCGGATCAGGCCGGGCGCAGGTGGGTGACGTCGCCCGCCGAGACGGCCTGGTCGCCGATGAGCAGACGCCCGGTGTCGTCGACGCCGGTGGCCGTGCCGAGGAGCGTGCTCCCGCCGGGCAGCTCCGCGCGGACCTCCGCGCCGATGGTCGCGCACCGTTCGCGGTAGGCGACGGCCAGGTCGGCGGTGGCCCAACCGGCCCGCTCCCAGGCGGTGAACCAGCGGCCGAAGGCCGTCAGGACGGACTCGGCCAGCAGGGTGCGATCGGTCTCGGTCGCCCCGGCCAGCAGCAGCGAGGTCGCGTGCGGCACGGGCAACTCGTCCTCGGTCAGGCTGACGTTGATCCCCGCGCCGACCACGACGGCGGGCCGCGGGCCCGGTTCGGCCACCTCGGCCAGGATGCCGCACACCTTGCGCCCGCCGATCAGGACGTCGTTGGGCCACTTCAGCACCGCGTCGACCCCGGCGGTCCCGCGCAGCGCGTCGACCACCGCGACGCCGGTCAGCAGCGGTAGCCAGCCCAGCGCGTCGGGCGCGATCCCCGGCAGCCGGACCAGCACCGAGAGCGCGATCTGCGCGTTGCGCGGGCTCACCCAGGTCCGCGCGTGCCGGCCGCGGCCGTGCTCCTGGGTCTCGGCCAGCAGGGCCTGGCGATCGGCGTGCGGGTCGGCGGTGGCGCGGGCGATCAGGTCGGCGTTGGTCGACCCGGTCGACGCCACGACATCGATCCGGTCGTAGAACACGGGGGTGGTTGCGCCGAGGTTGCGGCGCAGGAGTTCGGCATCGAGTGGGGGCCTGTCCATTTCCGGAACGCTACCCGGAGAACGCCCTGCACAACGACAGTCGGGGCGGCCACGAGCTGCGGTTTTCTACTGACCGGTAGGCGAGACTGCCGTAGTGCGGGCAGGTGGCACTCGTTACACTCGCAACCCATGACGAGTGTCCAGCAGCAGCCCGCATCGGAATCCGCGGGTTCCCCCGACATCCACACCACCGCCGGGAAGCTGGCTGATCTGCGGAATCGGCTGGAAGAGGCGCAGCACCCGATGGGTGAGGCCGCGGTCGACAAGGTGCACGCCAAGGGCAAGATGACCGCCCGCGAGCGCATCCTCGCCCTGCTCGACGAGGGCTCGTTCGTCGAGCTCGACGCGCTGGCCCGGCACCGCAGCGTCAACTTCGGCCTGGAGAACAACCGGCCGCTCGGCGACGGCGTCGTCACGGGCTACGGCACCATCGACGGCCGCGACGTCTGCATCTTCTCCCAGGACGTCACCGTCTTCGGCGGCTCGCTCGGCGAGGTCTACGGCGAGAAGATCGTCAAGGTCATGGATCTGGCGCTACGCACCGGCCGCCCGCTCGTCGGCATCAACGAGGGCGCGGGCGCGCGCATCCAGGAGGGCGTCGTCTCCCTCGGCCTCTACGGCGAAATCTTCCACCGCAACGTGCAGGCGTCCGGCGTGATCCCGCAGATCTCGCTGATCATGGGCCCGGCCGCAGGCGGCCACGTCTACTCCCCCGCGCTCACCGACTTCGTCGTCATGGTCGACCAGACCTCGCAGATGTTCGTCACCGGACCCGACGTCATCAAGACCGTCACCGGCGAAGAGGTCACCATGGAGGACCTCGGCGGCGCGCACACCCACATGACCAAGTCGGGCGTGGCCCACTATGTCGCCTCCGGCGAGCAGGACGCCCTCGACTACGTCAAGGACCTGCTGAGCTACCTGCCGAGCAACAACCGCGCCGAGGCCCCGCGCACCGAGCCCTCGGACCCGATCACCGGCTCCATCGAGGAATCGCTGACCGACGAGGACCTCGAGCTCGACTCGATCATCCCGGACTCGCCGAACCAGCCGTACGACATGCACGAGGTCATCACCCGGCTGCTCGACGACGACGAGTTCCTCGAGGTCCAGGCCGAGCGCGCGATGAACATCATCGTCGGCTTCGGCCGGGTGGACGGCCGCAGCGTCGGCATCGTCGCCAACCAGCCGACCCAGTTCGCCGGCTGCCTCGACATCGACGCCTCGGAGAAGGCCGCGCGCTTCGTGCGCACCTGCGACGCCTTCAACATCCCGATCATCACCCTGGTCGACGTGCCGGGCTTCCTGCCGGGCACCGGCCAGGAATACAACGGCATCATCCGCCGCGGCGCGAAGCTGCTCTACGCCTACGGCGAGGCCACTGTGGGCAAGATCACCATCATCACCCGCAAGGCCTACGGCGGCGCCTACGACGTCATGGGTTCCAAGCACATGGGCGCCGACGTGAACCTCGCGTGGCCGACCGCGCAGATCGCCGTCATGGGTGCCTCGGGCGCCGTCGGTTTCGTCTACCGCAAACAGCTGGCTGACGCCGCCAAGGAGGGCGCCGACGTCGACGCCCTGCGCCTCGAGCTGCAGAACGAGTACGAGGACACCCTCGTCAACCCCTACGTGGCGGCCGAGCGTGGCTACGTCGACGCGGTCATCCCGCCGTCGCACACCCGCGGCCAGATCGTGGCGGCGCTGCGTCTGCTCGAGCGCAAGATGGTGACCCTCCCGCCGAAGAAACACGGCAACATTCCGCTCTGAAAATGCGATAACCCCGGTGGGGCGCGCACACTGGTTGTCACGGCACAACGGTTGATCGATGCGTCCCCACCGGGAATGATCGCGTCAACCGTGCTGTGACATCGAGTACCACAGCCGTCGCCCGGGGTAGACCTCCCGGGCGAGGCAGGAAGGACCTGGCACTGTGACCACCGTGGCAGAAGAAGATGTGTTGACCGCCGCCGAGCTGGAGCTCGCCGTCGATCCGATCGTCGACGAGGTCGACCAGGCGGCGACCGCGGTCGCGGACGTGGTGGACGCGACCGGCGCGCAGCCGGCGTTCCGCATCGTGAAGGGCAACCCCTCCGACGAGGAGATCGCGGCGCTGGTCGCGGTGTTCGCGGCAGCGTCCTCGGGCGCGGGCGCGGCCCCCGCCGGTGGCCCGCGCGACTCGTGGGGCGTGCCGACCCTGCTGCACCGCGGCACATCGCCGTTCTCGCCCTACGCGTATCCGCTGCTGTCGCACCTGCGCTGACGCGGGTGACCGACACCAGCGCGCCCGCCGGCCGCATCGTCTTCGTGCTCGGTTCGGCCTCGCCGGCCCGGCGTGAGGTCCTGCGTTCGGCGGGCATCGATCCGGTCGTCCGGGTCTCCGACGTCGACGAGGACGCGGTCCAGGCGGCGCTGCCCGCCGACACCGCGCCCGCCGACGTGGTCGTGGCCCTGGCCAGGGCCAAGGCCGCGGCGGTCGCCGCGACCGTCACCGATCTCGGCGCCGACACCGTCGTGGTCGGCTGCGATTCCATGCTGCTCGTCGACGGGCAGCTCCAGGGCAAGCCGCACACGCCCGAGGTCGCCCGCACGCGCTGGAAGTCGATGGCAGGCCGCAGCGCCGACCTGATGACCGGGCACTGCGTGCTGCGGCTGCGCGACGGCGTGGTGACCGCCGAGGCGGTCGACTGCAGCAGCACGACAGTCCATTTCGCCTCGCCCGGCGAGGCCGAACTCGACGCCTACATCGCCTCCGGGGAACCGTTGCAGGTCGCGGGCGCGTTCACCCTCGACGGCCTCGGCGGCTGGTTCGTCGACCGCATCGACGGCGACCCGTCGAGCGTGATCGGGATCGGCCTACCGCTGCTGCGCAGGCTGCTCGAAGACGTCGGTGTCGGCGTTGCGCAGCTGTGGCGGCACTCGCGGGCCTGACGGCACCACCGGCTGTTCGGCCGAGGTGTCGGACCCGATCTGCGGGGCGGCCGGATTCATCGTCAGTTCGAGCCGGGCGGTGCACAGCTCGGGTTCGGTGAACGGGTGCAGGTACACCTCGACCCGCCCCTGCGCGCCGTTGCGTTCGAGGACCTCGCGCATCAGGCCCATGTGCACCCCGCACACCACTTCCGCGTGCGAGCGGGCGAGCTCGCGCAGCGGGCAGGCGGTGAGCCGGATCTGCACGTGCTCCGGGGTCTCGGGGGTGCCGTCCTTCTCGGGCGCGAAGCCCAGTTCCGACATCAGCGACATGGTGATGTCGCGCGCGTCGGCGAGGGTCTCGATGGGCCGACCGCCCACGTCCATGCGCGCGCCCCAGGCGCGGCCCGCCGCGACCGCGGCGGCCGAGCGGGTGACCGGGTCGGGGCCGAGCTGGTCGGCGAGCACCTGGGCGAGTTCCTGATAGCCGACCGAACGCTGTACCGCCCGGTAGCCGATGCGGGGCCTGCCGCGGCCGCGCGGCGGTTGCTGGAACTGGCGGACGAGCGACTCCCGGGTGAGCACGTCGAGGTGGAATCGCACCGTCGTGACATGCTGTCCGGTGATGCGCGCCAGTTCTTGGGCATCGAGGGGCTCGGTGGCGCCGCGTAGGATCGCGAGCAGTCGCCGCCGCGGCCAAGAATCGGACATGACTCACCCCTCCTCTCCGGAGACTTTATCGGACGTTTGTGCGCTTTATTCGGCCATTGCGTCGATTTGTGATGTGAAACGAGGGTCTACGCCACCGGGCCCTTCGTTCCCACACACACATACCATCGCGCACGGACCGCCGATCGCCGACCCGACCCACCGACTACCCGAGGAACACACCGTGCCCGTTGCTCCGGATCCACACTCCGCCTTCGGTTCCTATGCGTGCCCGCACCGATTGGTAACCACAGAATGGCTGTCGGCAAACATCGGTGCGCCCGGTTTGAAGATCGTCGAGTCCAACGACGACATCCTGCTCTACGACATCGGCCACGTCCCCGGCGCGGTCAAGATCGATTGGCGCGGCGATCTGAGCGACCCGGTCACCCGCGATTACCTCGACGGCGCCCGGTTCACGCAGTTGATGCGAACCAAAGGAATCGGTCGGGAAGACACGGTAGTGATCTACGGCGACCGGGGCAATGTCCAAGCCGCCCACACCGCCTGGATCTTCGGTCTGTTCGGCCATCAGGACGTGCGCCTGCTCGACGGCGGCCGCGACGCGTGGATCTCCGAGGAACGCGACACCACCTTCGATCAGCCGGTGACCGCCGGGAGCGACTATCCCGAGGTCACCCGCGACGACTACACCGCGCGGATCTTCCGCGACGAGCTGCTCGGCAGGCTGGGCGCGCCGCTGGTCGACGTGCGCGCGCCCCAGGAGTACTCCGGGGAGGCGGAGGCGTTCGGGGCGGCCGGGGCGTCCGGGGCCGGTCAGGAATTCCGCACGGTGCGCGGCGGCCACGTGCCGACCGCCGTGAACATCCCCTGGACCGCGGCCTGCGGCGCCGACGGGCGCTTCCGTTCCCGCGCCGAGCTCGACGCGCTCTACGACGGGCTGGGCCCGGAGGCCGTGGTCTACAGCCGCGGCGGGGAACGGTCGAGCCACACCTGGTTCGTGCTGACCTATCTGCTCGGCCGCGACGGGGTGCGGAACTACGACGGTTCCTGGATCGAGTGGGGGAATTCCGTGCGATTGCCCATTGCGGTGGGAAGTGAACCGGGAGTCGCACCCGCAAACGCCTGAAAAAGACCCCCGTCACAGGGCGGCTGTTAGTGTGACCTGCGACCTACTGACAAGTAGGGCTAGCCGAGTTCGAGCGGTGTTGGCAGACTGCCTACACTCCCCCGAGACGAAAGTTTGTCGAGACCGGGCGCAGCGTCCCCCTCGGGAAGCGACCGATGAAGATTGCACACAGGAGGCTCAGTGCCCAGCCATGCCAGCGCGCGGATCACGAAGGTACTCGTAGCTAACCGCGGCGAGATCGCAGTCCGCGTGATCCGGGCGGCCAAGGACGCCGGACTCGCCAGCGTCGCGGTGTACGCCGAGCCCGATGCCGACGCGCCGTTCGTCAAGCTCGCCGACGAGGCCTTCGCCCTCGGCGGCCAGACCTCCGCCGAGTCGTACCTCGTGTTCGACAAGATCCTCGACGCCGCCGCCAAGTCCGGTGCCGACGCGATCCACCCGGGTTACGGCTTCCTCTCCGAGAACGCCGACTTCGCCCAGGCCGTCATCGACGCCGGGCTGATCTGGATCGGCCCCTCGCCGCAGTCCATCCGCGACCTGGGCGACAAGGTCACCGCGCGCCACATCGCCGAGCGCGCGAACGCGCCGATGGCCGCGGGCACCAAGGACCCGGTCAAGAACGCCGACGAGGTCGTCGCGTTCGCCAAGGAGTACGGCGTCCCGGTGGCCATCAAGGCCGCCTTCGGTGGCGGTGGCCGCGGCATGAAGGTCGCCCACACCATCGAGGAGATCCCCGAGCTGTTCGAGTCGGCGACCCGCGAGGCCGTCGCCGCCTTCGGCCGCGGCGAGTGCTTCGTCGAGCAGTACCTGGACAAGGCCCGCCACGTCGAGGCCCAGGTCATCGCCGACCAGCACGGCAACGTGGTCGTCGCGGGCACCCGCGACTGCTCGCTGCAGCGCCGCTTCCAGAAGCTCGTCGAGGAGGCGCCCGCGCCGTTCCTGTCCGACGAGGTCCGGGCCAAGATCCACGACTCGGCCAAGCGCATCTGCCGCGAGGCGGGCTACTACGGCGCCGGCACCGTGGAGTACCTGGTGCAGGGCGAGACCGTGTCCTTCCTCGAGGTCAACACCCGCCTGCAGGTCGAGCACCCGGTCACCGAGGAGACCGCGGGCATCGACCTGGTGCGCCAGCAGTTCGCCATCGCCAACGGTGAGGAGCTCTCCATCAAGGAGGACCCCACCCCGCGCGGCCACTCCTTCGAGTTCCGCATCAACGGCGAGGACGCCGGGCGCGGCTTCCTGCCCGCACCCGGCCCGGTCGCCGTCTACCGCGAGCCCACCGGCCCGGGTGTGCGCGTCGACTCCGGCGTCGTGCAGGGCAGCGTCATCGGCGGGCAGTTCGACTCGATGCTGGCCAAGCTGATCGTCACCGGCGAGAACCGCGACCAGGCGCTGCAGCGCGCCCGCCGCGCGCTGGCCGAGTACGAGGTCGACGGCCTGGCGACGGTCATCCCGTTCCACCGCGCGATCGTCGAGGACCCGGCCTTCATCGGTGACGGCGAGAAGTTCGACGTCTACACCAAGTGGATCGAGACCGAGTGGGTCAACACCGTCGAGCCGTACGCCGGCGCCGGTGCCCCCGCCGACGACGAGGACGAGGACCTGCCGCGTCAGAAGGTCGTGGTCGAGGTCGGCGGCCGCCGGGTCGAGGTCTCGCTGCCGGGTCAGTTCAGCCTCGGCGGTGGCGGCGCCGCGGCCGCGGGCAACGGCGGCGTCATCCGCAAGAAGCCGAAGCCGCGCAAGCGTGGCGGCGCGGGCGCCGGTGCGGCCTCCGGTGACGCCGTCACCGCGCCCATGCAGGGCACCGTGGTGAAGGTCGCCGTCGAAGAGGGCCAGACCGTCGAGGCGGGCGACCTGATCGTGGTGCTCGAGGCCATGAAGATGGAGAACCCGGTCAACGCGCACAAGTCCGGCGTGGTCACCGGGCTCGCCGTGGAGGCGGGCGCGGCCATCACCCAGGGCACCGTCCTGGCGGAGATCAAGTAACAGCTGTCCGAGGAGCGGGCGCCGGTCGGGATCCGACCGGCGCCCGCTCTCGTCCGGGCCCCCGCGCGGGTGAACAGGCGGCGAAGATCAGCCCTCCGACCTGCCCCGACCCGGCGCGCCTGTCGTATCGTGGGTCGGGTGACCAGCAGTGCGCTCAGCGATCAGAACGGGTCGGTCTCGCCGGAGTCGGTGCCGGTCGCCGAGGTGATCGCGAATCGCCGCCGGTCCGGGCACCGCCGCGACGGCCATCGGCTGGCGCTGGTGATCGAGGGCGGTGGCAGCCGCGGCGTGTACTCCAGCGGCATGGTGCAGGCGCTGGAGGAACTCGGCCTCGCCGCGATCTTCGACGCCGTCTACGGCACGTCCGCGGGCGCGATCAACGGCGCGTGGCTGCTGTGCGGCCGGGCCGCCTCGGGCATGCGGTCCTGGACCGACACCACGATCATGCGGCGGGTGGTCGACCCGGTCCGCATCCTGCGCGGCCGCCCGGTCTTCGACCTGCGCTATCTCGTGCACCACGTGTACGACGGGATCGAGCCGATGGATTTCCCAGCGATCCTGGCCAACACCACCTCCTTCCACCCGATCGCGACCGATGTGCGCACCGGCGAGCCGGTCGACCTGGGGCCCTACATCGTCGACAAGGCGACGCTGATGACCGCGCTGCGCGCCTCGGCGGGCCTGCCGCTGCTGGCCGGCCCGCCGGTGGAGCTCGCCGGCCGCAGCTACTTCGACGGCGGCCTGGCCGAGACCGTCCCGATCCGCACGGCCGTCGCCGCGGGCACCACCCACGCCCTGGTGCTGCGGACCCGGCGCTCGGACGAGATCCGCCCGCCCGCGCCGCTGCTGCACCGCGTCGTCGGCGGCGGCTACATGCGCGCCATCGCGCCCGGCGCGTTCCGGGCGTGGTCGCAGCGGCCGGGTCAGCAGGCGCTCGAGGACACCTTCCTGGCCGGTCTGGGCGACCGGGTCATGCAGGTGCACCCGCCCGCGGACGCGCCGCCGATCGACAGCGCCGCCCGCGACACCGATCTGCTCACCCGCGCGCTCGACATCGGCCGCCTCGCGGTCCATTCGATCCTGGGCGCCCCGCCGCGACCGGCCTGACGCGGCCACCCCGATTGTCGGGGCAGAGTTTTTGCCGGATTCCCCGGTTCCGCAGGCCGCCTTAGCGTTTCCCCCGCACGACCGTTCGAGCGTAGGGGTGATGGGTGACCACAGAGGTACTGGTGCGCGAGCCGGCCGCCGCCGAGACCGAACCGGGGCCGCGCTGGCATCCGGGGGCACGCGTCGCCTTCCGCTTCGGGTTCGTCGTCGGCCTCGGCACGGCGGGCGTGTGGCTGCTGCACGCCCTGCTCCGCACGGTCGGCGTGCCGCGGGCGACGGTGGACGAGATCGCGAAATGGACCGCGCTGCATCCGCTCTCGGATTGGGTCGGCCGGACCGTGTTCGACGTCCGGGTCGACTACGCCGCGACCGCCAGCGGGGACACCGCCGCCAAGTGGGTGGCCGCCTTCACCCTGCTCGCGCTCGCCGTCCCGGTGACCGCGGTCTGGTCGGCCCTCGACCGCGGGCGCCCGCATTACGCGCGCCTGCTGGCGTGGTTCCGGCTGCTGCTGCGTTTCGCGCTGGTCAGCGCGCTGATGCTGTACGGGATGATCAAGGTACTGCCGACGCAGATGTCGTTCAACCTCGAACGGCTGGTGCAGCCGTACGGCGACATGAGCCCGATGGCGGTGCTGTGGGCGCACTCCGCGCTCTCCGAGCCGTACGAGATCGCCCTCGGCGCGGCCGAGGTGACCGCGGCGGTGCTGCTGATCCTGCCGCTGACCTCCGGGATCGGCGCCGTGCTCGCGGTGATCGTCGCGCTGCAGGTCCTGCTGGTCAACCTCGCCTTCGACGTGCCGGTGAAGCTGTTCGCGTTCCAGGTGCTGCTGTTCGCGGCCGTGCTGGCCGCCCCCGACATCGCGCGCGTCGTGCGTGCCCTGCTCGGCCGGGCGGTGCCGGTTCGCGACCCGGCGCCCGCGACGAGGACCCGGCGCGGCGCCCGTGTGCTGCTGGTCGGGCAGGTGCTGCTCGGCGCGTGGATCCTGTGCGCGACGACCGTCGAGGCCTACGACGGCTGGCACACCTACGGCAGCGCGCGGCCCCGGTCTCCGCTCTACGGCATCTGGGACGTCACCGAGTACTCCGTCGCGGGCGAGGCCGTCCCGGCGGTCGTCGTCTTCGGCGGGGGCCGCGACGATTCCGCGATGCCGACGCCGGCGCAGCGCTTCCGCCGCGTCATCTTCGACATCCCCCAGGGGATGACCGCGCAGCGGCTCGACGATTCCCTGGTGTCCTTTCCCGCGCGGGTGGACACCGACCGGGGCACGATCACCCTGTCCCGCGACACCGAGCACCGGTGGCCGCTGGCGACTCTCGCCTACGTCCGCCCGGAACCGGACCGGCTGCTGCTGGAGGGCACGCTGGCCGGACGTCCGGTGCGCATGCGCCTCGACCGGGTGGATCTCGCGCGCTTCCCGGTGGTCTCCCGCGGGTTCCACTGGGTGCAGGCCACGCCCTACTACCGCTAGGCGGGCCGGTTAAGCTCCGGGCGTGGAACCGATCGAGATCAACGCCGGATCGTGGTATCTGCGCGCCCTGCGCGCCGACGAGCGGATCGACGACCGGCCCGCGCTGGCCGCGGGCGGGGTCACCGACCCGGACTACGTCGCCGACCGCGCCGCGCAATGGGCCGACGAGTCCCACTTCTCCTGGGCGGTCTGCGTGCCGACCACCGCGGAACTGGTCGCCGAGATCGGCGTGACCCCGCGCGCCGACGGCACCGCCGCCGTCACCGGCTGGGCCCGGCCGGGCGAGGACGAGGCGCTGGCCGCGGGCCTGGCCTCGGTGCACCGGTTCGTGGCGGGCGCGCTCGGCCTGGAGCCCGTCGGCCCGTGACGCCCTCGCGGGCCGCTACAGCCCGCCGAGTACCTCGTCCAGCGCGTCGACGGCGCGGCCGAGTTCGGCCTCGGTGACCGTCAGCGGCGGCCGGAACCGGATCCCGCGCTCGCCGGTCCCCAGCAGCAGCACGTGCTTGCGCACCCGCAGCTCGGCGACGACGGCGTCGCGCAGCCCCGCGGATTCCAGGGTGATCGCGCACATGAGCCCGCGTCCGCGCGGCTCGGACACCAGCGCGGGGTAGGCGGCGGCGAGCTGGTGCAGCTGGTCGAGCAGATAGGCCCCCAGCGCGCGGGAGCGCTCGATGAGCCGGTCGGCCTCGATCACCTCGAGGATGCGGCGGGTGCGGACCATGTCGGTGAGGTTGCCGCCCCAGGTCGAGTTGAGCCGGGACCCGACGTGGAAGACGTTGTCGGGCACCTCGTCCACCCGCCCGCCTGCCATGATCCCGCAGACCTGGGTCTTCTTGCCGAAGGCGACCACGTCCGGCTCGAGGCCGAGCTGCTGGTACGCCCAGGTGGTGCCGGTCATCCCGGCGCCGGTCTGTACCTCGTCGAGGACGAAGAGCGCGTCGTGCTCGCGGCAGAGCCGCTGCATCGCGCCGAGGAACTGCGGGCGCAGGTGCCGGTCGCCGCCCTCGCCCTGGACGGGTTCGGCGATGAAGCAGGCGATGTCGTGCGGGTACCGCTCGAAGGCGGCGCGGGCCTGGTCGAGGGCGCGGGCCTCCAGCGCGGCCATGTCGGCGCCCGCGCGGAGGTAGGGGGTGTCGATGCGCGGCCAGCCGAACTTCGGGAAGCGGTCGGTCTTGACCGGGTCGGTGTTGGTGAGCGAGAGCGTGTAGCCGCTGCGCCCGTGGAACGCGCCGGTCAGGTGCAGGACGCGGGTCCCCAGGTCGCGGGAGCGGCCGTGCGCCTCGTTGTGCCTGCTCTTCCAGTCGAAGGCGACCTTGAGCGCGTTCTCGACCGCCAGCGCGCCCCCGTCGATGAAGAACAGGTGCGGGAGCCGGGGATCGCCGAGGACGCGGGCGAAGGTCTCGACGAAGCGCGCCATCTCGACGGTGTAGATGTCGGAGTTGCTCGGCTTGTTCAGCGCGGCGGTGGCCAGTTCGGCGCGGAAGTCCGCGTCGTCGGCCAGCGCGGGGTGGTTCATCCCGAGCGCGTTGGAGGCGAAGAAACCGAACATGTCGAGGTAGGCGGTGCCGTCGCGTTCGTCGACGAGCGTGCGTCCGTGCGATTTGTGCAGGTCGAGCACCAGCTCGAACCCGTCGGCGAGCAGGTGGGCGGACAGGATCTCGTGTACCCGGTTGGCGGGGGTGACCGCCGCGCCGGGGCGCTCCAGTTCGATGGTCACGCCCCCGAGGGTACGCAAATATTTACGAAACCACTACGAGGCTCCGGAGATATTTCGAGGAATCGTTATCTCGACCGTTACTTATCGTAGAATGTCTGCAGGATGATGGTGCTGCGGGTCCGCACGTTGGCGGTCGCCCTGATCTCCTGGAGCAGCTGCTCGAGCTCCCGCGGCGACCCGACCCGGACCAGCAGCACGTAGCTCTCCTCCCCCGCCACCGAGTGGCAGGCCTCGATGGCCGGGATGTGCTGCAGCAGGGCGGGCGCGTCATCGGGTTGCGACGGGTCGAGAGGGGTGATCGCGACGAATGCCGAGAGCAGATGACCGAGCGCTTCCGCGTCGACCTGTGCCGCGTACCCGCGGATCACACCACGCGCCTCGAGCCGCCGCACCCGCGACTGCACCGCGGACACCGACAAGCTGGCCTTCTCGGCGAGGTTCGACAGGGTGGCCCGGCCGTCGGCCATCAGTTCCCGGATCAGTAGTCGATCGATGTCGTCGAGTTGCGCCCTCGCCGGGGTATCCGAAGCCATTGCGCGAGCCTAACCAAGGCGCGAAGCCTCGTGGCGAAAACTTCTTTCTGTTCCCGCACCGACTTTCCGGACCTTTTTAGTGCGCGATACCAACGCAGAAGGTGAGCAGGCATGACACAGACCGTGACCGACCACTTCACCGAACAGCTGTCGCTGCGGGCGCGGGCGCTGCTGCACGGGCTGGGCGCCGACCTGCCCACGGAGGGCGCGCTGACCGTGCGGACCCCGGTGTCGGGCGGCGTCCTCGCCCGGGTGCCCGCCGACGGCCCGCAGGATGTGGCCGCGGCGATCGCCCGCGCCGACAGCGCCTTTCGCGCCTGGCGCACAGTCCCGGCGCCCGTGCGGGCCGCGGTCGTGCGCCGGCTGGCCGCGCTGCTGGTGACCCACCGCGACGAGCTCGCCGAACTGGTCACCCTGGAGGCCGGCAAGATCGGCGCCGAGGCGGTCGGCGAGGTGCAGGAGATGATCGACGTGTGCGAGTTCGCCGTCGGCCTTTCCCGCCAGCTCTACGGCCTGACCATGCCGTCCGAACGGCCGGGACACCGGCTGATGGAGACCTGGCACCCGCTGGGGGTGGTCGGGGTGATCTCGGCGTTCAACTTCCCCGTCGCGGTCTGGGCGTGGAACACCGCGATCGCGCTCGTGTGCGGGGACACGGTGGTGTGGAAGCCCTCGGAGACGACCCCACTCACCGCGCTGGCCTGTCACACGTTGCTGCGCCGGGCGGCGGCCGAGGTGGGCGCCGACCCCGAGGTGCACCAGCTCGTCACCGGCGGGGCCGAGGCGGGCGCGGCGCTGGTGGACGACCGCCGGGTCGCGCTGGTCAGCGCGACCGGCTCGGTGCGGATGGGCGCGGCGGTCGCCCCGCGCGTCGCGGCGCGGTTCGGGCGCTGCCTGCTCGAGCTCGGCGGCAACAACGCCGCGATCGTCACCCCGAGCGCGGACCTGGATCTGGCCGTGCGCGGCATCGTCTTCGCGGCCGCCGGGACGGCCGGGCAGCGCTGCACGAGCCTGCGCAGGCTGATCGTCCACCACAGCGTCGCCGACGGCCTGGTCGAGCGGTTGCGCGCCGCCTACGACCAGTTGCGCGTCGGCAACCCGCTCGACGAGGGCGTGCTGGTCGGGCCGCTCATCGACGGGCGCGCCTTCGACGCCATGCAGGAGGCGCTGGCGCGGGCGCGCGCCGAGAGCGGCGAGATCGTCTGCGGCGGTGAGCGCGTCGAGCTCGTCGGCCCCGGCGCGTACTACGTGCGCCCGGCGATCGTGCGCATGCCCGCCCAGACCGAGCTCGTCCGCGAGGAGACCTTCGCGCCGATCCTGTACGTCCTCACCTACGACACCATCGACGAGGCCATCGGCCTCAACAACGCGGTGCCCCAGGGCCTCTCGTCGGCGATCTTCACCCTCGACCAGCGCGAGGCCGAACGCTTCCTCGCCGCCGACGGATCCGATTGCGGCATCGCGAATGTCAACATCGGCACCTCCGGCGCGGAGATCGGCGGCGCGTTCGGCGGGGAGAAGCACACCGGCGGCGGCCGCGAGTCCGGCTCGGACTCGTGGAAGACCTACATGCGCCGGGCCACGAACACGATCAACTACTCGACCGGCCTGCCGCTCGCCCAGGGCATCCATTTCGGCTGATGACCAGGCGATTTACGTCCCGCGCCCGGATGCGTGTACAGTAGGAATCACGACGCGGGATGGAGCAGCTCGGTAGCTCGCTGGGCTCATAACCCAGAGGTCGCAGGTTCAAATCCTGTTCCCGCTACCACGATCGAGGCCCGGAATGCACACGCATTCCGGGCCTTCGTCGTTCAGGCGGTCAGGCGGTCAGGCGGTCAGGCGCAGGGTCCACTGCCCGCGGAAGTGCAGGCGCGTCACACTCGCCGGGGCCACATCGATCCGCCAGAACGCGGTGGGGGGCGCGTCCAGGGCGACGACGACCGCGCTGCGCACGACGGCCGGATGGGTGACCGCGACGGTGTCGCTGCCCGCCGCGGCGACCTCGGCCAGCCAGTAGCGGGTGCGCTCGATCACCTCGGTCACCGATTCGCCGCCGTGGCCCCGGAAGTCGGGGTCGGTCAGCCAGGCGAAGAGCTGGTCCTGGGCCAGCCCGCCCATCTCGGCCCCCCGCCACGAACCGGCGTCGAGGTCGCGCAGCCGGTCGTCGGTGTCGCCGGAGAGCCCGAACCGCGCCGCGGTCTGGGCCACACGTAACTCGGGGCCCAGCACGACGCGGGCGTCGGCGGGGGGAAGGTAGTCCGATTGCCCGGTCCGGGCGGACGCGTCCAGTTCCTCGTCGACGGGGAACCGCGCGCCGCGCATCGCCGCCGTCAGGCCATGGCCGATGAGATCAACTCTGAGCACCGATCGCACGAACGGCAAGCATACGGTGCGCGAACAGGGCGGCGACCGGCATCCGCCGATCACGGGCGCGACACCGCGCGACTGCGGGGATCTGTCGGTGCGGCGGTGCACACTGAACCCCATGGACCGGTTCTCCCCAGCGACCAGGCAGTGGTTCGACGGCGCGTTCCCCGCGCCGACGTCGGCCCAGCTCGGCGCGTGGGCGGCCATCGCGGGCGGGGAGCACACCCTGGTCATCGCGCCGACGGGGTCGGGCAAGACGCTGTCGGCGTTCCTGTGGGCCATCGACGGGCTGGCGCAGCGGCCGCCGGCGGCCGCGGGCGAGCGCCGCGGCACCTCGGTGCTCTACATCTCCCCCCTCAAGGCGCTGGCGGTGGACGTCGAGCGCAACCTGCGCGCGCCGCTGGTCGGGGTCACCCAGACCGCGAAACGGCTGGGACTGGACCCGCCGGAGATCACCGTGGGCGTCCGTTCCGGCGACACACCGGCGGGCGAGCGCCGCGCCATGCAGCGCACGCCCCCCGACATCCTCATCACCACCCCCGAGTCGCTGTTCCTGCTGCTGACCTCGGCGGCCCGCGAGACCCTCGCCGAGGTCGGCACGGTCATCGTCGACGAGGTGCACGCCATCGCGGGCACCAAGCGTGGTGCGCACCTGGCGCTGTCGCTGGCCCGGCTCGACGGCCTCACCGCGCGTCCCGCCCAGCGCATCGGCCTCTCGGCCACGGTGCGCCCGCCCGAGGAGATGGGCCGGTTCCTGGTCGGCGCGGCCCCGATCACCATCGTGGCCCCGCCCTCCCCCAAGACCTTCGACCTGTCGGTGCGGGTGCCGGTCGCCGACATGACCGATCCCGGGGAGTCCGAGCAGCCGGGGTCGATCTGGCCGCACGTCGACGAGGCCATCGTCGACCTGGTCCTGGAACACCGCTCCTCGATCGTGTTCGCCAATTCGCGCCGCCTCGCCGAGCGGCTCACCGCCCGGCTCAACGAGGCCTACGCGGCCCGGCTCGGCACGCCGGTCGAGACCGAGCACGCGCCACCCGCCCAGCTCGGCCCGTCCACCGAGGTGATCCACGGCGCGAACCCCCTGCTGGCCCGTGCCCATCACGGGTCGGTCAGCAAGGAGCAGCGCGCGCTCATCGAGGACGATCTCAAGTCCGGCCGGCTGCGCTGCGTGGTGGCCACCAGCAGCCTGGAGCTGGGCATCGACATGGGCGCGGTCGACCTGGTCGTCCAGGTGGAGGCGCCCACCTCCGTCGCGAGCGGCCTGCAGCGGGTCGGCCGGGCGGGGCACCAGGTCGGGGAGATCTCGCGCGGGGTGCTGTTCCCCAAGCACCGCACCGACGTCGTGCACTGCGCGGTGGCCGCCCGGCGGATGCTCGACGGCGAGATCGAGCGGATGCAGATGCCGTCGCACCCGCTCGACATCCTGGCCCAGCAGACCGTGGCGGCCTGCGCGCTCGAGACCATCGACGTCGACGCCTGGTTCGACACCGTCCGCGCCACCGGCAACTACGCGACGCTGCCGCGCTCGGCCTACGAGTCGGTGCTCGACCTGCTCTCCGGCCGCTACCCCAGCGACGAGTTCGCCGAGCTGCGGCCCCGGCTGGTCTGGGACCGGGACGCCGGGACGCTCACCGGCCGCCCCGGCGCCCAGCGCCTGGCCGTCACCTCCGGCGGCGCCATCCCCGACCGGGGCATGTTCGCGGTGTACATGGTGGGCGAGAAGGCCTCGCGGGTGGGCGAACTCGATGAGGAGATGGTCTACGAGTCCCGGGTCGGCGACGTGTTCGCCCTGGGCGCGACCAGCTGGCGCATCGAGGAGATCACCTTCGACCGGGTGCTGGTCACCCCCGCCTTCGGCCTGCCGGGCAGGCTGCCGTTCTGGCACGGCGACAGCCTGGGCCGCCCGGCCGAACTCGGCGCCGCCCTCGGCGAATTCGTGCGCACGGCGGGCCGGGTCGGCGAGGACGGATGGTCGACGCTGGTGCGCGAGACCGGGTCGGCGCCCGGCGAGCCCGCGCGGCCGGACGGCCCCCACCGCGACGACGCGACACCCTCCGGCGACGACCGGCCGGGGTCCGGGGGCGACGACAGCGCCCCCCTGCGGGAGATCCGCGGTCTGGTGCGCGCGATCGGTCTCGATCAGAACGCGGTCGCGAATCTCGGGGCGCTGCTGGAGGAACAGCGCACCGCCACCGGCCAGCTGCCCACCGACCGGACGCTGGTCGTCGAGCGCTTCCGCGACGAGCTCGGCGACTGGCGGCTGGTGCTGCACTCGCCGTACGGCATGCCCGTGCACGCGCCGTGGGCGCTGGCGGTCGGCGCGCGGCTGCAGGAGCGGTTCGGGGTGGACGCCGCCCCGACCGCGTCCGACGACGGCATCGTGGTGCGGCTGCCCGACACCACCGACGAACCGCCGGGCGCCGAGCTGTTCGTCTTCGAGCCCGACGAGATCGACGACATCGTGACCGAGGAGGTCGGCGGCTCGGCGCTGTTCGCCTCCCGGTTCCGCGAATGCGCGGCGCGCGCCCTGCTGCTGCCGCGCCGGGATCCGGGCCGTCGCGCCCCGCTGTGGCAGCAGCGGCAGCGCTCGGCCCAGCTGCTGGACGTGGCGCGCAAGTTCCCCGACTTCCCGATCCTGCTGGAGACGGTGCGCGAGTGCCTGCGCGACGTCTACGACCTGCCGTCGCTGCACGAGCTGCTGGCGAAGGTCGCGAGCAGGCGCGTCCGCCTCGTCGAGGTCGAGACCGCCACCCCGTCCCCGTTCGCCGGCGCCCTGCTGTTCTCCTACATCGGCCAGTTCCTCTACGACGGCGACAGCCCCCTCGCCGAGCGCCGCGCGGCCGCGCTCGCCCTCGACTCGAGCCTGCTCGCCGAGCTGCTCGGCCGGGTCGAACTCCGCGAGCTCCTCGACCCCGCCGTCCTCGACCTCACCCAGCGCGAGCTCCAGCGCCTGACCCCGGAACGCCGCGCCCGCGACGCCGAGGGTCTGGCCGATCTGCTGCGCCTGCTCGGCCCCCTCACGCCCGAGGAGGCGGCGGCCCGGTGCGACCCCGGCTCGCCCCAGGAGCAGGAAGCGACCGACCACCCCGCCCTCGCCGCGGCCGAATCCTGGTTCGACACCCTGCGTTCCGCCCGGCGCGCGCTGGCGGTCACCTTCGCGGGCCGCACCTGGTGGACCGCCGTGGAGGACGCCGCGCGCCTGCGGGACGCGCTGGGTGTACCGCTGCCCATCGGCGTGCCGACCGCCTTCATCGAGCCGGTCCCCGATCCCCTCGGTGACCTGGTCGGCCGCTACGCCCGCACCCACGCGCCGTTCACCACGGCGGCGGTGGCCGAGCGCTTCGGCCTCGGGCCCGCCGTCGCCGCCGCCGCGCTGCACCGGCTCGCGGCCGAGAAGCGCGTGGTGGAGGGGGAATTCACGCCGGCGACGGCGGGCTCGGAGTGGTGCGACGCGCAGGTGCTGCGCCGACTGCGCAGGCGCTCGCTCGCCGCGGCCCGCCACGAGGTGGAGCCGGTCTCCACCGGGGCCTTCGCCCGCTTCCTGCCGGACTGGCAGCACGTGGGCACCGGCACGCTGCGCGGGGTGGACGGCGTCGCCACGGTGGTGGAACAGCTCGCGGGCGTCCCGGTTCCCGCCTCGGCGTGGGAGTCGCTGATCCTGCCCGCCCGGGTCGCCGACTACACGCCCGCCATGCTCGACGAACTGATGGCCACCGGCGAGGTGCTGTGGTCGGGCCACGGCGCGATCACCGCCCGCGACGGCTGGATCGCGCTGCACGTCGCCGAGCAGGCCGCGTTCACCCTGCCCCCGCCCGACGACCTCGACACCACCGAGACGCAGCTGAGCATCCTGGCCGCCCTCGGCGCGCGGATCGAGCCGCGCCCGGACGACCCCGGCGGGCAACGGCTTCCGCCGGTGCTGCACGGCGGCGGCGCGTTCTTCTTCCGGCAGCTGGCCGACAGCACCGGACTGCTCGACGACAAGGCGGTCGGCGAGGCCCTGTGGCAGCTGGTGTGGGCCGGATACGTCAGCGGGGACACCTTCGCCCCGGTCCGTGCCCTGCTGTCGGGGACCACCCGCAGCACGACGGCGCACCGCACGCCGCGCCGCGCACCCCGTGGCCGCGCGTACCTGCCCCGGCCCGCGATGCCGACGCGGTCCGGCCCGCCCACCCTGGCCGGGCGCTGGTCGCTGCTGCCCGACCGCGTCCTCGACAACACCGTGCGCGCGCACGCCACCGCCGACCAGCTGCTCGAGCGCTACGGCGTCCTCACCCGCGGGCCGGTGCAGAGCGAGGGCGTGCCCGGCGGCTTCGCGCTCATGTACCGGGTGCTCACCGAGTTCGAGGACCGGGGCCGGTGCAGGCGCGGCTATTTCGTGGACACCCTGGGTGGTGCCCAGTTCGCCACCACCGACACCGTCGACCGGCTGCGCGGCTTCGACAGCGACCGGCGGCGGGAGTCACGGGCGCTCGCGCTGGCGGCCTGCGATCCGGCCAATCCGTTCGGCGCGGCGCTGCCGTGGCCCAAGGGCGACACCGACAGCGGGCACCGGCCGGGCCGGAAGGCGGGCGCGCTGGTGGTTCTCGTCGACGGCGAGCTGGTGCTCTACCTCGAGCGCGGCGGCAAGACCCTGCTGACCTTCACCGAGGATCCCGACGCCCGCCGGGCGGCCGCGGCGGCGCTGGCCGGGCTGGTCACGGGGCGAAAGGTGGAGTCGCTGGTGATCGACAAGGTGAACGGGGAATCCGTGCACGGCAACACCTTCGCCGGTTTCCTGACCGAGGCGGGCTTCGCGGCCACCCCGCGCGGTCTGCGGCTGCGCAGGCAGGTCTGATGCCCGAGGGTGACACCGTGTTCCGGACGGCCGAACGGCTGCGCGCCGCCTTGGCGGGAAAGACCCTGACCCGCAGCGATTTCCGGGTGCCCCGGTTCGCGACGGTCGACCTGTCCGGCGAGCCGGTGACCGAGGTGGGCAGCTACGGCAAGCACCTGTTCATCCGCACCGAGAAGTTCAGCATCCACTCGCACCTGAAGATGGAGGGCGCGTGGCGCGTCTTCCACTGCGGCCAGCGCTGGACCAAGCCGCGGGTGACGGCGCGGGTGGTGCTGGCCACCGACGAGCTGGAGGCCGTCGGCTTCTCCCTCGGCACCCTGGAGCTGCTGCGCCGCGCCGACGAACACACCGTGACCGACCATCTCGGACCCGATCTGCTCGGCCCGAACTGGGACGCCGAGGAGGCCCTGCGCCGCATCGAGCGGTATCCGCGCCGCCCGATCGGTCTCGCGCTGCTCGACCAGCGGGTGCTGGCGGGGATCGGCAACATCTACCGCAGCGAGATCTGTTTCCTGCGCCGCGTGCACCCCGCGACCCCGGCGGGGACCATTCCGGATCTGCCCGCGCTGGTGGACGAGTCCCACCGGGTGCTGCACAAGGCCGCCCACGATCCGCCGTGGCGGGCCCTGGTCTACGGCCGCGCCCGCCGCCCCTGCCCCCGCTGCGGGACGGCGCTGCGCTCGGCCCTGCTCGGCGAGGACGACCCGGGGGACTCGGTGACCCGGCACGAGCGGGGCATCTACTTCTGCCCGCGCTGCCAGCCGGACCCGGACGGCGATAACTAGACCAGTCGTCATAGTTGGCGTACCGTACGTGGTGTGACCCCACGCACGGATACCCGGCAGCGGTTCCTCGACGCCGCCGCCGACCTCTTCCACACCCAGGGCTACCACGCCACCGGGCTGAACCAGCTGGTCAGCGCGGGCGGCGCGCCCAAGGGCTCGTTCTACTTCCACTTCCCCGGCGGCAAGGAACAGCTCGCCGCCGAGGCACTCGCCCAGTCCGGCGAGCAGCTGCGCGAACTGCTGGCCGCCGCCCTCGACACGGCCGGCTTCGACGGCCTGTTCGAGGCCCTCGGCGCGGTCCTCGCCGACTCCGGCTACACGCGCGGCTGCCCCATCGCCACCATCGCGCTCGACGCGGGCGGCGAGAGCGACGCCATCCGCGCCGCGTGCGCCGGCGGCTTCGAGTCGTGGCGCGGGGCCATCGGAGACCACCTGCGCGCCGAGGGCATCCCCGCCGGACGCGCCGACCACCTCGCCACCGTCGCGCTGGCCCTGATCGAAGGCGGGCTGCTGCTGGCCCGCACCCAGCGCGACCTCGCCCCGCTGCGCACGGTGGCCACCCACCTGCGCACCCTGCTGGAATCGGAGTTGTCCTGATGCGTATCCACCACCTCGACGGCGGCACCCTGCGCCCGTTCGGCGGCACCCTGCTCGACGGCGCGGGCGGCCTGCTGCGCCGGGCCGAGCTCGTCTGCCACTGCGTCCTGGTCGAACTCGGCGACCGGCTCGTCCTCATCGAGACCGGAATCGGCGAACAGGCCACCGTCCGGCCGGGCGAGTGGCTGGGCGCGCAGTTCCTGCGGATGACCCGGCCGGTCCTCGACCCCGAGCTGACCATCGCCCGCCGGATCGAGGCGCTCGGCTTCCGGCGCACCGATGTCAGCGACATCCTGGTCACCCACCTGGACCTCGATCACGCGGGCGGGCTCGCCGACTTCCCCGACGCCCGGGTGCACGTCTACGGCGAGGAACTGCGCGCCCTGGAGGGACATCACGGCCCGCGCGAGCAGTTCCGTTACCGCGCCGCGCAATTCGCGCACGGCCCGCGCTGGGAGACCTACGACGACCTCGGCGAGCCGTGGTTCGGTTTCGACGCGGTGCGCGAACTGCGCGGCCTCCCGGCGGAACTGCTGCTCGTCCCGCTGGCCGGGCACACCAGGGGCCACGCGGGAGTCGCCCTCGACACCGGCGACGGATGGCGGTTCGCCGCGGGCGACGCCTACTTCCATCCCGGCAGCCTCGACCTCGATCACCCGCACCAGCCGCCGCTGAACGCCCTGTTCGAGCGCATGGTGGAGACGGTGGGCGGGCCGCGGCGGGAGAACCAGCGCCGCCTGGCCGAACTCGCCCGCGACCGGGCGGACACGGTGACGGTGTTCTGCGCGCACAACGCCGCCGAACTGCGCGCGCTGCAGCGGCAGTCCGTGGCGTCCTAGCCGCGCGGGCCGATCCTCAGCGGTCCTGCGGGACCGGCTCGAGCAGCTGCGGGCGCGGCTCCGGCGCCGCGACCCGCAGCGCGTCGGCCGAGGCGTCGTCGGGCTGGGTCTGCGAGCGGACCTCGGCGGTGACCCGCGCCTGGTAGATCCGCACCTCGCGGTCGATGTCCGCGTCGTCCCAGCCCAGCACGGGCGCGACCAGCCGGGCCACCTGCTCGGCGCAGTTCGCCCCGCGATGGGCGTACTCGATCGAGACACGGGTGCGCCGGGCCAGGATGTCGTCGAGGTGCAGCGCGCCCTCGGCCGCGGCCGCGTACACCGCCTCGACCTGCAGATAGGACGGGGCGTCGGTGATCGGCTGCAGCAGTTCGGGCCTGCCCTCGGCCAGGGCGAGCACCTCGTCGACGAGCGAGCCGTAGCGGTCGAGCAGGTGGGTGATCCGGTACGGGTGCAGCCCGTAATGCTCGGCGAGCTGCACGGTCTGGTTGACCAGCGCGTAGTACCCGTCGGCGCCCAGCAGCGGCACCTTCTCGGTGATCGACGGGGAGACCCGCGCCGGGATGTCGGCGGCCGCCTCGTCCACCGCGTCGGCGGCCATCACCCGGTAGGTGGTGTACTTACCGCCCGCGATGCTGACCAGGCCGGGCGCGACCCGGGCGACCGCGTGCTCGCGCGACAGCTTGGAGGTCTCGTCACTCTCCCCCGCCAGCAGCGGGCGCAGGCCCGCGTAGACGCCGTGGATGTCGTCGTGGGTGAGCGGGGTGACCAGCACCTGGTTGACCCGGTCGAGCAGGTAGTCGATGTCGGCCTTCGTGGCCGCCGGGTGGGCGAGGTCGAGGTTCCAGTCGGTGTCGGTGGTGCCGATGATCCAGTGCGAACCCCACGGGATGACGAACAGCACCGACGTCGCGGTGCGCAGGATGATCGCGGCGTCGCTGACGATCCGGTCGCGCGGCACCACGATGTGCACGCCCTTGGACGCGCGCACCTGGAACCGGCCGCGCTGATGCGACAGGCCCTGCACCTCCCCCGTCCATACGCCGGTCGCGTTGACGACCACGTCGGCGCGCGCCTCGCCGGTCCGCCCGTCCTCGGTGTCCCGCAGTCGCGCGCCGACCACCCGGTCGGCCTCGCGCAGGAAGCCGACCACCTGGGTCGAGGTCCGGATGACCGCGCCGTAGTGCGCGGCGGTGCGCGCGACGGTGAGCGTGTGCCGGGCGTCGTCGACGACGGTGTCGTAGTAGGTGACGCCGCCGACCAGGGAGTTCCTGCGCAGGCCCGGCGCCAGCCGCAGGGCGCCGTGCCGGGTCAGATGACGCTGTCCCGGAACCGATCTCGCGCCGCCCATGGTGTCGTAGAGCAGCAGGCCCGAGGCCACGTACGGGCGCTCCCAGCCGCGCCGGGTCAGCGGGTAGAGGAAGCGCAGCGGCTTCACCAGGTGCGGTGCCAGTGTCGACAGCGCCAGCTCCCGCTCCCTCAGCGCCTCGCGGACCAGCCCGAACTCGAGCTGCTCGAGATAGCGCAGGCCGCCGTGGAACATCTTCGACGACCGGCTCGAGGTCCCCGAGGCCAGGTCCCGCGCCTCGACCAGCGCGACCGACAGCCCCCGGGTCGCCGCGTCCAGCGCGATGCCGGCGCCGACCACGCCGCCGCCGACGACGAGCACGTCGAACCGGTCCTTGCCGAGCCGTTCCCAGGCCGCGTCCCGAGCGGCCGGTCCCAGCACGCCGGGGCCGAGACGGTCGCGGGCGGACCGTCCGGCGACGAGTTCGCCGGATCGGAGGAAGGGGGAATCCGCTGGGTGGGCCATCTCGACTCCTCGGCGCCGGGTCATCTCCTCGGACACTGCGGGCACCGGCCCTGCCTCCGTCCGGCGCCGCTGCCGTACACGCTAGACCCCGGTCCCGCCCGGCGGTCCGCGCGCGGCACCCGTGTCGTCGTGATCCGCGCCGCGCCCGGACGGGGCTCTAGTAGCCTGCACAGATGCGTCGCTTCGTGGCCGCCATCGATCAGGGAACCACCTCGAGCAGGTGCATCGTCTTCGACCGGCAGGGCCGCATCGTCGGCACCGCCCAGCGCGAGCACGAACAGATCTTCCCCCGGCCGGGCTGGGTCGAACACGATCCCCGGACCCTGTGGCGCAACACCGAGTTCGTGCTCGGCGCGGCGCTGGGCAACGGCGGGATCTCGGCGGGCGAGCTGGCGGCCATCGGCATCACCAACCAGCGCGAGACGACGGTCGTCTGGGACCGGCACACCGGCGAGCCGGTCTACAACGCGATCGTCTGGCAGGACACCCGCACCGACGCCCTGTGCGCCGAGCTGGCGGGAACCCAGGGGCCGGGCCGCTACGCCGAACGCACCGGCCTGCCGCTGTCGACCTACTTCGCCGGACCCAAACTGCGCTGGATCCTCGACAACGTCGAGGGGGCGCGGGCCCGCGCCGAGGCGGGCGACCTGTGCTTCGGCACCGTCGACTCCTGGGTGCTGTGGAACCTCACCGGCGTCCACTGCACCGACGTCACCAACGCCTCGCGCACCATGCTCATGGATCTGCGGACGCTGCAATGGGATCCGGAGATCTGCGCCGACTTCCGGATCCCGATGTCGCTGCTGCCGCGGATCCGCAGCTCCTCGGAGGTGTACGCCGAGATCACCTCGGGCCCGTTCGCCGGCGCCCCGGTCGCGGGCATCCTCGGCGATCAGCAGGCCGCCACCTTCGGACAGGCCTGCCTGTCCCCCGGCGAGGCCAAGAACACCTACGGCACCGGTAATTTCATGCTGCTCAACACCGGGGAGACGCCGGTGTTCAGCAAGCACGGGCTGCTCACCACGGCCTGCTACCGGCTCGGCGACCGCCCCGCGGTGTACGCGCTGGAGGGCTCCATCGCGGTCACCGGTTCGCTGGTGCAGTGGCTGCGCGACAACCTCGGCATCATCGGCTCCACCGCCGAGGTCGAGCCGCTCGCGCGCAGCGTCGACGACAACGGCGGCGCGTACTTCGTGCCCGCCTTCTCCGGCCTGTTCGCGCCGCGCTGGCGGCCCGACGCCCGCGGCGTCATCGCCGGGCTCACCCGCTTCGTCACCAAGGCCCATCTGGCCAGGGCGGCACTGGAATCCACGGCGTTCCAGACCAGGGAGGTCGTCGAGGCCATGCGCGCCGACGCCGCCGCGCAGAACCTGGACCTGTCGCTGACCACCCTGAAGGTCGACGGCGGTATGACGGCCAACGCGCTGCTCATGCAGTTCCAGGCCGACGTGCTCGACGTGCCGGTGGTCCGGCCCGTGGTCAGCGAGACCACCGCGCTGGGCGCCGCCTACGCGGCGGGGCTGGCCGTCGGCTACTGGGAGAGCACCGACGACATCCGGGCCAACTGGTCGGCCGAGCGCACCTGGCACCCGGACATGCCGGCGCCGCGGCGCGCCCACCTGCTGGCCGAATGGGACAAGGCGGTGGCCCGCACCTACGACTGGGTGTGAGCCGCGGCCAGCCGGGCCACGGCGGTGCGCAGGGTCTGTTCGTCGGAGGTGGTGAAGCACAGCCGCATGGCGGACTCGTGCCCGCCCTCGACCGCGAAGGCCGATCCGGGGACGTAGGCGACGCCCGCCGCCAGGGCCGCGGTGAGCAGGGCGGTCGTGTCGGTGCCGTCGGTGAACGTGCCCCAGACGAACATGCCGCCGGTCGCGTCGGTGACCCGCAGCCGGTCGCCGAAGGTCTCCCGTACGGCGCCGACCAGGGCCTTGGCCCGGGTCGCGTAGGCGCCGCGCACGCCCTCCACGTGCGCGGCCAGCCAGTTGCCGTCGGCGAGCAGCTCGGTGGCGATCTGCTGGGTCAGCGCCGATCCGCACAGGTCGGCACCCTGCTTGAGGAGTTCCACCGCGCGGCAGACCTCGTCGGGCGCGGTCATCCAGCCGACGCGCAGGGTGGGCGCGAGGATCTTGGACACGCTGGAGAGCCGGATGATCCTGGGCGAGTGCGCGGCCACCGGCGCGGGGGCGGGCGCGTCGAACCACAGTTCGCCGTAGGGGTCGTCCTCGATCACCCAGAAACCGTGCCGGTCGGCCAGTTCCGCCAGCCGCGCGCGGCGGGCCGGGCTCATGGTGACCCCGCCCGGATTGTGGAAGTTGCTCACCGTGTGCACGAGCGCGGGCCGTTCGCCCGCCGCCAGCAGTTCCTCGAGCAGGTCGAGTCGCAGGCCCTCGTCGTCGAGCGGGACGGCCCGGATCCGGGCGCCCGCCGCACGGAAGACCTGCAGCGCGCCGACGTAGGCCGGGTCCTCGACGACCACCAGCGCGCCCGGGTCCAGCAGCACCTCGCCGAGCAGGGACAGCGCCTGCTGGGAGCCGTGCGTCACGAACACCTCGCCGACCGGCACGTCGCGGCCGATGCGGGCCGACTCGCGCGCGGCCAGCACCTCGCGCAGCGGGGACCAGCCCGGCGACTCGGTGTACTGCAGCACCCCGCGGTCGGCCAGCGCGGCGGCGGCCGCCTCGGCGATGCGTTCGCGCGGCATGAGGGCGGCGTCGGGCAACCCGCCCGCGAGGCTGATCACCTCGGCCCGCGCGGTGAGTTTCAGCAGGTCACGAATCGCCGAACTCTGCAGTCCGGCGAGCTTGCCTGCCAGGGGTGCGTGGAGCGACGACATGGGGACCTCCGGGACGACTCGATGCGAAGTCATCCTACGATCCCATATCTCATACCGGAATATGAAATTCCTGTCCCATATGTTGAGAAGCTAGCGCGGCGTCACCGACACGATCAGCCATTTCCCGTCGCGGTTGGTGGTGAGGATCTCCTGCCGGTACAGCTGCTTGCGGCCGCCCGGGGCGAACTCGGTCAGCTGCACGTCGAAGCGGGCGTTGTCGGTCTGGCGGATCCGCACGCAGTGCGTGGTCCCCTGCGGCACCTGGGTGTCGATCGCCTGCTGGATCACCTCGGCGCCGTTGATCTCGGCGTCCGGCGCCACGAACTCGCGCACCTTCGGACCGGAACGATCGTGATAGAAGGCGTACTGGAAGCCGAGGATCGCACGGGCGCCGCTGGTGGTGTCGCCGGGACCGTTACCCACCGTGACGCCCTGCTCGGAGACCGGCTTGCAGTCCGTCGCCGACGTCGTCGCCGCGATCGGCGGCGAGGTCGGCCCCTCCTCACCGCCGCGCTTCACGAAGCCGATGGTCACGACGAGGCCGATCACCAGCAGCACGGCCGCGGCCGCGCCGCCGATGATCCAGTACAGCCGCTGCTGATCGGGCCGCTCGGGACGCTGCGGGGCAGCGGGCGTCGCCGGGGCGAGCCGCCGCGCGATCGGATCGTCGGCCCACGACAGGCCGGGCTCGGCGGGCGGCTTGGGAATCAGGCCGTCGTCGTCGGGCTTGCTCCACCACGGCTGATCATCGTCGGCGTCGGACGGAACCCGCTGCGCGCCGGAGGTTTTCGCCGCGTCGGGGGCGACCGCACGGCCGGCGGACTCGCGCCGGATCACCTCGGTGGCATCGGCGCCGTCGGCCGGGCCGCCGAAGGGCTGCTCGCCGGTGCGCGGGCGGGTCGGCGCGCCGAACGCGGCCGGGCCCGTCAGGGGCCGACCCGGATCGGTGCCGGGCCGGGCGCCCGCCACCGGCAGCCCCGGGCTCGTGCCGAAACGCGTGGTCGCCTCGGAGATCGGCGGCGGGGCGCCGAACGGGCCGGGCTCCGGGGTCGGGGCGCCGAACGGACCCGCGGGCGGCGGCGTCGCGCCACCGAACGGGGAGGCGGCTGCCGACGGCGCCTGGTCGGCGGGCGGGCCAACCGGGGGCGGGGTCGCCTCACCGAACGGCGAGGGAGCCCTTGACGGAGTCGCGGCACCGAACGGCGAGGCAGACGCCGACGGGGT
Source organism: Nocardia thailandica NBRC 100428 (assembly GCF_000308795.1). Lineage (GTDB taxonomy): Bacteria > Actinomycetota > Actinomycetes > Mycobacteriales > Mycobacteriaceae > Nocardia > Nocardia thailandica. The sequence continues at coordinate 85 of NZ_BAGK01000049.1, read as the reverse complement.
CGCGCCGCCGTTGGGCGTGACGCCCGTGTTCGGCGCCTGAGCGGCGGGAGGATCGGCCGGGGGCGGGGTGGCGGCGCCGAAGGGC
>NZ_BAGK01000050.1 GCF_000308795.1 Nocardia thailandica NBRC 100428 | reverse complement strand
CTTCGCTTCGGTCATCCCTCCACCTCCAGGCTGAGCAGGTCCGCGACGGTCTCCCGGCGCAGAATCAGGCGCGCCTGCCCGTCCTTGACCGCCACGACGGCGGGACGGGTCAGCGCGTTGTATCGGCTCGACATCGAGTAGCAGTACGCGCCGGTGGCGGCCACGGCGATGAGGTCGCCGGGGGCCGTGTCGGCGGGCATCCACGTGTCACGGATGACGATGTCGCCGCTCTCGCAGTGCTTGCCGACCACGCGCGCCACGACGGCGTGCGCGTCGGACGAGCGCGAGACCAGACGGCAATCGTAGTCGGCCTGGTACAGCGCGGGGCGGATGTTGTCACTCATCCCACCGTCGACGCTGACGTAGCGGCGGCGCAGGCCGCCGTCGAGGGAGACGTCCTTGATGGTGCCGACCTCGTAGAGGGTGACGGTGCCGGGACCGGCGATGGCGCGACCGGGCTCCACGGCGATGACCGGCTCGGGCAGCCCGGCCCGTTCGGCCTCGGCGGCCACCAGCGCGCGCAGGCTGGCGGCGAACTCGGCCAGCGGCGGCGGGTCGTCGTTCGGCAGGTAGGAGATACCGAGGCCGCCGCCGAGGTCGAGGGTGGAGATCTGCGCGGTGCGTTCGATGCCGAACTTGTCGATGGCCTCGCGCAGCAGGCCGAGCATGCGGCGGGCGGCGATCTCGAAGCCGTCGATCTCGAAGATCTGCGAGCCGATGTGGCTGTGCAGGCCGACCAGGCGCAGGTTGTCGGCCTCGAAGACCCGGGCGAGGGCCTCCATGGCGTCGCCGCCCGCGATGGAGAACCCGAACTTCTGGTCCTCGTGGGCGGTGGAGATGTACTCGTGGGTGTGCGCCTCGACGCCCACGGTCACCCGGACCAGCACGTCCTGCACCACGCCCGCGGCGCCGGCCACGGCCTCCAGGCGCTCGATCTCGTAGAGGGAGTCGACCACGATGTGGCCGACGCCCGCGTTCACCGCGGTCTCGAGCTCGGGCACGGACTTGTTGTTGCCGTGCAGCGCGATGCGCTCGGCCGGGAATCCGGCGTGCAGCGCGATGGCGAGCTCGCCGCCGGAGCACACGTCCAGCGACAGGCCCTCGTCGCGGATCCATCGCGCGACCTCCCCGCACAGGAACGCCTTGGAGGCGTAGTGCACCCGGGCGCCGGGGCCGAAGGCGGCCACCATGTCGCGGCAGCGGGTGCGGAAGTCGTCCTCGTCGACCACGAACAGCGGCGTGCCGTACCGCTCGGCGAGTTCGGCCACCGGCACGCCGGCCAGGCGGACCTCGCCCGCCTCGTCACGGGAGGCGTTGCGCGGCCAGACGTTGGCGGGCAGGTCGATCATCTCGCGCGGATCGGCCGGGCGCTCCGGCAGATTCGGCGCGTGCGGGATCTCGGCGTGCCGGGGACCGGCGGGGTGAGCGCTCATTTCCGAGCTCCCTTCGTGGTACAGCAGGTGGTCGTCACATGCGCTCCGGCGCGCTCACGCCGAGCAGGGTGAGGCCGTTGGCCAGCACCTGCCGGGTCGCCTTCACCAGCTCGAGCCGGGCGGCGTTGAGCGGGGTGACCGGATCGTCGCCCTTGGGCAGCACCCGCATGTCGTCGTCGGACTGGAAGGGGTGGTAGGCCCCGGCCAGTTCCTCGAGGTAGCGCGCGATGCGGTGCGGTTCGCGGGTCTCGGCGGCGGTGGCGACCACCCGGGGGAACTCACCGAGCGTACGGATCAGCTCGCCCTCGCGCTCGGACGTCATCAGCGACAGGTCCGCCTCGACCTCGCCGAAGCCGAGTTCGGCGGCGTTGTCGAGGATGCGGGAGGTGCGCGCGTGCGCGTACTGGACGTAGTAGACCGGGTTCTCGCTGCTCGCCTTCGTCCACAGGTCGAGGTCGATGTCGATGCTCGAGTTCACCGAGGAGCGGACCAGCGAATAGCGCGAGGCGTCGACGCCGATGGCCTCGACCAGGTCGTTGAGGGTGACGACGGTGCCCGCCCGCTTGCTCATCTTCACGGCCTGGCCGTCGCGGACCAGGTTGACCATCTGGCCGATGAGCACCTCGACGGTGTCGGGGTCGTCGCCGAAGGCCGCGGCGGCGGCCTTGAGCCGGCCGATGTAGCCGTGGTGGTCGGCGCCGAGCATGTAGATGGCCAGGTCGAATCCGCGGGCGCGCTTGTTCTGGAAGTAGGCGATGTCACCGGCGATGTAGGCCGCGTTGCCGTCGCTCTTGAGGACGACGCGGTCCTTGTCGTCGCCGTACTCGGTGGAGGCGATCCACCAGGCGCCGTCCTTCTCGTACAGGTTGCCCGAGGCCTTCAGTTCCTCGACGGCCTTCTCCACCGCGCCGGAGGCGAACAGCGCCGACTCGTTGAAGTACACGTCGAAGTCGGTGCCGAACTCGTGCAGGTCCTGCTTGATCTGGGCGAACATCTGCTCGACACCCTCGCGGCGGAACAGCTCGTGCCGCTCGTCGGCGGGCAGGCCGAGCGCGTCGGGGTGCGCGGCGACGATCGAGGAGCTGATCTCGGCGATGTACTCGCCCGCGTAGCCGTCCTCGGGGGTCGGCTCGCCGAGCGCGGCGGCGACCAGCGACCGGGCGAACCGGTCGATCTGCGCGCCGTGGTCGTTGAAGTAGTACTCCCGGGTGACCTCGGCGCCCTGCGCGGCGAGGATCCGCCCGAGCGCGTCGCCGACCGAGGCCCAGCGGGTGCCGCCGAGGTGCACCGGGCCGGTCGGGTTCGCCGAGACGAACTCCAGGTTGACCTTGCGCCCGGCCAGGGTGTCCGCGGTGCCGAACGCGGGGCCTTCGGCGAGGATCTTGGCGACGATCGCGCCCTGCGCGGACTTGGCGAGGCGGATGTTGAGGAAGCCGGGCCCGGCGACGTCGGCCAGGTCGATCCCGTCGGCGGCGGACAGCGCCTCGGCCAGCCAGCCGGCCAGCTCGCGCGGGTTGGTTCCGGCCCGCTTGGCCACCTGCATGGCCACATTCGTGGCATAGTCGCCGTGTTCGGGGTTGCGCGGACGCTCCACCGTGACCTGCTCGGGCAGGACCGAGGAGTCCAGGCCGCGTTCGACAAGCACCTTCGCCGCGGTGGTGCGAAGGAGATCTGCAAGGTCAGCTGGAGTCACGAGTCTCTATCCTATTGGCTGGGTAGGGGTGCGCCTCGACTGGGCGGGCGCTCGGTGACCGAGACCGCACAACCCCCACCGCAGGAATCCGATCCACACGTCGAAAGAGCACAACGAGCGATGCCGAGCAGGACAAGCGCCACATCGGGCAAGGCCGTCCGGGCCGCGGGGAAATCGTCTCCTTCGCGCAAGCCGGGTGGCAAGAAGAATATGCCGAGCAAGACCCAGATCCCCTGGGGAATCATCGGCGGTGGTGTGATCATCGTCGCGCTGATCGGCCTGCTGGCATTCAGCCTCGTGCCCAAGTATCTCGATCAGTCCGCGATCCGTGAGGCGCAGACCGATCTGAAGGAATGGGCGCCCAGCGCGGAGAACAAGGATCCGGCGGCCAAGATCCCCGGCATCGTGACCGCGACCTACCCGGCGGGCCAGCACGTCACCGCCCAGCAGCGGGTGGCCTACGACAAGTCCCCGGCGTTCGGCGGCCCGCACGACAGCGCCTGGGCCAACTGCACCGGCGTGGTCTACGCCAAGCCGATCCGCATGGAGAACGCCGTGCACTCCCTCGAGCACGGCGCGGTGTGGATCGCCTACAACCCCGACAAGGTCGACGCCGACGGCGTGAAGACCCTGGAGCGGTTCGTCAAGGGCCGCCAGTTCTCGCTGATGTCGCCGTACCCGAACCTCGCCAGCCCGATCTCGCTGCAGTCGTGGGGCCACCAGCTGGCCGTCGACTCCGCCGACGATCCGCGCATCAAGCAGTTCATCTCCGCCCTGCGCGAGAACCCGTACGCCTACCCCGAGGTCGGCGCCAGCTGCTCGAACCCCATCTTCGACGTGAACAACCCGCCGCCGTTCGACAGCTCGCCCTACGGCCCCGACGCGGTCCCGATGGACGGCAAGGGCACGACCACCGACGGCGCCGAGCTCGGCGGCGCGGGCATGGGCGGCATCCTGCCCGGCGGCGGCACGCTGCCCGGCGGCACCCTCCCCGGCGGTGACACCCCGCCCGGCGGCGCCGCGCCCGCCCCGGCCGAGGGCCAGTAGGTGGCGGGCGACACCGCCGCACCCGAGGACACCGCGACCGGCGAGGCGAGCGCCGCGACGGCCGGGGGCGCCCGCCCCGGCGCCGCGGTGCTCGTCCTCGGCGCGGTCGGCCTGCTGCTGCTCGGCGCCGTCATCGGCGTCCTGCTCGGCCTGCCGCTGGGCAGGCAGGACGACACCGCGCGGCCCGGCGCGGTGGACGTCGGCTTCAGCCAGGACATGTCCGCCCACCACGCCCAGGCCGTGGACATGGCGGGCATCACGCTGATCGGCTCGACCGACAACGACGTGCGCCGCCTGGCCTACGACATCCTGACCACCCAGCAGAACCAGATCGGCCGCATGCAGGGCTGGCTGCAGGTGTGGGGCGAGCCCAATCAGAACATCGACGGCTACATGGGCTGGATGAGCGACGGGCACGGCGACGGCCACGCCCACGGCGCGGGCACGACCGCCGCGCACGCGGGCCCGGTGCAGTCCATGCCCGGCATGGCGTCGGCCGAGGAGATGGACGCGCTGCGCAAGGCGCGCGGACCCGCCCTCGACACGCTGTTCCTGCAGCTGATGCTGCGTCATCACGAGGGCGGCGTGCCCATGCTCGACTACGCCGCCGAGCGGGCGAGCACCGAGCAGGTGCGCCTGCTGGCCACCACCATGTCGGCCACCCAGCAGGGCGAGTCGACGCTGATGAAGCGCATGCTCACCGAGCGGGGCGCCGCGCCGCTGCCGATGAACTGACCGCGATGCCGGACCGGCGCAACCCCCGGTCCGGCATTGTTTTTGGCGCAGCGGCACCGATGCGATACGCTTTCACCGCCCGATCGGGATCCCCCGACCGGACTCTTCCCCGCCCTCGTAGCTCAGGGGATAGAGCGTCTGCCTCCGGAGCAGAAGGCCGCAGGTTCGAATCCTGCCGAGGGCACCGCGAAGGCCCCCGCCACCCGGCGGGGGCCTTTCTCGTCGGTCGGGGTGCCAGGACACGATCCAGACTCGTGCCGCCGAATCGGACACGGTCTGAACTACGGTGGGCGGAAAGACGCTGGATCGCCGGGGCGCGACCCCACCGACACCGAGGAGCGGGCATGACCAATCCGCCCGGCGGGCAACCGCCGTACGGTCAGCCGGAGTTTCCGCAGGGGCAGGGATATCCGCAGCAGAGCCCGGGCTTCCCCCAGGGCCCACCCGGATACGGTCCGCCGCCCGGTTACGGTGCGCCGCAACCCGGTTACGGCGCTCCCCCGCCCGGCTATCCCGGCGGTCCGCCGCCGAAGAAGAAGCACACCGGCCTGATCGTCGGCCTGGCGATCCTCGCGCTGGTCGTGGTCGGCGCCGTCGTCACCGGCGTCGTGCTGACCGTGCAGGGCAAGACCCCGCTGGCCTCGGACGAGAAGCAGATCGAGGTCGCCATCCGCGACTTCTACGAGGTCCTGGACGAGGACGGCTTCGTCGCCGCCGCCGAAAAGGCCTGCGCCGCAGACCGAGCCGAGATCGCCAACCTCTCGACCGACGAACGGGCCGAGTTCGACAAGGCCAACATCGCCGTCCGGATCGACACGGTCGACGACATCGTCGTCACCGGCGACACCGCCACCGCCAAGGTCACCGGCGAACTGACCCTGACCCTGCCCGGCATGGAGCCCGACACCGACAGCACCACCGAGGAACACCTGAAGAAGGAAGACGGCACCTGGAAAGTCTGCTCGGAATCGACGACGTAGCGAGAGCGGACCCGCCCGAAGCTTCCGCGAGCCGACCCCGATCGGGGCAGGCGAGCGAAGCGAAAACACACGAGGAAACCGGGACACCGCGTGTCGGTGAGAACGGAACAACCACGGGTTTCGGCCGCCTCGCCGCCGAGAGGCGAGACGTACCGCCCAAGGCGCGGTATCGCCTCTCGGCGGCGAGGTCACGAGGCCGAACCCCGCGTCGCCGAAGGCGACGCCAAGAATCACAGAGCGAGCGGCGGGAATCGAACCCGCGTTAACGGCTTTGCAGACCGTTGCCTAAACCACTCAGCCACGCCCGCGTGGTGTGGAACGCCTCGAATACTGCCCGGGTTCGCCGGCAGCGCACAGTGTTGGGATCACGGTGATTCCAATCCGGGCATGTCATGATCGAAACCGTGTCGCAGCCCCGCCCGCTTTCCCACGATCCGATCGCCGAGGCCCACCGCCAGTGGGAGGCGCACGGCTGGACGGCGGAGGCCGACGGCATGGCGGCCGTGACGTCGCTGGTGCGGGCCCAGCAGATCGTGATGGCGCGGGTGGATGAGGCGCTGAAGCCGTCGGGGTTGACGTTCTCCCGGTACGAGCTGCTGCAGTTGCTGAGTTTCAGCAGGTCGGGGGCGTTGCCGATGGCGAAGGCGAGCGCGCGGCTGCAGGTGCACCCGACGAGCGTGACCAATACGGTGGATCGGTTGCAGGCGGCGGGCCTGGTGGTGCGGGTGCCGCATCCGAGCGACCGGCGGGCGACGCTGATCGAGATCACCGAGGCGGGACGCGCGGCGGTGGCGGCGGCGACGGCCGAGCTGAACGCCCAGGTGTTCGCGAAACCGGGGCTGCCGCCGGATCGGGTGCGGTCGTTGTTGCGGCTGCTGGCCGAATTCCGGCACGAGGCGGGCGATTTCGCGATTCCGGACGACGCGGACCCGTCGGCGAGCTGGGACGGTCCCGCGGCGGGCTGAATCCTCGCATTCCCGGCCTTGCCGCGAATCGCCCCGTCTTACCCTTGGCAGGGCGCGGGAAACCCGCCACGATGGACCCATGGTGCTGGTCCTGGGGGTGTCTGCGGGCGTCGGCGGGGCCCGCGCGGTGCTGACCCATTCCGATCAACCGCATCTGGAGCCGGTGGACCGGTTGTTCGTGCCGCGCCGCGCGGGTGGTTCGGTGGCCGAACCGGTGCTGACGGCGATCCGGCGGTTACGCGCGGCGGCGGTCGGCCGGGGCGAGTGCGTCTCGGCGACGGCGGTGACCTGCCGGAACGAAGTGCACGCCGAGGAGCTGGCGGCGGCGGCGGGCGAGTCCGGGCTGGGGATCGTGGACGAGCCGCTGGCGCAGCTGCGGTACCTGCGGTTCACCGGGATGCTGCCGGATTCGGGCGCGGTGATCCTGTACGACCTGGGGTGTTCGGGCCTGACCCTGACGTTGGCGGACTGCCGGACCGAGACGATCCTGGCCGGTCAGCGCACCACGGTGCTCAGCGGTGACGGCTACGACGCGCTGTTGCGCTGGCAGCTGGCCCGGGGCGGGGTGACCACCGACGCGCGGACCAGCCGCGCGCACCGGGAGTCGCTGAGCCGGGACCGGGTGGTGACGGCGACCGACGCGGGCACGGGCGGCCGCGCGGTGGTGACGCGCAGCGACCTGGCCGAGTTGTGCGCGGCCGGGCTGCACCATTCGGCGTCCTACGTGCGCCG
>NZ_BAGK01000051.1 GCF_000308795.1 Nocardia thailandica NBRC 100428 | reverse complement strand
CGCCTCGGTTTTCGGCGCCTCGGTCCTGGCGGCCTCGCCCTTGGGGGCGTCGGTCTTCGGGGCTTCGGACTTGGGAGCCTCGGCCTTCGGCGCACGCTCGGCGGCGGCCTCGGGGGCCGCGGCCGGGGCGGCCTGCTCGGTCTTCGCCTCGGCGGCGGCCTGCTTGGCGGGCTTGTCGGCCTTGCCCTCGCTCTTGGCGGCGGGCTTGTCGGCGGCCTTGCCGCCCCCGGCCTGGTTCTCCTTGATGGCGGCGATGAGATCGCCCTTGCGCATGCCGGAGGTGCCTCGGATACCGAGTTCCCCGGCCAGTGCGCGCAACTGCGGCAACAACATTCCAGTCAGCCCCGATCGTGCGACGTCGGTTTGTTCGCTCATCTTCGCAATCTGTCCGGATTCACTTTCGCGGCTGCCCGAGTTCGATGGACTCGATTCCACCCCGGGTGTCGCGAGCAGGTCCGTATCTGTCACGGAAATCCTTTCACTTCCCTCGATTGCCGTGTGCAGAGTCGAGGGGATTCGTTCCGTAGTCGGGGCACGCGTGCCCGCTCGGATTGTGCGTCCATCCGGGCGCTTGTGCCGTACAGGACGCACGGGGCGTACCGGGGGCTTCGCCACCAGAAGACAAGTGGTGAGGAGAGATCATTCCAGTTGCGCAGCTCCCCAGCTACACAGCGCCTCCGAGGCTGGATGGCCTGGAGGCTCGCGCGTGACGGGCCTGCTGGAGCGATTGCCCTGTGAAGCACCGGCGTCTGATGCGCACGATGTACGGACTTGCACAGAATAGCTGGCAATCCGGAAAGTCGGCAAGGCAGGCGCGCCGTCAGTCGACCAGCACGCCGTCCGCGACGCCCGGCTCGACCACGCGCAAACCGTCGGCGATCGCCTGTTCCCGCAGGTCGGCGGGGAAATCCTCCGTGGTCAGCGCCAGCACGGTCGGGCCGGCGCCCGACACGGTCGCCGCGATGCCCGCGGCCCGCAACCGCGCGATCCAGGCCGTGGTGAGCGGCAGCGCGGGCGCGCGCTGGGTCTGGTGCAGGCGGTCCTGGGTGGCCGGGCCGAGCAGATCGGGGCGCTCGGTCAGCGCGACGACGGCCAGCGCCGCGCGGCTGACGTTGAACGCGGCGTCGCCGTGCGGGACCGTCTCCGGGAGCAGCCCGCGGGTGTGCGCGGTCGAGGAACGCTCCTGCGGGATGAGCACCACCGGGCGCAGTCGCGCCGCCGGTTCCAGCCGCACCGCCCGGTAGGACGGGGTGCCGTCGGCGGTCGCCTCGGTCCAGGAGACGACGACGCCGCCGAGCACGCTGGCCGCGGCGTTGTCGGGATGACCCTCGAACTCCGAGGCCAGCTGGACCAGCTCGTCCGCGCTCACCGCCAGCGCCGGGTCGGCCTTGGCGGCCAGGGCGGCACCCGCGGTCAGGCCGCCGACCACGGCCGAGGCGCTGGAGCCGAGACCGCGCGAGTGCGGGATGGCGTTGCGGCAGACCACGTCGAGCCCGCCGCCGGCGATGCCGGCCGCCTCGAGCCCGCGCTCGATCGCCCGGACCACCAGATGCGTTGGGCCCCAGGGCACGTCGTCGGCGCCCTCGCCCTCGACCCGGATCGACAGACCCGATTCGGTGGTGCGCACCTCGATCTCGTCGTAGATGCCCAACGCCATTCCCAGGCAGTCGAATCCGGGGCCGAGATTGGCGGTGGAGGCGGGGACCCGCACAGTCACCGCCAGGCCCGCGGGCAATGTGGCGGTCATCAGCTCGGTCTCACGCGCGTTCGCTGTCACGGTCTCAGGCCAGTTCGAGCTCGTGTGCCACCGCGACGGGATCGACGGCGACCGGCTTGACCTCGGGCATACCGGCCAGCGCGTTGTCGGGGTCCTTGAGGCCGTTACCGGTCACCGTGCACACCACCGTCAGGCCCGAGTCGAGCCAGCCCTCGGCACGCGCGGCGAGCAGACCGGCCACGCTCGCCGCGGAGGCGGGCTCGACGAAGACGCCCTCGGTCGCGGCGACCAGCCGGTACGCGGCCAGGATCTCGGAGTCGGTGGCCGCGCGGAACGCGCCACCGGACTGCTCCTTGGCCTCCACGGCGCCGTTCCACGAGGCGGGGGCGCCGATGCGGATGGCGGTGGCCACCGTCTCGGGATCCTTGACCGGCGCGCCGTTGACCAGCGGCGCCGCGCCCGCGGCCTGCACGCCCAGCATCCGCGGCAGCGAACCGGTGATGCCGTCGGCGTGGTACTCGCGGTACCCGCGCCAGTAGGCGGTGATGTTGCCCGCGTTGCCGACCGGGAGCACGTGCACGTCGGGCGCCTTGCCCAGCACGTCGCAGATCTCGAACGACGCGGTCTTCTGACCCTCGATCCGCGCGGGGTTCACCGAGTTGACCAGGCCGACCTCGGGGAAGTCGGAGGTCACCTTCCGCGCCAGCTCGAGACAGTCGTCGAAGTTGCCCTCGACCTGGATGATCTTCGCGCCGAGCATGACAGCCTGGGCCAGCTTGCCCATCGCGATCTTGCCCTGCGGGATCAGCACCGCGCAGTCCATGCCCGCGCGGGTGGCGTAGGCGGCCGCCGAGGCCGAGGTGTTGCCCGTGGAGGCGCACAGCACGGCCTTCTGGCCGCGGTACTTGGCGTCGGTCATGGCCATGGTCATGCCGCGGTCCTTGAAGGAACCGGTGGGGTTGGCGCCCTCGACCTTCAGGTACACCTCGCAGCCGGTCAGCTGCGACAGATGCGGCGCGGGCACCAGCGGGGTGCCGCCCTCGAACAGGGTCACCGGCTCCCAGTCGGCCGCACCGGCGAGCCGGTCGCGGTAGGCCGCGATCAGGCCGGGCCAGCGGGAGTGCACGCCGGTCTGGGGCGCCACGGCCGAGTTCGTGCTCATTCTTCGGTGCCTTCCAATCTCAGAACGCTGGTCACGGAGGTGACGGAGTCCATCTCCGCCAGGGCGGCGACGGTGTCGGCCAGGGCCGACTCGGTCGCCTGGTGTGTGACGACCACCAGACGGGCGCCTTCGCCGTGCCCCTGCTGGCGCACGGTGGAGATGCTGACCCCGTGCTGGGCGAACTCCCCCGCCACCGCGGCCAGCACGCCGGGACGGTCGGCGACCTGCATGTTCACGTGGTAGCGCGTGGGGGTGTCGCCGATCGGGGCGATCGGCAGCTCAGCATAGACCGATTCGCCCGGCGCGCGGCCGCCGTAGAACTTGTTGCGGGCCGCCATGACGAGGTCGCCGAGCACGGCCGAGGCGGTCGGCGCGCCGCCCGCGCCCTGGCCGTAGAACATCAGCCTGCCCGCGTTCTCGGCCTCCACGACGACGGCGTTGAACGCGCCGTTGACCGCGGCGAGCGGGTGCTTGCGCGGGATGAGCGCCGGGTAGACGCGCACGGAGACGCGCTCCTTGCCGCCTTCCTCGGGGGTTGGCTCGCCCGGGCCCGCCGAGACGCGCTCGCAGATGGCGAGCAGCTTGACCGTGCAGCCGACCGCCGACGCGGTCTCCAGGTCCTCGGCGGTGATCTTGGAGATGCCCTCGCGGTACACATCGGCCGCGGTCACGCGGGTGTGGAAGGCCAGCGAGGCCAGGATCGCGGCCTTCGCGGCGGCGTCGAAGCCCTCGACGTCGGCGGTCGGGTCGGCCTCGGCGTACCCGAGGCGGGTGGCCTCGGCGAGCACGTCGTCGTAGGCGGCGCCGGTCTCGTCCATGGCCGAGAGGATGAAGTTGGTCGTGCCGTTGACGATGCCGACCACGCGGTCGACCCGGTCGCCGGACAGCGACTGGATCAGCGGGCGCACCACGGGGATGGCGCCCGCGACGGCGGCCTCGAAGTACAGGTCGGCGCGGCTGGACTCCGCGGCCGCGGCCAGCTCGCCGGTGTAGTCGGCCAGCAGCGCCTTGTTGGCGGTGACGACGGACTTGCCCGCGGTCAGGGCGGTGCGGATGAGGGCGCGGGCCGGATCGATCCCGCCCATGACCTCGACGACCAGGTCGACGTCGTCGCGGGCGACCAGCGCCTCGGCGTCGGTGGTCAGCAGGTCGGCGGGCAGGCCGCGGTCCTTGCCGAGGTCACGCACGGCGACGCCGCGCAGCACCAGCGGCGCGCCGACGCGGGAGCGCAGGTCGTCGGCGTGGTCGC
>NZ_BAGK01000052.1 GCF_000308795.1 Nocardia thailandica NBRC 100428 | reverse complement strand
GCACCATCTCGCGAGTCATTCTCGGTTGATCGGTGAGGCAACTTCTCAAGCTTAGCCACAACAGTCACCCGATTCCAAATCGGGGTCTTGCTCGGCTAGTGTGATCGCCAGGCGCTCATCGTCCTACCTCGTTTCCCTGGCCGCTCCAGCCTGATCGGCTGGCCCGCAGCTCCGGGTCGGTGTCCGTGTCGCTCTGACTCGAATAAAGTTACGTGGATAGAATTCGTATGTCAAATCGCCTGGTCAGGAATGGTTTTCGGCGACCCGCACCCGCCGTTCCCGCGGCGGGCGCCGATCATTCGGCGACGCCGACCCGTTCGACCAGCCCGCCGAGCGCCTGCAGCTGCTCGACGAAATTCGGGTAACCGCGGTCGATGTGGAAGACGTCGTGCACCTCGGTGACACCGTCGGCCACCAGGCCCGCCAGGACCAGGCCCGCGCCGGCGCGGATGTCGGAGGACCAGACCGGCGCGCTCGACAGCCGCGGGATACCGCGCACCACGGCGTGGTGACCGTCGGTGCGGGCATCGGCGCCGAGGCGGATCATCTCCTCCACGAACCGGAACCGCGCCTCGAAGATGTTCTCGGTGATCATCGAGGTGCCGTCGGCGATGGCGGCCAGGCCGATGGCCATCGGCTGGAGGTCGGTCGGGAAACCGGGGAAGGGCAGCGTCGCGAAGTTCACCGCGCGCGGGCGCTCCGGCTGCACGACCCGGAAGCCGTTGGGCTCATACGAGATCCGCGCACCCGCCGACCGCAGTTTGTCCAGCACGAGGGCCAGGTGCTTGGGGTTGATGCCGGTGACGCGCACGTCGCCGGTGGTCATGGCCGCCGCGATGCCCCAGGTCGCGGCGACGATGCGGTCGCCGATGACCCGGTGCGTGGTCGGCGAGAGGCGCTCGACGCCGGTGATGGTCAGCACCGAGGAGCCTGCGCCGGAGATCCGCGCGCCCATCTGGACCAGCATGGTGCACAGGTCGACGATGTCGGGTTCGCGCGCGGCGTTGTCGATGACGGTCTCGCCCTCGGCGAGCACCGCGGCCATCAGGATGTTCTCCGTCGCACCCACCGACGGGAAGTCGAGGCGGATGCGCGCGCCCTGCAGCTCGTCGGCCTTGGCGACGACGCAGCCGTGCTCGATCGAGCTGGTCGCGCCGAGCAGCCGCAGGCCGGCCTGGTGCATGTCCAGCGGCCGCGAGCCGATCGCGTCGCCGCCGGGCAGCGCGACGACCGCCCGCTTACAGCGCGCCATCAGCGGGCCGAGCACGCACACCGAGGCGCGGAACTGGGTGACCGCGGGAAAGTCCGCGTGATACTTCGGCTCCGGCGGGGTCACGATGGTGACCACCGAGCGGTCGCCCGGCGCGTCGTCGGAGATGGTCACGTCGCAGCCGAGACCGCGCAGCACCTCCGCCATCAGCGGCACGTCGAGGATGTCCGGGCAGTTGGTGATGGTCGTCGTGCCCTCGGCCAGCAGGGCGGCGGCCATCAGCTTCAGGACGCTGTTCTTCGCCCCGCCGACCGCTACCTCGCCGACGAGCCGATTACCGCCGGTGACCAGAAACCGTTCGCTCACCCCGCCAGCTTATCGACCGTCGCCGCGGGACACGCGCCCCGTCGCCGAACCCGGTGTCGCCGAGTCGTCCTCAGCGCGCCGAACCGCCGCCCGGCCGCCACAGCACGTCCCCCTCGGGGTTGGCGACCCGGCTCAGGATGAACAGCAGGTCCGAGAGCCGATTGAGGTATTTCGCGGGCAGGACGCTCGTGTCGTCCGGATGCGCCTCGACCGCGGCCCAGGCCGACCGCTCGGCGCGGCGGACCACCGTGCGCGCGGTGTGCAGGAGGGCCGACAGCGGCGTGCCGCCGGGCAGGATGAACGAATTCAGCGGCGCGAGAGGCGCGTTGAACTCGTCGCACCATCCCTCGAGCCGCTCGATGTAGGGCTCGGTGATGCGCAGCGGCGGGTATTTCGGGTCCTCGACGACGGGGGTCGACAGGTCCGCGCCCGCGTCGAACAGATCGTTCTGCACCTGGCGCAGGACCGCGAGGACGCGCGGTTCGGGGGCGCCGAGGGCGACCGCGACGCCGAGCGCCGCGTTGGCCTCGTCACAGTCGGCGTAGGCGTTCAGCCGCGGATCGTTCTTCGACACCCGGGAGAAATCGCTGAGACCGGTGGTCCCGTCGTCCCCGGTGCGGGTGTAGATCCTGGTCAGGTGGACGCCCGAACGCGGCGTCGACTCGGTCGGCTCGGACATCGCGGCTCCCGACGTAGCGAATCAGTTGGGCCCGCGCAGGCGGCGGGCCCGTTCGGAGGGGCGGGACTCGACCCAGGACAGGAACGCGGCCATCGAGCCGCGGTCGAGGGCCAGCTCGTACTCGCCGCCGGGGTCCTTGACGCCGGTGACCACGATGTCGGAGCTCATGATGTCGAACTCGTCGCCCTGGGGGGACCGGCGCTCACCGATCTCGATGCCGAGCCGGTGGATGGTGCTGTCGGGTCCCAGCTTCAAGCTGGTCAGCTTGAAGAACACGACCTTGTCCTCGCCGTACCGGATGACCCCGTGCCGCCAGCCCTGTCCCCCGCGCGCGGGCAGCACCCGCAGCAGGGCGGCCGTGCCACCCCGGCGCAGCATCACCAGGCGATAGGTCGACGCGGCGGCCAGCAGGACGAGCGTGAGCACCAGAATGATCAGGAGAACCATCCCGGTCTGCAATGCCGTACGTCCCTTCGCTCCACCGGTGTCGTGTCATCGACACCCCCGCCGGAGACATTCAATCACGCCGGTTTTCCGAGCCACGCGCCCGGGCGTCCCACCCGGACCCGGAAACGACTGTCGGCGGCGACCCCGAGGGGTTCGCCGCCGACGAGTCGGTCGTAACTCGATCAGGCGGAGGCGGTCGCCTCGACCGCACGCACCTGACCCTGCGCCACCCGCTGCTCGTGCTCGGAGGCGCCGGCGTCGGCCAGCACCTTCCGGGCCGCGTCGATGTCGACCTCGCCCGCGAGCTCCGCGGACTCGGCCAGCACCCGCACCGTGGTGGCGGTCACCGAGAAGAAGCCGCCGTGCACCGCGGCGACGATCCGCTCACCGTCGGCCGACACGATGGTCACCGTGCCGCCCTCGACGAGCTGACCGAGCAGCGGCTCGTGGCCGGCCATGATGCCGATCTGGCCCTCGGTGGTCTGCGCGCTGACGAAGGTGGCCTGGCCGGACCAGAGCCGCCGCTCGACTGCGACGAGATCGACTGAGATTTCCGCCATCGGTGACTACTTTCCGGCGATCTTCTTCGCGGCCGCCTCGACGTCGTCGAGACCACCGCAGGAGTTGAACGCCTGCTCGGGGAAGTGATCGAACTCGCCCTTGCACACGCGGTCGAAGTCGTCGATGGTCTGCTCCAGCGGCACGACCGAACCCGGCTGACCGGTGAACTTCTCGGCCACGATGAAGTTCTGACCGAGGAACTTCTCCAGACGACGGGCGCGGCCGACGAGGACCTTGTCCTCTTCGGAGAGCTCGTCCATACCGAGGATGGCGATGATGTCCTGCAGCTCCTTGTACTTCTGCAGGATCCGCTTGACCTCGTTGGCCACCGCGAAGTGCCGGTCGCCGACGATCGAGGCCTCGAGGATGCGCGAGGTCGAGGTCAGCGGGTCGACGGCGGGGTAGATGCCCTTCTGCGAGATCGGGCGGGAGAGCTCGGTCGTCGCGTCCAGGTGGGCGAAGGTGGTCGCCGGCGCCGGGTCGGTGTAGTCGTCGGCGGGGACGTAGATCGCCTGCAGCGAGGTGATCGAGCGACCCTTGGTCGAGGTGATGCGCTCCTGCAGAGCACCCATCTCGTCCGCCAGCGTGGGCTGGTAACCGACGGCGGAGGGCATACGACCCAGCAGGGTCGAGACCTCGGAACCGGCCTGGGTGAAGCGGAAGATGTTGTCGATGAAGAGCAGCACGTCCTGGTGCTGCACGTCACGGAAGTACTCCGCCATCGTCAGCGCGGACAGGGCCACGCGCATACGGGTGCCCGGCGGCTCGTCCATCTGGCCGAAGACGAGGGCGGTGTCCTGGAGGACGCCCATCTCCTCCATCTCCAGGTGGAGGTCGGTGCCCTCACGGGTGCGCTCACCGACGCCCGCGAACACCGAGGTGCCGGAGAACTCGCGAGCGATACGGGTGATCATCTCCTGGATCAGAACGGTCTTGCCGACACCGGCACCACCGAACAGACCGATCTTGCCGCCCTTCACGTACGGGGTCAGCAGGTCGATGACCTTGATGCCGGTCTCGAGCAGCTCGGTCTTGCCCTCGAGCTGGTCGAAGCTCGGCGGCTGGCGGTGGATGCCCCACTGCTCGCCGTCGCGGCCGGTGCCCGGCGCGTCGAGGCAGTCGCCGAGGGCGTTGAACACGTGGCCCTTGACGACGTCACCGACGGGCACCGAGATCGGCTTGCCGGTGTCGGTGACGGTGGCGCCACGGATCAGGCCGTCGGTCGGCTGCATCGAGATGGTGCGCACGATGTTGTCGCCGAGGTGCTGGGCGACCTCGAGGGTCAGCGTCTTGGCCACCGAGGGCAGAGTGATCTCGGCGTGCAGCGCGTTGAACTGCTCGGGGATGGACCCACGCGGGAACTCGACGTCCACGACGGGGCCGATGACACGGACCACGCGACCGGCGGCGGCGCCGGCCCGGCTCGCGTTGTCCTGAGTGACAGCTGCGGTCATTGGTTTTGTTCTCTTCCTGCGCTCTTAGTCGCGGTCCGAGCTCGACGCCAGCGCGTTCACGCCGCCGACGATTTCGCTGATTTCCTGCGTGATCTGGGCCTGACGCACCGAGTTCGCCTCGCGCTGGAGCACACTGGCCAGCTCGTTGGCGTTGTCGGTGGCCGCCTTCATTGCGGTGCGCCGAGCCGCGGACTCGGATGCCGCTGCCTCGAGCAACGATGCGTAGATGCGCGTGTTGACGTACTTGGGCAGCAGAGCGCCCAGCAGCACGTCGGCGTCCGGCTCGAATTCGTACTGCGCCGTGACCACCGCGTTCGGCGAATCCGAGAGGATGTCGTCGCCGAGCTCGTAGTTCTCGTCCACGAAGCTGACCTGGATCGGCGCCAGGCGGCGCACCTCCGGGGTCTGGGTCAGCATCGAGACGAAACGGGTGTACACGATGTGCAGTTCGTCGACACCGTCGATGGTGCCCTCGCCGGACGGCGCTTCCACGCTGCCCTCGGAGCCGGCCATGAAGGCCTCCACCAGGTGGTTGCAGGCGGCCGAGGCATCGGTGTACTTCGGCTGCTGCGAGAACCCGGTCCACGAGGAGACCAGCGGACGGTTGCGGAAGGTGTAGTACGTCAGGCCCTTGTTGCCCATGACGTAGAGCACCGGCTCCTTGCCCTCGCCACGCAGGGTGGTCATGAGCTCCTCGGCGCGCTTGAGCACGTTGGAGTTGTAACCACCGCACATGCCGCTGTCGCTGGTGATCACCAGGACGGCGGCGCGGCGGGCGTTCGCGCGCTCGGTGAGCAGCGGGTGGGTCAGGCTCTTGGACGCGCTCGCGAGCTCGCCGAGGACCTTGGTGATCTCCTCCGCGTACGGCTTGGCGGCGGCGACCCGCGCCTGGGCCTTGGAGATGCGCGAAGTCGCGATCAGCTCCTGGGCCTTGGTGATCTTCTTGATCGAGTTCACACCACGAATGCGGGAGCGCAATTCACGCAAGCTTGCCATCAGTCACTCCCTTCATTCGCCGATTCGGAAATTGCCAGCATCAGTCTGCGACCCGGCTTACTTGTCGACGTGCTTGCGGGTGACCGACAGCGACTCGACCTCTTCGTGGGCCAGATCGCCGGCGGCGGCCTCGTTCACGACACGGCTGCCGTCGGAGGCCAGAAAGCCCTGCTTGAAGTCGTCGGTCGCGGACTTGATCGCGTCGGCGGCTTCGTCGGCCAGCGGCTTGGCGCCACCGGCGAGCGAGTCGAAGGAGGACTGGGTGGCACCGTGCAGGTACTCCAGCAGCTCCTTGTTGAAGCGGCGAACGTCACCGACGGGCACCGAGTCGTAGTAGCCGGCGTCGACGAGGTAGATCGAGACGACCTGGTCCTCGACGGACACGGGGGCGTACTGGTCCTGCTTGAGCAGCTCGACCCAGCGGGCACCGCGCTCCAGCTGCGCCAGCGAGGCGGCGTCCAGGTCGGAGGCGAAGGCGGAGAACGCCTCCAGCTCGCGGTACTGGGCCATTTCCAGACGCAGCGAACCGGCGACCTTCTTCATGGCCTTGGTCTGGGCGGCGCCACCGACACGGGAGACCGAGGTACCGACGTTGATCGCCGGGCGGACACCCTTGTTGAACAGGTCGGACTCGAGGAAGACCTGGCCGTCGGTGATGGAGATGACGTTGGTCGGGATGAACGCCGAGACGTCGTTGGCCTTGGTCTCGATGATCGGCAGACCGGTCATCGAGCCGGCGCCCATGTCGTCGGACAGCTTGGCGCAACGCTCCAGCAGACGCGAGTGCAGGTAGAAGACGTCACCCGGGTAGGCCTCGCGGCCCGGCGGGCGGCGCAGCAGCAGCGAGATGGCGCGGTAGGCCTCGGCCTGCTTGGTCAGGTCGTCGAACACGATCAGGACGTGCTTGCCCTGGTACATCCAGTGCTGGCCGATGGCCGAGCCGGTGTAGGGGGCCAGCCACTTGAAGCCGGCCGAGTCCGAGGCGGGGGCGGCGACGATGGTGGTGTACTCGAGGGCGCCGTGCTCCTCCAGCGCGGCCTTGACGCCCGCGATGGTGGAACCCTTCTGGCCGATGGCGACGTAGATGCAGCGGACCTGCTTGGTCGGGTCGCCGGTCTCCCAGTTCGCCTTCTGGTTCAGGATCGCGTCGATCGCGACGGCGGTCTTGCCGGTCTTGCGGTCGCCGATGATCAGCTGACGCTGGCCGCGGCCGATGGCGGTCAGGGCGTCGATGGCGGTGATGCCGGTGGCCAGCGGCTCCTCGACCGGCTGGCGCTCCAGCACGGTCGCGGCCTGCAGCTCGAGCACGCGGCGCTCGTCGGCCTCGATGTCGCCGAGGCCGTCGATCGGCTGACCCAGCGGGTTGACCACGCGGCCGAGGAACTTGTCACCGACGGGGACCGACAGCACGTCGCCGGTGCGGCGGACCTGCTGGCCCTCCTCGATCGAGGCGAACTCACCGAGGATGACGGCACCGATCTCGGTGTCCTCGAGGTTCAGCGCGACGCCCAGGACGCCGCCCGGGAACTCGAGCAGTTCGTTGGCCATCGCCGAGGGCAGGCCGCTGACGTGCGCGATGCCGTCGCTGGTGTCGGTGACGACACCGACTTCTTCGATAGAGGTTTCCGGGGTGTAGCTCTGGGTGTAGCTCTCGATCGCGCTACGGATCTCGTCGGAGGAGATCGTCAGCTCCGCCATGTTGTTCCTGCTCTCGCTGTGGTCTCGAATGTCGGGGGGTGGAGGGTGCTCGGCCGTCTTACGACAGGGCGCGGCGCATCCGCTCCAGTCGGCCGGTGGCGCTGCCGTCGATGACGTCGTCTCCGACGCGCACGACGACGCCGCTCAGCAGCGTCGGGTCGACCTGCACGTGCACGGTGACCGCCTTGCCGTAGATGCGTGCCAGCGAGGCCGACAGCTTCTCCCGCTGCTGCGGGGACAGGGCGATCGCGGAGCGCACGTGGGCGACGATCTGGTCACGACGGGCCGCCGCCAGATCGGACAGGGCGTCGAAGGCGACGCCGATGTTGTTGTTCCGCCGGCGGGTCACCGCCTGGTCGACCAGGGTCAGGGTGGTCGGTTCGACCTTGCCGGTCAGCAGCCGCTCGACCAGTGCCCGCCGCGCGGCGGCAGGCTTGGTCCGGTCGGACAGCGCCTGCTCCAGCTCGGGGTTGTCGGCGATGATCCGGCCGAGCCGGAACAGCTCGTCCTCGACCGCGGTGAGGCGGCCGTCCTCGGAGGCCGACTCGAGCAGGGCCTCCTGGCCGAGCAGCTCCAGGGTGTCGACCAGGTCGGCGGTGCGGGACCAGTCCTGGGCCACCGCGGTGGTCAGCACTGCCTGCGTGGCAGCGCTGACCTTGCCGCCGAAGATCCGCTCGCTGAGCTCGGCTCGCACCGAACCCGGCACCGACACGTCCGCGAGCGCCACACGCAGCGAACGCTGGTCGTCCAGCACGGCGACAACGGCGAACAGTTCCGAACCCGTCGTGGCCGCAACAGTTGCGCTTCCGGTCAGAGCGGCCCGAAGCGCCTCCCGAGACCGGGAGCTGGCCTCGCGGCTCGCTGCGTACATGCTTCTCACTTTCGCGTCGTTACCTTCCGACCCCGATGCCGGCGTCGGTCGAGTCGAGTTCGCTGAGGAACTTGTCGATCGACGCCGCCTGCTTGGCCTCGTCCGAAACCGACTGGCCGATGATCTTCTCGGCCAGGTCGACGGCCGTGCGGCCGACCTCGGAACGCAGCTCGGTCAGGATCTGCTGCCGCTGGGCTTCCAGCTGGGTGTGACCGGCGGCGACGATGCGGTCGCTCTCGGCCTGGGCGTCCGCGCGCATCTGCGCGAGGATCTGCTGACCCTGGGTCCGCGCGTCCTCACGGATCTTCGCGGCCTCGAGCCGGGCATCGGCCAGCTGCTGCTGGTACTGCTGCAGCGTCTGCTTGGCTTCTTCCTGAGCCGCCTCGGCGCGGGCGATGCCGCCCTCGATCTTCTCCGAGCGCTCGTCGAGCGTCTTGATGACGCGCGGGATCACGTACTTCCAGAACAGGACGCCGATGATCGCGACACAGACGATCGACCAAACGATGTCATAGACCTCGGGAACGAGAGGATTCACATCCTCTCCCCCTTCAGCGGCGAGCGTGATGATCTCGTACATCGGAATCAGAAGATGAAGCCGGCGACGAGGCCGATCAGCGCCAGGGCCTCGGTGAACGCGATACCGAGGAACATGTTGGTGCGGATCTGGCCGGCGAGCTCGGGCTGACGGGCGAAGCCCTCGATGGCCTTACCGACGACGATGCCGACGCCGATGCCGGGGCCGATCGCCGCGAGGCCGTAACCGACAGCGCCGAGGCCCTTGATGGTGGATTCGGTGTTGGCGGCTTCCTGGGCCAGGTAAGCGAGGCTCATGAGTCTTTCCATTCCCTTTCTATTGCTCACCCGCCGGTCGGCGTGTGTAGCAGGTTTGGCGGTATTGGTGTGGTGAGTCGGATCAGTGGTCGGCGGCGTGCTGTGCGAGGCTGATGTACACCGCGGTCAGCAGGGCGAAGACGTACGCCTGCAGGAAGATGACCAGCAGCTCGAACAGCGTGAAGCCGATGCCGGCCAGCAGCGAGAAGGGCGAGAACACCTTCATCCACGAGGCGGCATCGAACAGGAAGAACCACGTGGCGCTGAAGAACAGCACCAGCATGATGTGGCCGGCCAGCATGTTGGCCATGAGTCGCACGGTCAGCGTGAACGGCCGCAGGATGAAGGTCGAGACGAACTCGATCGGGATCAGCAGCACGTGCAGGGCGGGCGGCACGTTCGGGACCACGATGCTCGAGCGCACGTACTTGAAGAAGCCGTACTTCCTGATGCCGACGTAGTTGAACGCGATGTAGGCGATCGCGGCCAGCACGAGCGGCATACCGACCCGGGCGTTCGACGAGATGTTCAGGAACGGAACGATGCTGGAGAAGTTCAGGAACAGGACCGTGAAGAAGATCGTCGCGATCAGCGGGAGGAACCGGCGGCCGGTCTCCTTGCCGAGTACCTCTTCGGCGATCTGCTCCTTGACGAACACGACGGCGGTCTCGCCGATGTTCTGCAGACCACGCGGCACGATCCTCGGCGAGCGGAACGCCAGCACGAAGAAGAGGACCACGACGCCGGTCATCAGCAGCCGGATCAGCATCAGGCGATCGAGTTCGAACGGCGTACCCTCGAACAGCACTGCTGGAGGGAAGAAGTCGGACAGCGATGGCGCGTGGAACTCGCCCGCCGCCAAAGTGGTGACGCTCAGCGTTCTCTCCCGTGTTCGGGCCGCGGGTACGGTCTTTCCCGCGGTTCGATCGGACATTGACGATCAATGGGGTCGACGCTTGACGGCTCGAAATTCGCCAGAGTCCTTTACGGCGTAACCGCGCCGGGCTTCTGTACGGTGTCGGCGACATCGTCGACATGCTTCAACCGGACGTATTTGTGGTCCGGATCGGCAGTAAGCATAGCGGCACCTGGCAGGATCGTTGTCGATCCCCCCTGGTTGCCGGGAGCACGGCGCCGGCGGACCCGGTCTGCGCTCCTAGCTTGGTTGCTTGCTTACCTAGACTTTACCAAGCTATCTACGACAGTGTGTAGCTGGGTGGGATTATTCCTGTTCGGAAGCCGTTTCGCCATCACCCGCGCGTGTCGTGACGTACGGAACCCGCTGGGACAGAACGCCGTACGTCTCCGCGCCGAGCACGATCAGCAGGGCGCCCATCACGGTGAAGAACAGGGCGGGCTTGGAGTAGAAGCCGTACCGGCTCAGCACGGCGAGCACGATCAGCGCGATCAGCATCTTCCCGACCCAGCTGACCAGCATGACCAGGCCCGCGGTCGTCGGCTCCAGCTTCGCGCCGACGAGCACCGCGACCGCGGTGGTGAGGATGAAGCCGCCGCCGATCGCCGCCCCGAGGAGGGCGCCCCAGACCCCCGGCAGACCGGCAAGGGCCGCCGACACGGCGACCGACGACACGACGAGCACGCCGAGGCCGATCAGCCCGTAGCGCAGAGCGGCGCGCAGCGGGGCGTCGGGGCCTGGCACGGTTTCCGGTGTAAAGCTCACACCGGCGACTTTACCTTGGGCCCGTCCGTCACCGATGGGCCGACTCCGGTCGGCGCATCGATGGGATCACGGTCACTACCAGCGCGAACACCAGTCCGCCCGCCACCAGCAGCACCACGAGGCGGCGATCCATCAGCGACGTGCCCACCGCGCCGAATGCCAGCACACCCACCCACAAGTAAATGAGCAGAACGACCCGGCGCTGCGAATGTCCGATCTGCAACAAACGATGATGCAAGTGCATTTTGTCCGGTGTGGAGAAACTCACGCCCGCGCGCACCCGGCGCACGATCGCGAGCAGCAGATCGAGCACCGGAATGAACATCACCGCACCCACCAGCAACAGCGGCGAGAGCAAACCGACGATGTCGCGCGGGCCGTAACCCTGGAGCGGGATTCGGCCGGAGGCGCCGGTGGAAACCGCCGCCAGCATCAAACCGATCATCATCGAACCGGAATCCCCCATGAAGATCCGGGCGGGCGAGAAATTGTGCGGAAGAAATCCGAGGCAGGCGCCCGCCAGCGCGGCGGCCAGCAGCGCGGGCGGGTAGGTGTCGACCGATCCGCCCTGGTCGTAGAGCAGGCCGACGGAGAACACGAACACCGCGCTCGCGCAGATCAGGCCGAGCCCGGCCGCGAGGCCGTCCAGGCCGTCGACGAAGTTCATGGCGTTGACCAGGGTCACGGTGATGCCGACGGTGACGAGGCCGCCCTGCAGCGCGTCGAGGACGACGGTGGAGTCGTTGAACGGGTCGTAGATGACGTACCAGCTCAGACCCATCACGGCCATCACGCCCGCGGCCGTCACCTGCCCGGCGAACTTGGTGAGCGCGTCCAGCCCCCAGCGGTCGTCGACGATGCCGACCAGCACGATCAGGGTCGCCGCCACCAGGACGGCGGGAATGTCGGGGGCGTAGTCGAATCCGCGGCGCAGCGCCGGGAGCTGATGGGCGAACAGCACCGCGGCCACCACGCCGATGTACATGCCGACCCCGCCCATGCGCGGGATCGGCTTGACGTGCACGTCGCGTTCGCGGGGAATCGCCACGGCGCCGAAGGCGACGGCCAGCACGCGGATTCCGCCGGTGGCCAGGAAGGTCACGGTTGCCGAGATGAGCAGCACGAGGATGAGCTCGCGCAGGGGAACGACCGTGGTCATCGATTACCGCTGCGCGGGGCTGAGCAGGGCGTCGGGCTCCATGCCGAGCACCTCGGCGATGTCGGCCGCCGGGATCGCCCCCTCGCGCAGGATGCGCGGCTGGTCGGCGGTGAGGTCGACGATGGTCGAGGCCACCGCGTGCTCGGCCGGGCCGCCGTCGAGGTACACGCTCGCCAGCGTGCCCAGCTGCGCGCGGGCCTGCTCGGCGGTGCTCGCGGGCGGCTGCCCGGAGACGTTCGCGCTCGAGACCGCCAGCGGGCCGACCTCGCGCAGCAGTTCGAGGGCGACCGGGTGCAGTGGCATGCGCAGCATCACGGTGCCGCGGGTGTCGCCGAGGTCCCAGGCCAGCGAAGGCGCCTGCTGCACAACCAGACTCAGCGCGCCGGGCCAGAACGCCCGGATCAGTTCGCGTGCCTGCGGGCGCACCGAGAACACCAGGCCGTCGATGGTGTGCCACGAACCGACGAGCACCGGAACGGGCATGTCGCGGCCCCGGCGCTTGGCCGCGAGCAGGTCCGCCACGGCGGCGGAGTCGAACGCGTCGGCCGCCAGGCCGTAGAGCGTGTCGGTAGGCATCACCACCAGCCGGCCGGACTTGAGGGCGCTGGTCGCCGCGGTCAGCCCGGCGGCGCGAGAATCGGGATCCGCACAGTCGTAGACACTCACGACGGGTAGCTTAGCCGCGCGCCGAATCCGGCCCCCGGGTGCCGGTCACGAAGCGGGGCTTGTCCGCGAGGTCGGGGTGTTCGGTCACCCCGGTGAAACCGGCGCCGCTCAGCAGGGCGGCCACGCCCGCGCCGTTGGTGTCGTCGTGCTCGATCGCCACGCCGCCCCCGGGGCGCAGCAGCCCGGCGAGCACCGGGACGAGGCCCCGCACGACGTCGAGGCCGTCGGGCCCGCCGAACAGCGCGCGGTGCGGATCGTGTTCGGCCACTTCCGGGGACAGCTCCGCGGCGTCGGGAATGTAGGGCGGATTGGACACGACCAGGTCGACCCGGCCGTCGAGGGCGCTCAGCAGGGCGGGGTCGGTGGCGTCGCCCGCGTGCAGGGTGGTCGCGGTGTCGCCCGCGGCGATGCGCGCGTCGGCGTTGCGGCGGGCCCAGCCGAGGGCGTCCGGGTCGAGTTCGACCGCGTGGACGACGGCGTCCGGGCGGGCGTGCGCGAGGGCGAGGGCCAGCGCGCCCGAGCCCGTGCAGAGGTCGACCACGATCGGCGCGTGGTCGTGCGGCAGCGTCGCGAGGAAGGCCAGCGCCCAGGCGAAGAGCAGTTCGGTCTCCGGCCGGGGCACGAAGACGCCGGGGCCGACGGCGAGGTCGATCTCCCCCATCGGCGCGCTACCGGTCAGGTGCTGCACCGGGACTCGCGCCGCCCGGCGCTCGACCAGCTCCTCGAGCGCGGCGACCTGCGCCGGCTCGGCCATGGGAAACAGGGCCAGCCGCATCCGGTCGACGCCGAGCACGTGCGCGGCGAGCAGCTCGGCGTCGGTCATCGGCGAGGCGACCCCCGCCGCGGCCAGCCGGTCGGCCGCCGCGACGATCAGCGGCCGCAGCCGTCGACGGTCGGGCATCGTCACTCGGCGGCCATGCGGGCCTCGCGGTCGGCCTTGCCGAGCGCGTCGAGCAGCGCGTCCATGTCGCCGTCGAGGACCGCGTCCAGGTTGTGCGCCTTGAAGCCGATGCGGTGATCGGCGATCCGGTTCTCCGGGAAGTTGTAGGTGCGGATGCGCTCGGACCGGTCGACCGTGCGGATCTGGCTGGCCCGGCCCGCCGCGGCCTCGGCGTCGGCCTGCTCCTCGGCCAGTGACTGCAGACGGGCGGCGAGCACCTGCATGGCCCGGGCCTTGTTCTGCAGCTGCGAGCGCTCGTTCTGGCAGGTCACGACGATGCCCGAGGGCAGGTGGGTGATCCGGACGGCCGAGTCGGTGGTGTTGACGCCCTGGCCGCCCTTGCCCGAGGAGCGGTAGACGTCGATGCGCAGGTCGGACTCGTCGATCTGCACCTGCTCGACCTCGTCGGGTTCGGGGTAGATCAGCACGCCCGCCGCCGAGGTGTGGATGCGGCCCTGCGACTCGGTCACCGGGACGCGCTGCACCCGGTGCACGCCGCCCTCGAACTTGAACCGCGACCAGACGCCGTCCC
Organism: Nocardia thailandica NBRC 100428; assembly: GCF_000308795.1. GTDB lineage: Bacteria > Actinomycetota > Actinomycetes > Mycobacteriales > Mycobacteriaceae > Nocardia > Nocardia thailandica. Next base: position 2,746 of record NZ_BAGK01000052.1, on the reverse strand, counting down.
GCGCCGCGTCGCGGCTCTTGATCGACAGCGTGGCCTCCTTGAAGCCGCCCAGGTCGGAGTAGGTGACGTCGAGCGTCTCGACCTTCCAGCCGTGGCGCTCGGCGTAGCGGGTGTACATGCGGGCCAGGTCGGCGGCGAACAGGGCCGACTCCTCGCCGCCCTCGCCGGACTTGACCTCGAGGACCACGTCGTCGCCGTCGTGCGGGTCGCGCGGGGCGAGCAGGTCGGCCAGCGCCGCCTCCAGCTCCTCCACCTGGGCTTCCAGCCCCGGCACCTCGGCCGCGAAGGAGGCGTCGTCGTCGGCCAGCTCCCTGGCCGCGGCCAGATCGTCCTTGGCGGTCTCCAGCTTGCGGTAGGTCGTCATCACCGGGGCCAGCTCGGCGAACCGCTTGCCCACCCGGCGCGCCGCGCCCGCGTCGTTGTGCAGCGCCGGATCGGCGAGCTGCGATTCCAGGCCGTGGTACTCGGCGAGGATGTCGTCGATCGCGGAAGGGGCCGTCCGATCGGCCATGAGAATGCTCCTACGAAGAGAGTGGACCTGAGACGCGCCGTACGCCGAACCGAAGACCCGAAGTCCCGAAGACCCGCCGCCGTCATTCGCGGGCCGCAGGCCCGGGCCCGGCCGAAAGGCCGAGCCCCCGCGGCCCCGCGCCGCTGACAACACCGACGCCCGGCCTGCGGATGCAGAACCGGGCGTCGGGTGGGAAAGCTACTTCTCGGCGTTCTTCGCGGCGCGCTTGCCGTAGCGGGCCTCGAAGCGGGCCACGCGGCCGCCGGTGTCGAGGATCTTCTGCTTGCCGGTGTAGAACGGGTGGCACTGCGAGCAGACCTCGACCGTGATCTGGCCGGACTCCTTGGTGGAGCGGGTCTGGAACGTGTTGCCACAACCACAGACGACGGTGGTGTCGACGTAGTTGGGGTGGATTCCTGCCTTCATGGGCGTCCTCTCGATCGTGGTCGCCGGGTCGCACGCCGCTGGGGCGCGGAATGCGTGAACCGGAACCGACTAGGCGGGATCGTCTGCGGATGCGCAGACGCACGATGGTCCAGTATGCCAGGTCCCTCGCATCGAGCGAAAACGCCCCCTGGCTTGCCGGTATTCCCGGCGAGACGACGAGGGGCCCCGCGCGAACGCGCGAGGCCCCGACATCGTGAACTGCTAATCCTCCAGCGCGCCCGGCGCGGTCTTGGAGACCTGCATCAGGAACTCGAGGTTGTTCTTGGACTTCTTCAGGCGGTCGATCAGCAGATCGATGGCCTGGTGGGAGTCCAGACCCGAGAGCACCCGGCGCAGCTTGTGCAGCACCGCGGCCTCGTCGGGCGAGAGCAGCAGCTCGTCCTTGCGGGTACCCGACGGGTTGACGTCGACCGCCGGGAACACCCGGCGCTCGGCGATCTTGCGGTCGAGCTTGAGCTCGGCGTTGCCCGTGCCCTTGAACTCCTCGAAGATGACCGTGTCACCGGTCGAGCCGGTCTCCACCATCGCGGTGGCGATGATGGTCAGCGAGCCGCCGTTCTCGATGTTGCGCGCCGCGCCGAGGAACCGCTTGGGCGGGTACAGCGCGGTCGAGTCGACACCACCGGAGAGGATGCGGCCCGAGGCGGGCGACGAGTTGTTGTACGCGCGGCCCAGTCGGGTGATCGAGTCCAGCAGCACGACAACGTCTTTGCCCATCTCCACCAGGCGCTTGGCGCGCTCGATGGCCAGCTCGGCGACCGAGGTGTGGTCGGCGGGCGGACGGTCGAAGGTGGAGGCGATGACCTCACCCTTGACCGAGCGCTGCATGTCGGTGACCTCTTCGGGACGCTCGTCGACCAGCACGACCATGAGGTAGCACTCGGGGTTGTTGATCGCGATCGCGTTGGCGATGTCCTGCATGATCGTGGTCTTACCGGCCTTGGGCGGGGACACGATCAGGGCGCGCTGGCCCTTGCCGATCGGCATGATCAGGTCGATCACGCGGGTGGTCAGCTTGTTCGGGGTGGTCTCGAGGCGCAGCCGCTGGTTGGGGTACAGCGGGGTCAGCTTGGAGAACTCCGGACGGCGCTTGGCCGCGTCGACCTCGCCGCCGTTGACGGTGTCCAGGCGCACCAGCGGGTCGAACTTCTGCCGCTGGTTGTTCTGCTCGCCGTCGCGCGGGGCGCGCACGGCGCCCGTGATCGCGTCGCCGCGGCGCAGGCCGTTCTTGCGGACCAGGTTCATCGAGACGTACACGTCGTTCGGGCCCGCCAGGTAGCCGGAGGTCCGCACGAACGCGTAGTTGTCGAGGACGTCGAGGATGCCGGCGACCGGCTGCAGGACGTCGTCCTCGCGGATCTCGACGTCGCGGGCCTCGTTGCCGCCGGTCTCCCGGTCGCGGCCGCGACGGCGCTCGCGGAAACGACGGCCCCGGCGGCCGCGGCCGCCTTCCTCGTCGTCGCCGCCGCGGTCGTTGCGGTCGTTGCGGTCACCGCGCGGACCGGCGTTGCCACCCGCGTTCTGGTTCTGGTTGCGCTCGTTCTGATTCCGGTCGCCACCGCCGCGCTCGGCGTTGCCGCGCTCACCGCGGTCGCGGCGGCGCTCGCCGCCCTCGCCGCCGTCGGCCTGCTTGGCCTCGTCACGGTTCTCGGTGGCGGCCGCGTCACCGCCGGAACGCGCCTGGTCACGACCGCGGCGCTGACGGCCGCGGCCACGCTGGCCGCCCTCGCGACCGGAGTCGTCGCCTGCCTCGGCGGGCGCGTCGGCGCGCGGCTGATCGGCCTTGGG